>CBCPND010000017.1:0-46133 GCA_965120395.1 uncultured Helicobacter sp.
CGCAACAGATTCTATTTTGTGTCGGATTTTAAATTTATCATAGAATCTAATTTATTTAGAATCTACAATTTTGCAATTATGCTAGATCCCGGATTTACTTTAAATTCTGAATTGAAATTAAAAAATTCTAATTTGCTGGATTTTCCAAAGAAGCTTTATTTTGAGTGGGTTAGCACACTTGGCGTGTGCCTTTTAAAATCTGTAATTATTGCATAAAATCCACACCTTTTACATTCTAGGGATTGAGATGAGAAATTGTTGCTATCAAGCTTTGCAAAACCTAACAATCCAAGATTAAACCTTTGCGACTAGCAGCAATTTATGCTATGATTCCAAATCTCTAATAATCAAGGGTTTATTATGAAGCAAGTAGCCGGAATCACTTTTATGCAACAAGTCAAAACGATTCGCGATGTGGATTTGAAAGATAAAAGAGTGTTAATTCGTGTGGATTTTAATGTGCCAATGGATGAGGATTTTAACATCTCTGATGACACTAGAATCCGCGAGGCACTTCCTACGATAAATTATTGCATCGACAATGAGCCACAATCAATCATCCTTGTAAGCCACCTAGGGCGTCCCAAAGGCAATCAGCCTGAACTTTCTTTATGTCATATTTTAAAGCGATTAGAGCGTTTGCTTGATAAGGATGTGTTATTTGCAGATTCTATAGAATCCGTGATCGCACTTGATGCACCAAAAGGAAGTATTATTTTGCTAGAAAACATTAGATTCTATGCAGGTGAAGGGAAAAATGATGAGCGATTAAGCCAAAAGCTTGCCTCCATTTGTGATGTGTATGTCAATGACGCATTTGGCACAAGCCATCGTGCGCATTCTAGCACTTATGGAATCGCTACATTTGTCAAAGATAAAGTCGCAGGATTGTTGCTTAAAAAAGAGATAGATTCTTTTGCTAAAGCTTTGGCAAATCCGCTAAAACCTGTGCTGCTAATTGTTGGTGGAAGTAAGGTTAGCTCAAAATTAGAGCTACTATCTAACATTTTAGATGTCGTGGATAAAATCATCATTGGCGGTGCGATGAGTAATACATTCTTGAGCTCTATGGGTTTTGATATGGCAAAGTCTTTAGTCGAACACGAACTCATCGATGAAGCAAGAAATATCCTTCAAAAAGCCGCCCAAAAGAAAGTCAATATTTATTTGCCTGTGGATGTAGTAAGCACAGATGATATTAAAAACCACACAAATATTAAAATCACGCCAGTCCAAGATGTCCCAAGCGGATATATCGCTGTAGATATGGGACCTGCAACTACTAAGCTTTTTACGCAAGTTATCCAAAGCGCACAGACAATTATTTGGAATGGACCTTTGGGAATTTATGAAGTCTCGCAATTCTCAAGAGGCACATTTAATGTCGCACATTCTATCGCGGCAACTTATGCTTTTAGCCTTATTGGCGGAGGTGATACAGCAGATGCAGTTGAAAGGGCGGGAGAGAGAGACAATATGAGCTTTATTTCCACTGGAGGAGGGGCTAGTTTAGAGCTTTTAGAGGGTAAGATTCTTCCGGCATTTGAAGTGTTAGATAAGAAATAATATTGAGATTTGGGGGTGTGCAATGATGAATGTGTTTTTCAAGCAAGGCGGTGTGGTTAGACGCGAGAGTTTGAGCGATACACAAAGTCTTGAACTCCCACAAGGTGCGATTTTGTGGATTGATTTATTGCATCCTTCGGCTTTGGAAATTTCTCACATTGCTAAAACCTACAACCTTGATGTCCCTACAAAAGAAGAGCGCGAGGAGATAGAAGAATCTGCGCGCTACTTTGAGGATGCACAAAGTATCACGATTAACACTTACTTTTTAATGCGTAATAACCAAATGGAACTGCATAATGAAACGGTTACTTTTATCTTGTTTAAAGGGATTTTATTTACCTTGCGCTATGCGGATTTTAAGGTATTTAACGAGATTCAACAAAGCGTCTTGAGAAGTCCTAGGAGCTTTGAAGATGGACTTGATTTATTAAGCAGAATCTTTGAAGTAAGAGTAGAGCAAGATGCGGATATGATAGAGGGTGCAGCACAGCTCTCGAAGCTTTTGCGTAGGGCGGTGTTTGATCAAAATGCAAGAGATTATAACGCCCATCTAGCCAAGCTTTCAAACCTCCAAGAGCTCACAATGAGTGTGCGGGATTCTCTCTTTGATAAAAGACGCGCGATTACTATGCTACTTAAAAGCAGTAAGGTAGATTCTGATATTAAAAAGGATTTAGGCATTGTGCTAAAGGATTTAAACTCAATTGTAGATTTTACTACTGCAAATCTCAATGTCCTTGATAACACACAAAGTCTGCTTTCAAGCCAAATCAACATTGAACAAAACAAAATTATCAAGCTTTTCACAGTCGTTACAATGGCGATGATGCCACCTACTTTGATAGGCACGATTTATGGGATGAATTTTAAATATATGCCTGAGCTAGAATGGGAGTTTGGCTACCCTTTTGTTTTGATGTTAATGATTGCCTCAACGCTTATCCCTATTTATTACTTTAAGAAAAAAGGCTGGTTATGATCGCTTGGATAAGCGATCCTAGCGCTTGGATAGCACTTTTTACACTCACTGCTTTAGAAATTGTCTTAGGGATGGATAATCTCATATTTATAGGTATTCTTATAAGTCGCTTGCCTTCTCATCAAAAGGCAAAGGCTAGAATCTTAGGGCTGTTTTTTGCGATGTTTTCTCGCATCGCACTTTTAGTGGTTTTATTTTGGATGACAAATCTTACTGCAGTATTATTTGATATTCAAGGGCTTGAAGTATCAGGGCGGGATTTGGTGCTTTTTATTGGTGGGCTGTTTTTGCTCTATAAATCCATAAGAGAGATTCATTCAGAAGTGTTTAAGCAACACATAAAAGAAAAAGTCTCAAAAGTTGCTAGATTCTGGATTGTGATTGTTGAGATTACATTTTTAGATATTGTTTTCTCGCTAGATTCTGTAATCACTGCTGTGGGAATGGCAAATCATTTAGAAATTATGATTTTAGCGATTATTTTGGCAGTTTTTGTGATGATGTTTGCCTCTGGGGGGATTTCAAATTTTATTGATACTTATCCAAGTTTAAAGATTTTGGCTTTGGCGTTTTTATTTATCGTAGGAGTGGTGCTTATAGCTGATGGCTTGCATTTTCATATACCAAAAGGCTATATATATTTTGCAATGATTTTTTCACTTATCGTAGAAATCTTAAATATCCTTATGAGTAAAAAGAAAAAGTCTTAAAGCTCTAGTGTGATATCTCTGTATTTTTCATAGAATCTAGGTGCAAGCGTAAATGAGAAGTAATTATCGCCTTTTGATGTGCGCCCCATAAAAATTTGCATATTGCTCCAGTTTTTAGGATTCCAAATATCGTTAAAATCTGTCCTATCATCAATAATGGGCGATGGGCTTGAATACAAGACCATATCTCTAAAATGCTCCCAAGCTTTATGTCTTTGAGGTAAAAATAAAGATAAGATAAGGCTAGAATCTTGATTTTGGATTTTTATATCAATCATTTGCTCGATAAAAAGCTCGCCTATCATCTCAATGGCTTCAGCATCATAAGAAAAATTTTCTGCAAGATCGTTTCTGTGTGGCAACCAAAAATTTGTATGCCAAATGTGGTGCTTCATATCTAAACTTTGCAGAATCAGATACTCAATCACTTCTAAAAGATCAAGCTTGCTTGCATTTGGACAAGCTTTCATAAAAAGATTTAAAACATTATATTTGGGGTGTGCACTTAAAAATATCGGAGATTTAGGCTGAACTAAGATTGGGATTTGCTTTGGGTTAATATAAAGCATAATGTAGCTTTTAATAGCATTTAAAATATGGCTTTCAATCTCTAAAAATAGCTCCATTATACTTAAGGGTAATTCAAAATTCTCAAGCTTTACAGCATCTTTTGTTGTTACAAGCAGTGAAGTTGCTTTAAATTTCTGCATAAGAGTTAAAAGATCATCCTTATTAAAATCGCTATGATCTCTAAGGGTGATTTTGCCCACAATCTTATCTGTAATTCCTACTAAAAACTCATCAAGCCTAGCAGGATTGGCAATCGCTGTAAGAAGAAGCATTTTTGGACTTTGATTTTCTATTTTTACATAGCGGTGGAAGTCTTTTGATTCTTGAGCGATTTTTATCGGGCGTGCTTGGTGTTTTAGGCTTTCATAAAGCTTTGGAGATTCTCGATAAATACCACTAGGTAGGCAGAATCTGAAGTATGGCTCATTTTTTGGGCGCAAGATAATGTCCATTTTGACAAAATTAAAGCGAAAGGCATCATCTAAAAGAATGATTTTCACCCCCTTAGAGATAGCCTCTTTAATGGCTTTTTTGCGATTGTTACATACTATTACACTTATGTCTTTACAGCTTTTAGCAATTAAATACGCCTCATCGCCTGCTTGTTTCACATCGCAAAGTAGCACGCCTTTATGGCTCACCCACACAAGCCCCTTGCTCTTGCGCTTATAGCCACGAGATATAACGCAAATATCGCCATACTGGCATTGTGATAAGAAAAGTGCAATTTGAATGATAAATGGTGTCTTGCCACTCCCTCCAGCAATGAGATTCCCAACAGAAATAATAGGCACTCCAAAATCTTGCTTTTTAGAGATATTGCGTTTGAATGTAGCAACAGCGCAATACACCAAACTTATAGGCACAAGCATATAGGCTAGAATCTTTTGCCAAAATGAAGGTGTATAAAAATAGCGATACAAAAATCCCATATTATTGCTTTGGAATGAAGATTTGTGGCATTTTGCGCTTAAAAAGATTAGCTTTGATTCTATAGGTAACCATCTTAACTAAATCTGGCTCAAAGCCTTTTTTAATAAAAAATGAGCGTTTTATATGCCTGTAGTTTTTGGTATTTGTAAAATCACCATATTTTTTACAAATTGCCTCAAGCAAAGGATCGATTTGAACATATGAGAATCCAAGATCTTTTTCATCGCTTTGGTCTTGGTATAAATCAGCACTAGGCGGCTTATCAATAATAGATTTTGGGATATTGAGGGCTTTTGCCAAAGAAAAAACCTCGCTCTTAAGCAAACTGCCTATTGGATTTATACCATAAGCTAAATCCCCAAAAATCGTACCATAGCCAAGCATTAGTTCGGATTTATTGCTTGTGCCAATTACAAGAGCGTTATTTTGACTTGAGAAATCATAAAGTATAGCCATTCTTAAGCGCGCACAAAAGTTTCCAATTTGCAAAAGCGTGGCTTTAGGATTTGCCTGCATAAAGGCTTTATCATATTCACTAAGTGAGATCACTTTAAGCGGAATATTAAATGTTTTTGCTAAAAGATTAGCATCTTTAAGAGAGCGCTCACTTGAGCTTGAGGAAGGAAGGCTTAAAGCGGTTAGTCTATCTTTAAAAGCAATTTTACATAATATAGCTACAACAGCAGAATCTATTCCTCCGCTTAATCCTACAACAGCATTGGGGATTTTACGCTTTTTGGCTTGTTTGCGTAAAAAATCAACAATTTGAGCTATAAATTTTGCTTGTTTGGATCTGTTTTGCATAGATCTCCTTAAATTTAATGGACTCTAAAATTTTTGGTATAATACAATATTTTTCAAAGTGCAAGGAAGTTTAGAGTGAATAATTTAAAAGAAAAATTCATAAATGATAAAAATCGCTATGTTACAGCTATCGTTCTTATATCGGGGTTAATTATTTTATTACTGATAAATAACCAGATTCTTGTATGGCTGACTTTAGGGATTTTGTTTATCATTGGCTTTAAAGAAAGTTTGGCATTTTATGGGATTGAGCAGAATCTAAAGCTTTATGGGTTTGCTGTGCTTGTTTGGATTTTGGCGTTTTTTAATAATAGACCTATTGAAGCTGGAATTGTCGCGTGTATGATTTTAGCGGGGTATCTTGCTTACACGCAAAAGCTAGATTCTAAAAAGATTCTACCATTTATTTATCCTACGATTCCATTTTTAGCCATTTATAGTGTCTATATTGATTTTCAAACACAAGGTTTGGTTTGGTTGTTTTTGATTGTTGCGCTTTGTGATATTGGCGCATATTTTGGTGGCAAGGCTATTGGCAAAACTCAACTTACGTCGACTTCTCCTAAAAAGACACTAGAGGGTGCGATCATTGGCTTAGGATTGGCAGTTATTGTTGGAAGTGTTATTGGGATTTGGGCATTGAGTGTAAATTTTGCTATCTCTATTTTATTGAGTGTGCTTGTTGGGGTGGCAAGTATTTTTGGGGATTTATATGAGAGCTATTTAAAGCGCAAGGCAAACCTTAAAGATTCTGGTAATATTCTACCCGGACACGGAGGTATTTTAGATAGGCTTGATGCACTGTTCTTTGGTGCGATTGCACTGCATTTTTTACTTTATTTTTTTGAGAAGTGGCAAAGTATTCAAGATTCTAGTATCATCCCAGATATCATTAACTCAGCACTATGATTATCTTAGGAAGCACAGGCTTTATTGGACGTGCCACTCTTGAGATAGCCAAAAGATTTAATAAACAAGTAGAATCCCTCGTAGCAGGCGATAATATCGCTATTTTAAACAAACAAATCAAAGCATTCAAGCCTAAATTTATCTGTATCGCTAAAAAAGAAAATACACATCTTTTAGAACCTTTGGGTGCTGAAGTGTTTTATGGCGATGAAGGGATAATACAAACCATCAAAGAATCTAAAAGTAACTTCGTGTTAAATGCACTTGTGGGTTTTCGTGGGCTTTTACCAAGCATTATCACACAGCAGTGCGACAAAACATTAGCCCTTGCAAATAAAGAATCTCTAGTAGCTGGAGGCTGGCTACTTGATACGACAAAAATAGTTCCCATTGATAGTGAGCATTTTGGGCTTTGGTATCTAAAAAACAATCGACAAATCAAGCGATTGATAATTACCGCAAGTGGCGGGGCTTTTCGTGATATGGAGATAAGGGATATTTTTCATCAAAGCAAGATTGCAGCCCTAAAACATCCAAACTGGCAAATGGGGCAAAAAATTACCATAGATTCTGCCACAATGGCAAATAAACTTTTTGAAGTGCTAGAGGCGTTTTGGTTGTTTGGGTTTGGTGAAGTTGAGGCATTTATTGAGCGCACATCGCGTATCCACGCGCTAATTGAGTTTATTGATGGTAGCACAACGGCGCATTTTGCCTTGCCTGATATGCGCTTGCCAATCGCTTATGCGCTAGATTCTAGGCTTGCTTCAAAAGAAAAAATTATAGATTCTCTATCATTAAAACAGCTTCAAAATATTAGCTTTGAAGATATAGATTTAAATCGTTATCCGCTTTGGACACTTAAAAATACTCTTTTAAAAAATCCAAAGCTTGGTGTTGTGTTAAATGCGGCAAATGAAGTTGCAGTTGAGAAATTTTTAGATGATAAAATCGTCTTTGGGCGTATTAGTGAGATTGTGTTTAAGGTAATGGAATCTTTTAAAATTATACCTAATTTAGGCACTTATGAAGAGGTTTTAGCGCTTGATAAAAAGGTGCGCCAAATCGCATACAAACTCTAGCTCTTGATTAAAATAAAAGAGATTCTATATTCTACAAAATCTAAAGCCTTAAAGTCTGGCATTAACGCCATTTATGATATTGAGATATTTTTTATAAATCTCTTTTGAATTTGGCAAAATCTTATCATTGATTTTCTTAAACGGATAGATTTTAAAGTCCCTCATTTGCGCGTTGTAGTATGTGTAAATGAGCTCTGCGCGCAGGTTTTTTAGCTCGATTGTGTTATTTTTCTTAATGATGTCTATCCCTGCTAGCATTCCTATGCGCTTTTTTGTGCCTTTTTGGGCAGATATAAAATTACCTAAAGAATAAATCACAAGGGTTTTGCCTATCCATTCAATTGGTTGTATGACATGAGGGTGGTTGCCAATAACTATATCCACCCCAAGACTTGCCAAAAGGTGGGCTAATTCTTTTTGTTCTTTGCTTGGATTAAAGTCATACTCAATCCCCCAATGCATTGAAACGATGAGTAAATCAACCTTGGGGCGCAGCTCTTGAATGTCTTGTTTTAACATAGATTTTGTATAGACATTAACCAAATATTCTTTACCTTTAGGAATAGGAATGCCATTTGTTCCATAGGTGTATGCAAGCATCGCATATGTAATGCCATTTTTTTTGAATATACGTGGTTTTGCCCTATCTTCAAAGCTAGAATAACTCCCAGCAATGCAAAGATCTGGATTCTCTATTTCTTTCTTATGCCAAAAATTAAGCATAGCTCTTACACCTCTCTCGCCCTTATCTAAAGTGTGATTATTGGCTAGAGATACCATATTAAAGCCTAGTTTAAGCATATTATCACCAAATTCTTGTGGGGAATTAAAGGTAGGATAGCTACTTAAACCCAACTCTTTGCCTCCTAGAATCGTTTCTTGATTATAAAACGCAAGGTCGTAATGTTTGATAATTGGGGCTATTAGGGTTAGCATTTTTGTAAAATCATAAGAAGGAAAAGTGTCGGGTTTTAAGGATTTAGATTCTGCGTCTTTAAAAACGCCTGTATGGAGTAGGGCATCTCCAGCCATAATGATTTTTAAAGTTTGAGTAGAATTTAGAGCTTTTATAAGATCTGATTTTGATATAAAAACAGGCTCTATAGTTTCTACATAAGGGATATTTGGTTCTGGGATTTGCTCTATCGCGCTTAAAGCATAAAAAGCCAACCCCCAACACATCATTACTAATTGTTTCAATCAAGTGCCTTAAATTAAAAATTATATAAGTCTATAGTAAAAAAAATTAAAAAAAAATATTAGTGGCATTGTTTTTGCTGTGTTTTACCAAAATAAAGCGAAATTATGCAAGGATGTAAATGTCACTAGGGGACACTAAATGTTAAAAAAGCTTGTTTTTCTTTTTTTAGGCATTATGGGTGTATTATATGCTGTGGAGTTACCCAATCAATCCATCCAACTCAGTGATACGCCTGCAAACTCATTTGAGGATGCATTTAGGCGAGGGTTAATTTATGGGCACGCGGGGGCATTATTTCAACAAACAATTGAAGAATCGCCTACTTATGGGGACTTAAACTTAAGTCTTGGCTATGAGACAAGGAGATTTAGCGGATATAAATTTGGGGCAGAATTATGGCTTATCCCCAAGCTTTATGAAGCACAAACGGGAGATTTTAGAAAAGGGCAGACTTATTTTGATCTCACACAGCTTTATGTAGATTATTATCATCAGTATGAGAAGTTTGGCGGAACAATTGGGCGATACAGCATTGATGAAGAGTGGATGACACACTTTAGCGAGGGCTTGAGCGTGCGCTATGATTTAGTTCCATATGTGGATTTTTCATTCACTTGGGCTTTGAGAAATGCCTATATCACAAACTATTATGCAGATAATTTTGGTGTTTTTGGGGATTATATCGATGCTAAATGGAGTGGTGGAGCATTTTATCTCAATGCAATAATTAGTATCCCTAAAGTGCCAGTTAAGATTATGCCCTATATTTATTTTGTCCCAAACTTTTTTGTCGCTCCGGGTATAAGAGGGGATTTTGATTTACCTATTACAAAAAACATTCTTTTTAAGGCAATGGCGCATTTAATGTCTTATGTAGAGCTCGATAATACTAGAAAAGCTGCACATAGTGGAGGTGGTGGGCTGATATGGGCTGAGGGTAGCTTTGATTTTTCGTGGTTTCGCATAGGTGTAGGGGGTATTGGCACACCTTCAGGTGGAGCGATTTATATCGATGGCTTTGGGCAGCACACACCTTTTGAGCGCACGGATGGAATATTTTATTATGGTGCGACGACTCCCTATGCGTTTATCTCGATGAGCTTTTGGGATAATTTTTTAAGCGCATATGGGGCTGTTAGGGCGACTTTTGTGAATAGTCAAACTATTTGGAATTGGGAAGCAAAGGTAGATATACATATCATATCAAGCGTAAAAATAGGGCTTGCAGCCATAGGTATGAGTAATCCAACTCCTGCAAAAAGTCGATTTGGGGGAGCGGATTATATGACTTTTAGGGGTTATGTGGAGTATAGATTCTAGCTAGATACTACTTAATTAAGAAGCACTCCTTAGTAATGAGATTGCTTGTTTTGCTTAGATTTTTACAGAATTTCTTATCACAAAGTCTTACAAATTTTAGCTTTAGGATAAATCAGCTATAATCTCTCATCCAAATCAAAGCCAAAAGGTAAAAAATGGCACTCGCGCTTGCTTTAAAGTATCGCCCCACTTTATTTAAAGATCTCATCGGGCAAGATGCTATATCTCAAACCCTTTCTTTAGCCCTTGATAAAAACCGTATAACTCACGCTTATCTTTTTAGCGGTTTGCGCGGAAGTGGCAAGACGAGTTCGGCTCGGATTCTAGCGCGTGCTTTAGAGTGTGAAAATGGACCAACTTCTATGCCTTGTGGTGTATGCGCAAATTGTAAATCCGCGCTTGAAGGGCGACATCTTGATATTATCGAAATGGATGGTGCTTCAAATCGCAGAATCGATGATATTCGTGATCTCATAGAGCAGACCAAATACGCCCCATCGATGGGAAGATTTAAGATTTTTATTATTGATGAAGTGCATATGCTGACAAAAGAAGCCTTTAATGCGCTTTTAAAGACACTTGAAGAACCGCCAGAATATGTAAAATTCATTCTTGCCACGACCGATCCACTCAAGCTTCCAGCTACGATTTTGAGTCGCACGCAGCATTTTAGATTTAAGAAAATCCCGCACAGTAGTGTCATAGCACATTTAAAAGAGATTCTACAAAAAGAAGGCGTGGCTTATGAGGATGAAGCATTAGAGATTATTACGCGATCTGGTGCGGGAAGCTTGCGCGATACGCTAACTTTAACCGATCAAGCGATAAATTATTGCGATAGATTCTTAAGCACGCAAAAGATCACGCAAATGTTAGGCGTTGTCGATCCTAAAAAGTTGCAAGACTTTTTCGCCTGCATTATCCATAATGACGAGGAAGGTTTAAAAAATAGCTTACAGATTCTTGGCGAATATGAATGTGAGATGATTATTGATGAGATGTTGATATTTTTAAAAGATATGCTTTTCTCGCAGAACAAGGATTATCCGCTGTTACTAATCGATCGATTTTTAGGGATTTTAACACAGACTAAATTTTTGCTTAATCTTAATCCAGATGGTGCTTTTGTCTTACTTTTGATGAGCCTTAAAATGCGTGAGGCACTGAAGTTAAAAGATATTGTAACCGCCATAAAAGAGCTAGAATCCAAGAATCTAGAATCCAGCAAAGCTTCAACTAAAGTAAATCAAGATTCTAAAAATAGCCAAGTGCTAGACTCTGAGGATTCTAGTTCGCAAGACTTAAGCACACCAGAATCTAAAGATTTTAACTTGCAGAATCCTGCGCCACAAACACGACAAAAATTTATAACACTTTTTGAGGAGCTTAAAAAGCGCATTTATGATCGATCCTTAGAGCTCGGTGAGGCTTTTTCTACAAGCGTTGAGTTTGAGGATTTTAATGATAATGTGCTTTCGTGGAGAAGTAATCCAAATGAGGCAAATAAAGAGATTTTGAAAAAATATTGGAGCATTATCCAAGAGCTTGTGCAGGATGTCTTTGCGCCCAATTCAAGCGCGATAAAAATCATAAATGTAAAACCTAAAGCCAATCAAGACTCTACAAATGCGCAAAATTCTACAGAATCTAAAAACACGCCAGAATCTAGCCTAGATTCTACGCAACAAAACCAAAACAACCAAAAATCTCAAACACAAATCTTTATAGAAAATAACAAAGAACTAATAGAGCAAATCAAGCAAAACTTCGGCGCGACACAAATGTCTGTGCAAGATCTTGATGATAAATAAAATATGATTGAGATACACGCTAATCTTGAGAATCTAACTGATGTGATAAAAATTCTTTTGCAAAAAGAAGGTGGGATTTTTCTCTTAAATGGTGCGGTTGGCACAGGGAAGACGACACTTGTAAGTGAGTTTATTAAGGCAAAAGGAATCAATGAAGTTGTAACTTCCCCAACTTTTAGCATAATGCATCAATACGCGCAAAACATTTATCATTATGATTTATACAACCACGATTTGCGCGAGATGCTTGAGCTTGGGCTTTTAGAATGGCTAAGTCAAGATGGTTTGCATTTTGTTGAGTGGGGAGATGCATTAAGCACGATTTTAGAAGATTGCGGTATGGATTTTTGGCTTGTGGAAATTACTTTTAATGAAAATGCTAGAATCTATAAAATTTTTAAATAAGTTTTGCAAGTTAAAAGTTTTCAAATCATATATTTTGTAAAATACGACTTATTACATAACATTAAGGAATCTTTTTGAAGACGCATAAACTTGAAGCCAAAAACCTAGCCAAACATATCAAAAAAACAAAAATCGTAAATAACATTTCTCTAGAGATTCAAAGCGGAGAAGTTGTAGGATTGCTAGGACCAAATGGCGCAGGGAAGACGACAACTTTTTATATGATTTGTGGGCTTTTAACGCCAAGTGAGGGGGATGTGTTTTTAGATGGTGTGAATTTATCCAAATTCTCTCTTCATAAGCGCTCAAATATGGGAATCGGCTATTTGCCTCAAGAATCTAGTATTTTTAAAGATTTAAGCGTAGAAGATAACCTCTCTTTAGCAGCCCAAGCGACTTTTAAATCTAAAAAAGCAGCAAGCCATAAAATCGAGCAAATGCTTGAAGTATTTAACATTGCGCCAATCCGCAAGCGCAAGGGCTTAAGTTTAAGTGGTGGTGAGCGAAGGCGCGTAGAAATTGCACGCGCACTGATTAAAGAGCCAAAGTTTATTTTGCTTGATGAGCCTTTTGCGGGCGTTGATCCAATCGCTGTGATTGATATTCAAAAAATCATCCAAACGCTAAGCGATATGGATATCGGCGTGCTCATCACAGATCATAATGTGCGCGAGATGCTTTCAGTTTGTGATAGGGTATATGTGATAAAATCAGGTTCTCTTCTAGCAAGTGGAAGCGCCCAAGAAATTTATGAGAATGCGCTTGTGAGAAAATACTATCTTGGCGAAAATTTTAAGGCTTAAGGATTATTATGGCTCAAGCAGGCGCGAGATTAAGGCAGAACCTAAAAGGCAAACTCTCGCCCACGCTTAAAAATTGGCTTTCGTTTTTAGAAGGAGGATTATTTGAGGTTGAGGATATTTTAAAACAATGTGCTATTGAGAATCCGCTTGTCGAAGTGAAAACACCTCTGCAAAATAGCTTTAGCACGGCTTATAGAGGTGCTAATCCTCGCACTAAAAATGCCCTTACAGATAAAATAGAACAGCTTACAATAAGCAATCAAAGTCTTTATGATGTGCTAGAATCCCAGATTATTCCACCACTTTTTCCTACGCAATTAAGTCAAAATATCGCGCTTGATATTATTCAAGGCATTGATGCAGATGGATATTTTAAAGAAAATATAAGCGAGTGTGCCAAAAGATTAGGTGTAGAAGAGCAAGAATACGAAAAAGTGCGCCAAAGATTTAGCTTTCTAGAACCAAGAGGCGTGGGTGCTAAAAATATCACAGAATCCTTTTGCTTTCAGCTCAATAACGCCGATATTGAAAATCCTGAGATTTATGATTTATGCTCTTTAATTATTCAGAATCTAGATAATCTTAATCAATTTAGGAAAAATAGGCACTATACTAAGGCAATGAAGATTATCAAAAACTTTAAAAACCCTCCAGCATTAGAGTTTCACCACGAAGAGATTTTTAAGATTCCAGACATTTTGATTCAAGAAGATGAAAATGGGCTTGCGGTGATGATCAATGATGAGTATTATCCAATTGTGCAGCTTGATAAAATCACCCACAATAAGCTTACAAAAGAAGATGAAGCTTATATTAAAAGCAAGACAAAAGAAGCGCACGATTTGATTGATGCGCTTGAGATGCGAAAAGCTACAATTAAAAAAGTGGGGCTTATGATTGTGGATTATCAGTATGACTTTTTTCAAGGTGGCGAAATGAAGCCAATGAAGCTAAAAGACATTGCCCAAGAGCTAGGCTATGCGCCAAGCACGATTTCACGCGCGATTTCAAACAAATACCTAGAATGCAAGCGTGGAATTTTTCCAATTAAGAGTTTTTTTACCACAGCAATTGATGGCGATGTGAGTAATGCGTCTTTGAAGGACTTTTTAAGTGAGATGATTAAAAATGAAGATCGCAAAAAGCCTTTAAGTGATTTAAAATTACAAAAACTTATAGAAGAAAAATTTAATCTAAAAATCGTGCGCCGAACGATTACCAAATACCGCAAACAGCTTAATATCGCAAGCTCAAGCGAGCGCAAAAAACTCTATGAAATCAACTGTTAAAGCATCTGAGGATCTATTTGACCTTTTGGATTTAAGAGAATTTATTGCTAGATTCTATACATTTTTGGCGCGTGAGAAAAGCTTCGTGCTACAAGGAGATATCACATTTTATAAAAAGATTTTAGATGAGCTAGATAAGATAAATTTCCCACAAATTCCACAAATGCAAAATCTAGATTCTGAGATTTTACATCTTAAAAAATCTGGCACACTTAATTTAGCACAGATTTTTAGCTTTATAAAAATTATGAGATATTTTAGCGCGTTTAAAAATTTAACTTTTATAACACCTGAAATGATGCTTTATGAGATGCTGCATAATATTAAGATTCCACAAGGTTTGCAAGAGATTTTAAAGATATTTGATGATGAAGGGTGCATAAAAGCTGGCATTTATCCGCAGTTTGATCATTTAAATTTAGCCCTTCTTAACCTAAAATCTAAAATCAAAAGCGAGCTTTCAATGCTTTTGTCTTTGCCAAATTTGCAACCCTATTTAATTGATAAGCAAATCCACCTTATAAACCAGACACAAACCCTACTTTTAAAAGCTGGCTTTAGCAAAGCCATAAAAGGCACGATTTTAATGCGCTCACAAAGTGGATTTTTTTATCTTCTGCCACAAAATATTCAAGCTCTTTATCAAAAGCAAAAAGATTTAGAAGATGAGCTTGAACTCACGCTTTTTAAAATCTGTGAGGAGATAAGCCATATTTTTAGCAAGCATATTTTGTTTTTGGGCTTTATCAATAAGGAGTTTGATAGGTTTGATCTTTTATGTGCGCGCATAAATTTTGCTAAAAGCGAGAATCTAGAATTTATCTTACCCACGAAAAATACGCATAAAATCATACTACACGAGTTTTCACACCCCATTCTTACTGCACCAAAACCACTTAATATTGATTTTTCTAAGAATCTTTTAGTCGTTACTGGCGTAAATGCTGGAGGGAAAACAATGCTTTTAAAATCCATTCTAAGCAGTGCATTTCTAGCTAAAAATCTTTTGCCTTTTAAGATAAATCCACACAAAAGCCAAATTCCACATTTTAAAAACATCCACGCAATAATCGCCGATCCGCAAAACACAAAAAACGACATTAGCACTTTCGCAGGAAGAATGCTTAACTTTAGTAAGATCCTAAATTGTGAAAATATGCTTTTAGGCGTGGATGAAATCGAGCTTGGCACGGATTCTGATGAGGCTTCAAGCCTTTATAAGACGCTTTTAGAGATTTTGCTTGATAAAGGCGCAAAGCTTATTATAACCACGCACCACAAGCGATTAGCCGCACTTATAGCTAATGATTCTCGCGTGCAAATTTGTGCAGCACTTTATGATATTAAGCGAGGAGTGCCGATTTTTGAGTTTATGCAAGGCAGCATTGGGAAGAGTTATGCCTTTGAGACTGCTGTGCGTTATGGGATTCCAAGAAATATTGTCAATTTAGCAATTGAACATTATGGCAAGGATAAAGAGAGACTTAATGAACTCATTGAGAAATCCACAAAATTAGAACTAGAGCTAAAATCTAAAAACATCGCGCTAGATAAAAAAATCCAAGAATATGAAGCTAAAAAATCTCATTATGAGAATTTAAGCGAGAATCTCAAGCAAGAATATGAGCGCAATCTCTATAATCTAGAGCAAACTTACAAAGAGGCTTTAGAGATTTTAAAACAGCAAGTTAAAACAATGCCCCAAGCTCATCAAAATATCACAAAAGCAAATAAAATCCGCGCACAAATCAAAGATACACCAATTAAAAGCACGACACAAACAAAAACATTTGCCATAAATGATTGTGTGAAATACGGCGCACAAAGAGGCAAGATTTTAAGCATAAATGGAGAAAATTGCTTTGTAGAGCTAGATTCTGGAATGCGCCTTAAGATTCAAGCCCAGAATCTAAAATCCACCCCAAATATACCAGAATACTCCAAAATTCAAAAATCCCAAAGTATAAAAATCACTTCGCAATTAAATGTGAGCTTGGATCTGCACGGATTGCGCGCGGATGAAGCGATTGAGAAAATGGATAAATTTTTATCAGATAGTCTTTTGGCTGGATTTGATGAAGTGCTCATTTACCACGGAATTGGCACAGGAAGGCTCTCAAGAGTTGTAAAAGAATTTTTAGAACAACATCCAAAGGTTCTCTCTTTTGAGGATGCGCCGCCAAATATGGGCGGAATGAGCGCAAAAATCGTGAGATTATAAGATGTGTTTGTAAGTTTTATTCGGATTTTAGAATCTGAAATAAAAAATTGGCTATATTCACTAAATATTGACTTTGTCTTTAAAAGCTATTTAAGATATGATACAAAATTTAAGAAAGGAATATTTATGATAAAACTACTCAATTTCTTTAGAAAAAATGGATTACATAAAGAGCATTATGGATCTGGTCTATGTGGTGAAGTAAATTATAAAAATGGTGAAAGAATAGAATAAAAATAGGCTAATTATTTTAATTTGCAGAATCCATTTTAGATTCTGCAGAATCTAGAATCTGTGATTTATTTTTTCTTATAATAAAGTTAAACGCCTTAAATCATATTCATAAGATTGTTTTTAGTGATTTTTAAGTATGATTAAGCCTAATTTGTTTGGAGATCGGGGATGCAGCATTTTCTAACACTAAAGGACTTTTCAAAGTCTCAGATTATAGAGATTTTAAACTTAAGCTTTCTCATCAAGCAAGAATTTATGCGAAATCCGCAAACCACCCCAAAGTTGCTACAAAATAAAATACTTGGAATGATTTTTGACAAACCTTCAACGCGCACAAGAGTTAGCTTTGAAGCTGGAATCTATCAGCTTGGCGGAAATGCCATTGTGCTTATGGGGAAAGATACGCAACTTGGGCGTGGAGAGCCACTAAAAGATACTGCGCGTGTGATGAGTGGAATGGTTGATATGATTATGATGCGCACATTTGAGCAAGAGCGACTTGAAGAATTTGCGAAATATTCAAGTGTGCCCGTGATTAACGGACTTACAGATATGTATCATCCCGTGCAGGTTTTAGCGGATTTTATGACGATGATTGAGTGTGGATTTTATCAAGAGAGGAGAGAGTTTGATAAAAGTATAGATTTGCCTAGTAAAATTACCAATCCTGTCGTTGGCTATGTGGGTGATGGGAATAATATGGCGCATTCGTGGCTTTATTTGGCTGGAATCTTTGGCTTTGAGCTTAGAATTGGCTGTCCAAAAGGGTTTGAGCCAGATTCTGATGTGCTTAATTTGGCGCTTAAAATGAGTCAAGCTTCAGGCGCGAAAATAATTCTAACACAAGATCCAAAGCAAGCACTTCAAAATTGCAATGTCTTAACGACTGATACTTGGGTCTCTATGGGTCAAGAAGAGCAAAAGCAAGAAAGAATGAGAATCTTTAAGGATTATTGTATAGATAATAAATCGCTACAAATTGCGCACGAAAAGGCGATATTTTTACATTGCCTTCCGGCATATCGAGGCTATGAAGTAAGCGAAGAAGTTTTTGAAGGCGCACAAAGCAAAGTGTGGCAAGAAGCCCACAATCGACTACATATTCAAAAGGGAATAATGGTATGGCTACAACAAAACCGATAAAATCACCCAAATTAGAACTATCAAGCTTTGTCCAATCTGACAATATTATCAGGGCTAATCAAATCTCAGATACACAAATGCTTTTAAACCTTGAAAGTGGTAAATTTGCCCAAGATGAAGTGTGGTTTCTAAAAGGTGCTGATGAGCAAGAGTATGTCGTAATGCCACAAAGTATTTTAAAGAGAATCATCTCAATCATTCGCGATACGCACGAAGAGAAGGTAGCTTTAGAGCTTGCAAGGGATGTAAGCCAAAGTGCGCCAATTGACTTTGATGATGTGATGGCAGTGGCTTTGCGTGCGCTAGAATCTAAAAGACTTCAAGATGGCTCATTGCCTCATATCAACACAAAAACCCTAGTGCAGAATCTCAAAAAAGAATATCCAAATTTGTTTTTTGATTTTAGTGAGCATTTATTCCGCAAAGAATAAGTATGTAAAATAATGCAAACAACAGAGGATGCAATGATTGACTTTAAGCAATTTGCCAAATATTCCAAATCTGCCCCACGATACACGAGCTATCCCACAGCTGTTGAATTCCATCAAGGCTTTGATTATGAAGAGCTTAAAAAGGCATTTTTACGCAATGATGAGCTAGCCATAAAAAGCAAGATTCCACTCTCGCTTTATGTGCATTTACCTTTTTGTCGCAGTGCGTGTTATTTTTGCGGTTGCAATGTAATCTATACGAATAAAGAGGATAACAAAACCAAATACATCTCATACCTTAAAAAAGAACTCCAGATTCTCTCGCAGCTTATGAATACCAAGCGCGAAGTAGTGCAATTCCACTTCGGCGGAGGCACACCGACATTTTTTAATGCTTCTCAGCTCGCAGAAGTTATAAGTCTTGTGCGCGATACCTTTCCGAATTTTGTAGAATCTGCAGAAGTGAGTTGCGAGATTGATCCGCGCTTTTTTAGCAAGGATCAAATGAAAGTGCTTAAAAATGGTGGATTTAATCGTCTTAGCTTTGGTGTGCAAGATTTCAATCCTAAAGTGCAAAAAGCAATCAATAGATTCCAAGATATCGCGCTTGTAGAAGGTGCTACAAAGATCGCGCGAGAATCTGGCATAGAGTCTATAAATTTTGATTTGATTTATGGGCTGCCACATCAAAATGCCCAAAGTTTTACGCAAACCTTGCAAAGCGTAATTAAGCTAAATCCTGATAGATTGGCGATTTTTAACTACGCGCATATGCCTTGGATTAAAAAGACAATGGGCAAAATTAATGAGGCTGATTTACCAAAGCCACAAGAAAAGCTTGAGATTCTAGAGAGAGCGATTCATTTTTTAAGCCAAAATGGTTATGAGATGATTGGGATGGATCATTTTGCCAAAAAGGATGATGAGCTTTATATCGCTGCACAAAATGGCGAGTTAAGGCGTAACTTTCAAGGCTACACGACTAAAGGCTTCTCCCAAACAATTGGCATAGGCTTAAGTTCAATTGGTGAAGGATTTGATTATTACACACAAAATTACAAGGATCTAAAAAGCTATGAGCGCGCACTAGATTCTGGGCAGATTCCAGTTGAGCGCGGGATTGTTTTGAGCGATGAGGATATTTTACGCAAAGAAGTGATTATGGGACTTATGAATAACTTAAAATTAGAATTTAAAGACATTCAAGAGCGCCATAAAATCGACTTTAAGCAGTATTTTAAAAAAGAATTAGAATCCTTGCAAGAATATAAAAAAATCAATGTGCTTAAAATCAATGAAAACGGAATCTACACGACCCCAACAGGCGGAATGCTCATTCGTAACATCGCGATGGTATTTGATTCGTATTTAACCAAATCCAACCAACAACAATTTAGCAAAACGATATGATTGACTTTCAAGCCATCTCATCATCTTGCGTGAAATGCGCTAAATGCGTGCCACAATGCACAATTTATAGAATCCGCAGAGAAGAGGTAACCTCGCCACGCGGATATTTAGACCTTATAGGCGCGTATTCTAGGGGTGAGCTTTCATTAGATAAGAATCTTAAGGACTTTGTAGAATCTTGCTTTTTATGCACAACTTGCGTGGATGTTTGCCCAAGTCATTTGCCTGTGGATAGGGCGATTGAGAAGGTTCGCATTGAAATTGCTAAGCAATATGGCATCGCGTGGTATAAAAAAATCTATTTTTATCTTTTAAGGCATCGCAAGGTTATGGATTTTGTGTTTTTATTTATGGCATTTATTGCACCTTGTGCGTTTAAAGGGCAGGGTGATAAAGGCGGAAAGATTCGATTTTTTAGCAATCGCTTTGTGTTTCCATTCCAGAAAAAAAGCTTCTTGCAACTTTATCAAGGCGAGATTCTAGCTAAAAAGCACGCAAAGAATCCAAATAATCTGCAAAATATAGAAAGCGTGCAGAATCTGGCACAAAATCTTACAAAATCTAAAGATTATCAAAAACAGGATTCTAAAGCACAAAATCTAACACATAATAAAGTTGCCATTTTCATTGGTTGTCTTGCAAATTATAATTACATCAATGTCGGCAAGAGCTTGCTTAAGATTCTAGATTTTTTAGGCATTGATGTGCTTATCCCAAAGCAAGAGTGCTGCGGTGCACCAGCGTATTTTACGGGCGATATTAAAAGTGTGCTTGTGTTGATTAAGAAAAACATTGTGTATTTTGAGGGCTTTATCAATGATGTGGATGTGATTTTGATTCCTGAGGCGACTTGCGCGGCGATGTTGATGCACGATTGGAAGCACGCTTTGAGCAAAGATGATAATTCTGATGTTTGGATAAAGCGCCTAGAATCCTTGCTCCCTAAAATGCAAATGGCAAGCGCTTGGCTGTATAATCACACAAACTTAATGCAGATTCTGCCAAAAGATAAGATAGAAAATCTTAGCATCACTTATCACGATCCTTGCCACGCTAAAAAGGTGCTTAAAATCCACAAAGAACTGCGCGCGATTTTGGCACAAAACTTTAATATCATCGAGATGAGTGAAGCAGATCGATGTTGTGGATTTGGTGGGGTGAGTATGCAAGCTGATCGCTATAGACTCACATTGAAAGCTGGCGCGACAAAGGCGCAGATGATTACTCAAACGCGCGCAAACATCGTAAGCGCAGAATGTAGCGCGTGCAGAATGCAAATCACAAACGCACTCCATCAAATCAAATCAAACACTGAATTTAAACATCCCTTAGAGCTTATCGCTTCGGTTTTAACTTAATCAAAAAAAAAAAAATGTATAATGGCGCTTTTTTAGAACACATAAAGGCTACTGAGATGAGACAAATTTCTGTAGGAAGTATTTTTACACTGATGTTTGGCATAGCGTTTTTATTCTATGGCATTAGGGTTTCTATACATATTTGCTATGTATTATTGGCGGTGTCTTTAGGCATATATCTTATCATCAATCGTAAAAATCTAGCCACTCTGCGCACACTAGAATCTTATGCGGATATTCGGCTATTGCTTGTGGCATTTGGAATCTATGCGTTTGCTAGCATTCCTTCAATACTTGTTAATGAGGGCTATACAGACACTTGGGGAATGCAAGAAGCCTATGTGAAGTTTTTGCTTTATGGGTTTATCTTGTATGCGGTGTTTAAGGGTCGCATCATCTTACAAGAAAAGCTCTTTTATTATATTTTATTCATAAGTGGTGTGATACATTTTATTTTAGCTGTATATATGCGACTTGTCTATGGTGTGGGTAGGGTGTCTTTGATGAATGGGGTTTTTCAGTTTGGCTACTTTACAAGTGTGATTGGCATTATCTGTTTGAATGTGTTTTTGCATTATAAGGATGATAGGAAAATCAAGAATCTAGCAGGCATTGTGTGTATCATCTGTTCGCTTTGCTTGCTTTTAAATAATGCAAGGGGAATTGAGCTTGGATATTGCATAGCAAGTATTATTAGCTTTTTTATCTATGGTAAGGCTTATGGGTGGATTAGGTCATTGGGACGAGGGCTTCTTTTTGTGCTTGTTATTGTGGCGCTCTTTTTTAGCTCAGAGAGATTCTATAAGCCATTTTTTGATAGGGCTCAAGAGGCTAGAGTCGATAACGAGAGATTTAAATTAGGCGATTACGAGGGCAGAAGTATGGCACTTCGATATAAAATGTGGGATGAAGCTATAGCGATGTTTAAGCTTTCGCCTATTGTAGGTATGAATGCCAAGACGCGTAAAGAGATGAGAGAATCCATACAAGAAAATACATACTTTAAGCTCCCAATACCGCCATCTTCTAATGGCATAGGTGAATCCCATCAGCAAATCCTCAATACCTTAGCGAAATTTGGTTTAATAGGGCTTGGGGCGTTGCTGTTTTTGTATTATGCGGTATTGAAGGTTTTTATCCCAAAGATTAAGACTAAAGCTATTGTGTATGCGGCTTCTATGACAGGGATTATTGCGATATATATCATAGATGGGTTGTTTAATACGCCATTAGATTCTAAGGTGGAAGCGCCTTTGTTTTGTCTGTGTATAGCGATCTTACTCAATTTATCCGCACAGAAGCTAAAAAATCCACAAGGCGACCCTTGCTAAGTCGCCAAAGCCTCTTATGCGCACTAAATTACATTAAAGTTTGTGCATCACCAAAAAGTCATAAAAGATTTTATTTAAGGCTAGCATTACTTGGGGTTTGTGGAATCTGCGTGATCATTAAGCTTACAAACGAAGTAAGCTATAATGAAGCTAATTTTGTTTTGCCATCCCATTTAATTTCACAAAATCCACAAGCCCCAGATTCTATAGTTGTAGATTCTATAGAATCTAAGATTCACAGCTCAAACATTCCAAATATCGAGAAAATGGCGCATTCAAGTTCTATTGTGGATTTAGATTCTAAAATAATGGTGGTGTATTTCGCTGGGAGCAAAGAAGGTGCGCGTGATGTGAAAATCTACCAAAGTTTTCTTGAGAAAGACACACTAGATTGGAGCGAGCCAAAGGCGATTCTAACTCCCAGTGATCTCTCAAGATTGAGTCAAAAATTCATAAGAAAGCTTGGCAATCCTGTAGTTTTTAGAGATTCTAAAAATCGCGTGCATTTGTTTGTCGTGGGCGTGAGTCTTGGCGGATGGACGACTTCTAAAATCTATCAATTTTATTTTGATGATTTATGGAATCTAAATTATGTAGGAGAGCTGCATTTGGGCGCGTTTGTGAATTTCTCTCATCTTGTGCGCACGCCTGCTGTAATGTTAGAAAATGGCGGATTTATGCTGCCTTTTTATCACGAGTTGGCTGATAAGTATGCGTTGGTAGCGTTTTTTGATGAGGGAGGGGGATTGAGCTTTGTTAAAAGGCTTAATGCGCTAAAAAAACAGCTCCAGCCAAGTATTATTCCTATAAGCAATGCACAATGCCTTGGAATTTCACGAGTTTCTAGAATGCGCTATGATGAGGTTATGCATCTACAGCAGTGCGATGATAAGGGCAATGTATGGTATCCTCCATATAAGAGTAATCTAAAAAATTACGACAGCTCAAGCGTGCTTATTAGCGTTAATGATGAGATTTTGCTTTTGCATAATGATGGCTTGAATAATCCAGAATCTAGCCTTGATAAGCCTCGCGCTAGATCGGCTTTAAGTCTTTTTTGGCTTGTGGATAAAGATAGTGGTGAATTTAGGTATCTCACTACGATTGATAGCAGTCAAACAGGCGATGTAAGTTATCCAAATGTAGTGGTAGATTCTAACTTTATACATATTACTTATACCTTTGGAAGTGATAAGAGCAATATAAAATATGCAAGATTGAATCTCAAGTGGATTGAAGCACTCATTAGAAAGGAAAAAATGCAAAAAGATAGAATGGAGATAATACCCCTAGCTCATAATCCCCATTTTGCAGAGATTAAGGCTAATTAAAGGGTAAGTATGTTTGGTGTGTGGATAGTTTTTATAGCGTTTTGCTTTGTGGTGCTTGGCTTTTTGCCAAAAAGAATTAAATATAGCGCGTTTGTTGTGCTACTTGCAATTAGTGCGTGCCCTATCTTTGAGCAAGGGCAATACAATGCCATAGATTTGCTGTATGCGTTTTTTGATGTGCCAAGTGTGTTTGGCTTGATGGTGGCATTAGCATTTGTGATTGAAGTAATCTTAAGTGATATGGCATTAAAGTATCAAAAGATTGCTTTTATCTCTAAACACCTAAAAGTTAAGCCCATTACTTTTGTGCTTTATGGTGTTTTTGGGCTTGTGGTGTATTTGGGTGGGTTAAATCTTATTAGCTTTGATATTTATCATCTTACACCTTTATGGCAAGGGCTTATAATCTTTGGTATGGCTTGTGTGATGATTATATTTGATAAAGTAGCAGGGATTCTTTTAGCGATTAGCTTTGTGTTGATGTTGGTGCTAGATTCTAGCTTTGTGGAGATGATGTTTTGTGCGTATTTATGGCTTTTTAGCGTGGTTTATAGTTTTTATATTTTGGTGTGCTTGATTGTAGAATCTAAACGCAAATCAATAAAACAAATATAAATCAAGGAGATTTAATGAAGCTACTTCTAACAATTGGCGATATTTCTGTAGGTGGAGGTGCTGAGCGCGTCGTGGTTAATCTTGCAAACGCATTTGTGGGGGGGGGCATAGAGTTACAATCTTAAGCTTTTATAAGACAAATGAGAATCTGCCTTATGCGCTTAATGAAAATGTAGAGCTTGATTTTATAAATGAGATTCCAGAATCTAGGCTTTTAGAGAATCTAAATACTTTTAAGAAGTTTTTATACAAGCATTTTTATAAGCCATATTTAAGCTTTCAAATCAAGCGCAAATATCGCGATATAGATGTGATAATCGTGAATGACTGGACTTACACGCCATTTTTTAAAAACAAATCCACACGCTATGTTAAGATTTTGCATCTTAATTTTATAAAATATCACAAGCGCAATAATTACTTTGACACGCTTGTGTTGCTTTCACACAAGGAACTTTGCAAATACACGCCATTTCATAAAGATATAAAAATCATTCCAAATTTCTTACCAACTCTGCCTAAAGAGCAAACCAATCATAGCCAAAAGATAGTCATTAGCGCAGGTAGAATGGATGAAGGCGATCAAAAGGGCTTCTCTCGCCTTATAGATATCTGGGAAATGGTAATGCAAGATACCACACTTAAAGACTGGAAACTTCATATAATAGGGCAGGGTGAGCTAAAAAAACAACTAGAAGAAAAGATAGAATCCAAAAATTTAAGAGATTCCATAATCCTAAAGCCATTTACCAAGATGATAAAGGATGAATATATGAAAGCGAGCATTTATGCGATGAGTAGCCATTATGAAGGCTTTGGTATGGTGCTTATAGAATCTAGCGCGTATGCCTTGCCTTGCATTTCATTTGACATCGCCACAGGTCCAAGCGATATTATCTTAGATTCTAAAAGTGGCTTTTTAGTGGAGGATAATGACTTAAGCGCGTATGCGACAAAGCTAAAAGATTTAATGCGCGATGAAACCTTACGAGAGAATCTAGGCAGAAATGCGAAGCAAAGGATGGAAGAGAAGTTTAGCCAGCAAGCGATTATGCCGCTATGGATGGAGTTATTGCAATGCTCTAGCTCAAATGATTGATGATTAAGAAATTTTAAGCGCCATAATGTCTAAAATATCAAGGGCTAGAATCTAAAGTGTTGTAATTATAGTGAAATCTCGCAGAATTTAAATATGTCAAATGCAGAATCTAAGCGGACTTACTTTTGACACACTTTGATATGTCGCAAAGCAAGAACTCTGCCTTTTACAGACTCTAGATTAAAGTTTAGGCATCAAGCCTTTGGGGGCTTTGCCCAAAAGCCTTGAATGTAAAATCCTTTATTTTTTAAGCGTTGGGATGTATTTTGCAAGCTCATCGATTTCTTGATCGCTTAATGCCGCTGCTTGTCCCCACATAGTTGCCCCTAATCCAAAGTGATTTAGAGTTTTAGCTTTATAGCCAAGAAGATCTTGTTTGATTTCTTCTGCGGTTAATGTGTTGGTGATTTTACTTTTCCCTAATGCTTGTTTTTCCATATTTGCGCCGTGGCAAGACTGACATTTTGTCTTGATAATATCCTCTGGAGTCGCTGCATTAAGTAAAGCCATAGAACCTATTACGCCTGCTAGTAAAAATACCTTTTTCATCTTATTCCTTTCTGTGAGATTTTGGAATTAACTTCCACAGCTACATTCTAAAACATCAGAAATTAAATCGCACTTAAAATAATGTTTAAAAATCCATAAATTCTAAAGGAATCAAATTTGCTTGAAACATCGCAATAGCGTTTATGAAGGAGACATTGATGGCTTTAGGGGGTTTAACATTTGGCTCTATAGGCTTCAAGCACACAAGGCTCAACTTAAGGGTGCTTTTTGGCTTTATTTTAGCTCATAGCTTGCTTTATGCTGAGCGCATAGGTGATATCGCAAGCATCGTTGGTGTGCGCACAAACCAGCTCATCGGCTATGGGCTTGTCATCGGGCTTAATGGCACTGGCGATAAGACAAGCTCAAAATTCACAATGCAATCTATCGCAAATATGCTTGAGAGTGTGAATGTCAAGGTTGATCCTGAAAGCATAAAATCTAAAAATGTCGCAGCCGTGCTTGTAACGGCAGATCTACCAGCGTTTGCAAGGCAGGGCGATAAGCTTGATGTGCAGATTTCATCCATTGGTGATGCTAAATCGTTAGAATCTGGAATCTTGGTGATGACGCCTTTGAGTGCGGTTGATGGTAACATTTATGCTGTGGCACAAGGCGTTGTCAATATTGGCAATTCAAGCAACCTTTTAAGTGCTGGTGTCCCTGCTGGTGCGATAGTAGAGCGTGAAGTAAGCTATAATCTTGATTCTCAAAATGAAATGACTCTAAGCCTTAAGAGCTCAAACTTTCAAAACGCCATTAAAGTGCAAGACACTCTAAATAGAATCTTTGGCACACAAACAGCCACTGCGCTAGATTCTCGCACGATTAAGCTCATAAGACCTGAGCGCTTAAGTATGGTGGAATTCTTAGCACTCGTGCAAGAAGTGCAGATTGAATATTCTCAATCAAATGTGATTATTATAGATGAGAAATCCGGAACTATCGTAGCTGGGATTGACATTCCGGTGCGCCCTGTAGTCGTAACAAGTGGTGACATTACGTTAAAAATCACTAATGAGCCTCTCTTAAGCCAAGAAGCCCAGCAACTTGATGCTACAACAAGTTTCGATCAAGCCGAAGGCACGATAAGTGCGAGTGAGAAAACAACGACAATTTCAAGTGTCGTGCAAGCATTGCAAAAAATGGGCGCAACGCCAAAAAATATGATCTCAATCCTAGAGGCGATGCGTCAGAGTGGTGCTATCTCAACGCCAATTCAGGTTTTATAGACCATAATCAAATCCAAGGAGCAAAAATGAAAATAGATTCTACAAGTGCGCTTTTTAGCTATGAGGCAAGCAAGGCAAAATCTTTACAAAATACAAAAATACAAAACAAAGATGATAAAGCCCTAAAAGAGCAGACTGACGCATTTGAGTCAATTTTGTTAAAATTTATGCTTGATACATCTCTTAAGCTTGATAATCCGCTGTATCCTAAAGAGGCTGGTTCTGAGATCTACCAAAGTATGTATAAAGAGACTTTGGCTAATCAGCTCTCTGGAAATTTTGGGTATTCTCAAATGCTTTTTGACTGGCTAAAAGAGCAGCAAAAAGGCTAAATTGATGCCACATAAGAATCCTATTAAGCCTATACAATCTCTGCTTAAAGAAGAATCCTTAGATTCTCAAATCGATGAAAAAGTAGGAAAAGAATTTCTCGCAGAAATACAGGCTAATCCGCACAAAATTAAGAAGTTATTAGAAGAATTAATCGCTATTAGTTATCGCTATGAACAAGATGTAAAAAAAGACACTAAAGCCCTTTATGAATGGCTTATAGAGCCACTACCACAAGCGATTTGGGTGTTTAATGCGGATGGAAGCTTCTTTTATCGTAACACTTTAGCCCACCAAATCAATGATATTTTACAAGACATAGAATCTAGATCTCAAATAGCACTAGATTCTATGGAAGTCGCGCATAATGGGCACATTTATCTTATCCAAATCAATTCTTTCCAAGAAAGACGCCTCATCGTAGCAACTGATATCACAACCCAAAAGCGTCAAGAAAGGCTAGATTCTATGGGGCAAATCTCAGCGCACTTAGCTCACGAGATTCGCAATCCAATAGCCTCAATGTCGCTTCTTCTCTCAACGCTTGCTAAAAGTGCCACGCCAGAGCAAAAAGATATCATAAATGAGCTTCAAAAGGCAATTTTCCGCGTGGAGCGCATTATCAAAGCGACCTTACTTTTTTCAAAAGGCACGCAACCAAATAAACAGCCTACAAATATATTATCCCTTAAAGATGAGCTTTTGGATTCTATAAAGACTTATAGCTATACCAAAAATATCAATTTTGAAATAAATTTTGCCAATAAGGTATGCTACATTGATAAAGACCTGATGGGGATTGCTTTGCAGAATTTTTTATTTAATGCCATTGATGCAATAGAAGAAAGCAATAAAGAAAATGGCAATGTATCTATAAAAGCAGATGTAGTAGGAGATGAGATTTTATTTACAATCAAAGATGATGGGAAAAGCTTTGATGATCCAAGTGTCTTATTTGAACCTTTTGTAACTACCAAGCTTAAAGGAAATGGGCTAGGATTAGCACTCTCTTTACAAATCATTGAAGCACATAAAGGGAGGGTTGAAATCAATGCGCCAATCAAAGAATTCAGCATATTTATCAAAAAAGTATGATGATGAAGTGTTTTATTAGATTTTGGTTTTTTGTATCTTTATGTAGCATATCCCTTTATGGCGAAGTGCTACTTTTGATGAATTATAAAAAAGAATTGCTTGAGAATCAGAGTTTAGAGGGCTATCTCGTGAGTGAAAAGCTTGATGGAATCCGCGCTTTCTGGGATGGTAAGAAATTGCTTACAAGGCAGGGTAATGAGATTTTCGCGCCAGAGTGCTGGATTAAAGGATTCCCAAAATTTGCGCTTGATGGAGAGCTATTTATTAAAAGAATGGCGTTTGAAGAGGCTTTAAGCATAGTTGGTCAAAAGCAAGGAGATTGCAAGCAGTGGCAAAAGATTGAATATTATGTGTTTGATGCGCCTGTATTTGATAAAGATTCTAAAGATTCACTTGAAAAACGCCTTGCAAAGATTGAGAATTTCTTAGATTCTGATAAAAATTTGCCAATTAAAATTATCCCACAAGTCAAAGTAGATTCTGAAAATACTTTAAAAAATATGCTAAAAGATGTGACAAAAAAGGGTGGTGAAGGATTAGTGATTCGCAAGAATAACGCTCCTTATGAGATTGGACGCACGAGAAATGCCTTAAAACTAAAGCCATATGAGGATGCAGAATGTAAGGTCATCGCCCATAATGAAGGCAAAGGCAGGCTAAAAGGCAAACTAGGTTCTGTGCTGTGTGAGCAAATGAGCCAAGATGGCAAGATTCTACACTTTAAAATCGGCTCTGGCTTTAGCGATAAAGATCGCGAGAATCCACCGCCAATGGGAAGCCTCATCACTTATAAATTTTATGGCTACACGAAAAATGGCATTCCTAAATTTTCTTCATTTTTGCGTATGTATCGCACTTTAGATGAGTAGGATAGCTATTTGCCATTAAAATTGATTTTGTCTTTAAAAGCTATTTTAAGATATGATACAAAGTTCAAAATCCACAAAAAGCAATTTTATGAAGGAGTTTTTATGAAAAAATCTTTACTTGCAGTGGCAATGCTTTTATTCATTTCAAGTAAGCAAATCTTTGCTTGTAATTATTACGAAGATGAAGGTGTATTAAAAAAAATAATAGACACTGGAGCTTATAGATCAAATGTATCAGGCAAAGTCTGCTCTTATGATAAAAGAAGCATTATACCAATTAAAAAAGGTAAAGCAAATGGCAAAGTAAAGGCGTTTCTACCAAACATAAGTGAAAGTATTGTAGAAGCAAAGTTTAAAAATGGCAAAAAAGAAGGCTTAGCTAAAACTTATTATTACCCATCTGGCGCATTAAAGAAAGAAGTAAATTATGTAAATGGTAAAGAAGAAGGATTGGTTAAATGGTATTATGAATCGGGCAAATTGGAGCAAGAAGTAAATTATAAAAATGGTGAAAGAGAAGGGTTAGGGAAAGAATATTACCCAGATGGCACATTAAGGTATGAAGTCAATTACATAAATGACAAAATAGAAGGGTTGTATAAATGGTATTACGAATCTGGTGCATTGAATGAAGAAATAAATTATGTAAATGGTAAAGAAGAAGGGTTAAGGAAAAAATATTACCCAGATGGTACATTAAGGTATGAAGTCAATTACATAAATGGTAAAGAAGAAGGGTTAGAGAAAGAATATTACTCAGATGGTGCATTAGAGATTGAAAGAAATTACATAAATGGCAAAAAAGAAGGGTTAGAGAAATGGTATTATAAATCAGGCGCATTATGGATAGAAGTAAATTATAAAAATGATAAACGAGAAGGTTTATATAAAGAATATTACAGGTCAGGCAAATTAAAGGAAAAAGTAAGCTATAAAAATGGCAAAAAAGAAGGGTTATATAAATGGTATTACGAATCTGGCGTGTTAAAGAAAGAAATAAATTATCAAAATGATGAGGAAGGATTAGTTAAATGGTATTACGAATCGGGCAAATTGGAGCGAGAAATAAATTATAAAAATAAATAGATTCAAAGTTCTATAAAAAATTTAGAAACTTTAATTGTCTTTTGAATGCTCTTTAATTAAAATATAGCCAATAGGTTTTAAGCTTAGATTCTATGAAGTTTTGCTAGAATCTAGCTTAATTTTTACATAAAGGCTAAAAAATGGCAAAGAGATGTTTTTTTACCGGTAAAGGCGCAATGGTTGGCAATAATGTAAGCCACGCAAACAATAAAACCAAGCGCAGAAGTCTTCCTAATTTACGCAATATGCGCATCAAACTTCAAGGTGGGACATCTGTGCGAATTAAAGTTGCAGCTTCGACTTTACGCACGATGAAAAAGTATTCATAGCAAGAAGTTTTCCTTTAATGCTGTTTGAGATAATTTTAAGGGGTGCCAAATGGAAGATTTTCACAATAGCATAAATGATTTTAATGAAGCAAAGCAGGTGATTCCCGGCGGGGTTAATTCTCCTGTGCGCGCTTTTAGTAGTGTGGGTGGTTCTCCTGTTTTTATCCAAAAGGGCGAGGGATATAAGATTATTGATGTCGATGGGAATGCGTATATTGACTTCGTGCAGAGCTGGGGACCGCTAATTTTTGGACATACTGATAAAGATATAGAATCTAGCGTAACTGAAGCTATTAAAATGGGCTTAAGCTTTGGTGCGCCCACAGAGCGCGAGACGGCACTTGTTAAAGAGATTCTACCTTGTTATAATGGCATTGAGAAAATGCGCCTTGTAAATTCTGGTACAGAAGCCACGATGAGCGCGATTCGCTTAGCTAGGGCTTATAGTGGGAAAGATGATATTATTAAATTTGATGGCTGTTATCACGGGCATAGTGATTCTTTACTTGTGAGTGCGGGAAGTGGTTGTGCGACTTTTGGGAATCCAAGCTCACCGGGCGTGCCTAAAGACTTTTCATCACATACACTTGTAGCGCGATATAACGACATAGATTCTCTAAAAAGTTGCATTGAGCAAAGCAAAAATGTAGCCTGCGTGATAATCGAGCCAATCGCTGGAAATATGGGGCTTGTGCCAGCAAACGAGCAGTTTTTACACGACTTGCGCGAAATTTGCGATAAGCATAAAATCGTGTTGATTTTAGATGAAGTGATGAGTGGATTTAGAGCTGGGCTTAGTGGTGTGCAAAGCTTTGTAGATATTGAAGCGGATATGGCGACTTTTGGCAAGGTTATTGGCGGGGGGATGCCTTTGGCGGCATTTGGAGGCAAAACTGAGATTATGGATATGCTCTCTCCTCAAGGAGGCGTATATCAAGCTGGCACATTAAGCGGGAATCCAATAGCTACGGCAGCTGGACTTGCGACATTGCGTAAAATTAAAAAAACTCCAAATCTTTATAAGAATCTAGAAGGGTTAGCCACTATGCTTACTCAAGGCTTGCAACAAGTCGCACAAAAGCACAATATCGCTTTGCAGACAAATGTGCGCGGAAGTATGTTTGGCTTTTTCTTTAATGATAGGGCGGTTAATAATTTCGAAGATGCGCAGCGCTCAGATATTACTCTTTTTGCGCAGTTTCATAGCCAAATGCTTAAGCGCGGGGTATATTTTGCTTGTTCGCAGTTTGAGAGCGGATTTATCTGCGCGCCTATGGATAAGGGCGTGATTGAGAGTGCGATCCTTGCGGCAGATGAGGCGTTTGCTGAGATGAGGTATAACAATGCAAGATAACACAATAGATTCTAGCCAACAAAGCCTAAAATCCAAAGAATCTAAAACTAACCCCACAAAAATGCAAAAAATTGTCTATGGTGCTTATGACTTAAGCCTTGGGATTTCTATTGTTGTGGCGATTCTTTTGGGTGTGGGGCTTGGATTTTTAATGCAAAAAATTAGTGGAAGCGTGTGGTTATTATTTTTAGGGATTTTTTGGGGAATTAGTGCAGCTATACTTAATGTCTATAAAGCCTATAAACGCACAAAAAAAGAATTAGAATCTCTCGCTAATGACCCAAAATACACCTATCAGAAGCAAAATGACAAGGAGGATGAATGATTATCAATGGTGAAGATTTGCCATATAAAGAGATAAAACTACTAGATTTTCTTGAAGAAAATGGCTATAAGCAAGAATATGTTGCCGTTGAGCTTAATGGCAGAATTATCCCAAAAGCCGATGTGCAAAACATTGTGCTTAAAGAAAACGATCAAGTTGAGATAGTAAGCTTTGTTGGTGGTGGATGATAAAAGTCTTTTTCAACGGGGCGCAGGTATCTACAAGCCACACTTCTAGTAAGGATTTTTTCTTAGAGCATTCTAGCGATGAAAAAAATGATGTGTGGATTCTAAATGGATTTGCCACAAAAGAGAATCTAGCGATTAAAGAAAATGATGAGCTTTTTTGCATTAAAAAGGGTGTGATGCCCTCAAAAGATGTGCTAGAATCTATGATGAGTGCGCGCCATACACCTAAATTGCACAAAAAGCTTAAAAGTGCTAGTGTCGCAATCTGCGGGCTTGGCGGGCTTGGCTCACATATTGCCATAATGCTTGCAAGAAGCGGAGTGGGGCATTTGAGATTGATTGATTTTGATATTATCGAGCCTAGCAATCTCAATCGTCAAGCTTATAGAATCTGTGATTTAGGTAAGCTAAAAACTAAAGCCCTACAAGACCAGATCGCAGATATTAATCCATTTATCAAAACGACAATCCACACGCTGAAAATCACACAAGAGAATCTAGTAGGGCTTTTTAGTGATGATGATATCGTATGTGAGGCTTTTGATAATCCACAGACCAAAGCCTTGCTTGCACAGAATTTCCACAAATATTTTCCTAACAAGATTCTCATTTGCGCTTCAGGACTCGCTGGATATGGCAATTCAAACGCTATTCAAACAAAAAAGATTAATGATAGATTCTATATTTGTGGGGATTTGCAGACATCAGCGCAAGTAGGGTGTGGGCTTATCGCGCCTCGTGTAAATATTTGTGCGGCTCATCAGGCAAATTTAGTGCTTGAAATTTTAGCAAAAAGGTAAAGCATTATTTTAGCTTTTTGGTGTTACTCTTGTGCTTAAGACAAAGGAATAATATGGATAGCTTAAAAATCGGTAAATATGAATTTAACTCACGCTTCATACTTGGCTCTGGTAAATATTCACTAGAACTCATAGAATCTGCTATTAAGCAGGCTAAAGCCCAGATTCTAACGCTTGCATTAAGGCGCGCAGACACAGGGAGGATAGAGAATATTTTAGATTTTATCCCTAAAGATGTCACGCTTTTGCCTAACACTTCTGGGGCGCGCACCGCAAATGAAGCACTGCGCCTAGCAATTTTGGCGCGTGAGATTTGTAAGTCTGATATGATAAAAATCGAAGTTATACGCGATAGCAAATACCTGCTTCCTGATAATAGCGAGACAATAAAGGCAGTAGAACTTTTGGCAAAAGAGGGCTTTACGCCTTTGGCGTATATGTATCCGGATTTATACGCAGCAAGAGCGATGAGAGATGCTGGAGTGGCAGCGATTATGCCACTTGGTGCGCCAATTGGAAGCAATCAAGGCTTGCAGACTAAAGCCTTCATCCAGATTTTATTAGATGAGATAAAAGATGTGCCAATTATCGTGGATGCTGGGATTGGCACACCAGCACAAGCCTGCGAGGCTATGCAAATGGGTGTAAGTGCAGTAATGGCAAACACTGCCATAGCAAATGCGACTAATATCACAAAAATGGCAAAAGCCTTTAGACTTGCCATAGAATCTGGAAGGGAAGCATTTCTAGCCGGACTTGCACCGATAAATAATTTTGCTACGCCAAGCTCCCCTTTGACTGGATTCTTGCGCGATTAGGGTGTGATATGGTTGATTATGACATTTATGCTTATATGCCTCATATGCAGCGTATAGATTCTGCTATGTTTGAGCAGATTCTGGGAATTGTAGAAAATTACAATGAGCAAGATTTTAGCCTAAAAGATGTGAAAAATGCTCTAAATGCGCCAAATATCGGCATACCTGAACTAAAAGCCCTGCTTTCAAGCGCAGCTGAAGGAATGCTAGAATCTCTAGCTTTGCGCTCACAAATCACCACAAAGCGATATTTTGGGAATTCTATCTCTATTTTTACGCCACTTTATTTAAGTAATTATTGCCAGAGTAAATGCCTGTATTGCGGATTCCAAAAGGGCAATAAAATAAAACGTGCTAAGCTAAGTGAGAGCGAAATTCATAGCGAAATGCAAGCCATTGCTAAAAGTGGCTTACAGGAGATTTTATTACTCACTGGTGAGGGTAGAGAGTATGCAGATGTATCTTACATCGCTAAAGCTTGCAAGATCGCAAGGGATTATTTTAGAGTCGTAGGTGTAGAGATCTATCCGATGAATGTGGATGAATATGAGATTTTGCACGAAAATGGCTGTGAGTTTGTAACCATTTTTCAAGAAACCTATAATCCTAAAAAATACGCTAGAATCCATACAGCCGGCGAAAAGCGCATTATGCTTTATAGATTTTATGGACAAGAGCGCGCATTGATGGCTGGAATGCGAGGCGTTGGGCTTGGGGCGTTGCTCGGGGTTGATGATTTTAGGAAGGATGCACTTGCTACCGCTCTGCACGCACATTTCTTACAGCAGAGATACCCACAAGTTGAGATTTCTATCTCCATCCCGCGCCTACGCCCAATTATTAATAACGCCAAAATCTCACCAAAAGATGTGAGCGAAGCTAGGCTCTTGCAAGTAATGTGTGCTTATAGGCTGTTTTTGCCATTTGCAAATATCACAATCTCAAGTCGCGAATGCTCAAGATTTCGCGATAATGCCATAAAGCTTGGTGCAACAAAAATATCTGCTGGCGTTTCAGTTGGCATTGGTGAGCATAATGGAAATAAAAAGGGTGACGATCAGTTTGAAATCTCGGATGATAGAAGTGTGGATGAGATTCTAGGAATGCTTAAAAGCGCAAACTTGCAGCCTGTGATGAGCGATAGCGTTTATGTCGGATAAAAGCTTAATTGCCATCACACAGCCAATACCAGAGCTTTTAGAGCGGATAGAGAGGCTTGCAGAATCTGGCACTGATGCAGTAATCTTAAGGCGTAAGGATTTAAGCGAGCAAGAGTATTTTTACTTGGCAAAAGAAGCGATAAAAATTTGTGAAAAGCAAAAGTGCAAGTGTATTTTGCATAATTTCTATAAAGTGGCTCTAAAGCTTAATCATCCTTATTTTCACGCTACTTTTTCTATGCTAGAGAATCTAGGGCAAAAGATCCAAAAAGAGAATTTAGATTCTAGCCTTAATGATTTTAAAAGGCATTTTAGAATCTTTGGGATCTCAATTCACAGCGAGCAAGAACTGCAAATCGCCATTAAGACAAAGGCAGATTATGTGATATTTGGGCATATTTTTGAAAGCCAGAGCAAAGCTGGAGTAAAGCCAAAGGGCATAAAAGCGCTAGAGAATATAAGTAATTTTATTGCTAAAAATGCCCTAAACCTCAAGCTTTATGCGATCGGTGGGATCTCTTTAGAGAATTTAGGGCTTTTAAGGTATTTAGACATTCAGGGCGTGTGTATGCGATCACATTTAATGGAATGCCAAGATTGCGATTGCGCTACTTATGTGAGAAAATGTAAAGAGGCTTTGAGATAGGTTGTCTTGAATATCACTTTTGGTTTCTTTTTAAATGACAGAATCTAAGGCAAATTAGATTCTTACAAGGCATTGGCGCGCTATATCGCGCCAAATTGTTTTGTATTGACAAAGCCTTGATAAGAATTAAGGATTAGTATTGCTCAAATATTTGAGCTATTTTTTTAGGGTTATTTGTTTGTGTAAGTGCAAGAATAAGAAGCACCCTTGCTTTTTGAGGATTCAAATCCTTTGCCCCAATAAAGCCTAATGCAGATTCTTGATCATCGGTATTTATGACCCCTGCGCCAACTCTAGAGCCTTTTACGACTATCAAACCTTTTTTCATAAGCTTTTTTAACATATCTTTTTGATAATAATGAATACTACCAGCTCCGCTTCCTGCTACAACTATGCCTTTTGTTCCAGCCTTATACAATGCTTCTGCAGCAACGCCAGAGCCATCATTGGCATAAGAGTATAAAATATCCACCTTTGGCAAACTATTTAATGTATCTACCCTAAAAATACTATTTTTTGTATGTGGTTGCAATGGTGAGTAATTAAAATATGCTTTTCCATCAAGTATATAGCCCATATCTCCGCTATTTGGAGAAGAGAAAGCATTAACATTTAATGCATGTGTTTTAGAAACATAACGTGCACTTTGTATTCTATCATTCATTAACACCATTACACCCCTACCTTTAGCAGCCGGATTTGCAGCGAGTGCTATAGCATTGTAGAGATTTTTTGGTCCATCAGCACTCATTGATGTGCTAGGTCGCATAGCTCCTGTAAGCACTACAGGCTTATCGCTTTGCACAACTAAATGCAAGAAAAACGCACTCTCTTCCATAGTATCTGTTCCGTGTGTAATCACAATGCCATCTACATCTTTGCTTTTTAGTAAGGCATTGATGCGCTTTGCTAGCTTCAACCATATCTCATCAGTCATATCTGCGCTATCAATGTTAGCTATTTGCTCTCCTTTGATATTTGCAAGATCTTTAATCTCTGGGACAGCAGATAAAAGCGTTTGTATAGTAACTACACCAGCTTCATAACCTGTTGTTTGTGTATTTGATTGGGCTACACCAGCAATAGTCCCACCTGTAGCTAGAATAACTATGTTTGGTTTATTTTGTGCCATTACAGAGCCTCCACAAACAAATACCATAAAAATTATCATTCGTGCCATAAGGCGCAATACATTTGATTTCATATAATCTCCTTTTGTTGAAAAATTAGGGACATAATTATTATAGTTAATCCAAAATAAAATGACAAGCAATCTTGTATTAAATAAATACCAAAGCTAAGTTAAGTAGAGTTTAGTAACAAGCACACTGAATCTTTTTTAACTTTATGCAGTTTTTATATGGATATGAAAACCATATGCGCATTATGCACAATTTACTTCCTACAAAGAAAGTTTCATTTTCTCTTGGATTTTTTAGGCTCTGGCAAGAGTGGAGCTATAATTTCAACTATCTCACCTAAAAGCGTGTTAGATTCTACATCGATAATATGCCATTCTTGCTTTGTGCCTTTGTAAAAGGGTGCTTTTGGCGCAGATTCTAGAAGCGTGGTAAGCTCTTTATATTGCTTAATAAAAAGCGTCTTATCACAAAGTAGAAAAATTGGCTTAAGCACACCAAGGGGATTGCTAGAATCGCGCACATAAAGCAATAATCCCCAAACATCTTTCTAGCACTAAACCTATAAAGTTGCGTGCTAGATTCTAGCTGGTCTAGCACGAAATCCTTAAACTCCGCAGAAGTAGCCATTTTGTCCCTATAAATTTGATTTGTAGTATTTATAAGACTAGATTATTGAGGTTTTAGATAAAGCCGTTATAAATCCTTGATTCTAAAAATTTATTAATAAATAAAGCGAATTAAGATATAATCCGCTTACTTCAAATTAAGGGATTAGAATGACTCAAGAAGAATTAGATGCAATGCTAAATGAAGGCACAGATTCTATCACTGATGAGATATTGGATTCCGAAAAAAAGGCAGATAATAATGCAAGTAAAGATTTTGATATCGACTCTGTAGAATATCGTGCCAATGCAGCAAAAGAATGGCCTCCACCACCGCCAAACAATGAGCATAAAGTCATCCACCAGCTCGATGATGTTACGCGCGATACAGAAGCTAAGGCTGGAGAGATATTTGATCAACTTGATATTGTGGATTCTCAAGCTAGCCAAATCGCAAAAGCCACAAAAGAAGTCACAAAACACATCAAAGAGCAAGAGGCACTATTTAAGAAATTGTGTGATCATTTTCCGCATATTCAAAGCTTTCAAACCGCCTTGTCCAACGCCCAAAACTCAATCAAGATTCTATTAGAGATTCAAGAGAGTGTAAATGCCTGCTCTGATGCAACTATACAAGCCATAGATATTATGCAGTTTCAAGACATTAATCGTCAGAGAATTGAGCGTGTCATCAATGTAATGCGTGCATTGACACAATATATGAATTCACTTTTTGAAAGCAAAATAGATGACGATAAGCGCGTGGCTTCGGCGGTGCATATTATTGGAGATTCAAGCAAAAATATCGCTGATGCTAAAGAGATAGAAGAGTTAATCGCATCTTTTGGACAAAAAAAATAAATGCACAAAGTGCAGTTATTATCTCCAGCAGGGAATCTCCGTAAGTTAAAAGTCGCTCTTACATATGGCGCTGATGCTGTATATGGTGGTATAAGCCATTTTTCATTGCGAAATAGGGCAGGGAAGGAATTTAGCTATGAGGATTTCGCACAAGGCGTGGTTTATGCACATTCTTTAGGGAAGAAAATATTTGTAACCATAAATGGCTTTCCTTTTAATAATCAGCTAAAACTCCTTGAAAACCATATCATAAAAATGGCAGAACTAAAGCCAGATGCTTTTATAGTCGCTACACCTGGTGTTATTCGTCTAGTTAAGAATTTAGCCCCACAAATCCCTATCCACTTATCCACTCAAGCCAATGTCTTAAATGTCTTAGATGCAGAGGCCTTTTATGAAATGGGTGTAAAGCGCATTGTCGCTGCAAGAGAGCTTAGCCTTAAGGATGCCATTGAGATTAAAAGGACTTTGCCACAGCTAGAATTAGAGATTTTTATCCACGGAAGTATGTGTTTTGCATTTTCTGGGAGATGCCTTATTTCTGCGCTTCAAAATGGTCGCGTGCCTAATCGCGGGAGTTGCGCAAATGATTGCCGATTTGATTATGAATATTATGTAAAAAATCCTGATAATGGCGTGATGATGAGGCTTGAAGAAAATGAGCTTGGCACACATATCTTTAACTCAAAAGATCTAAATCTTGCAAGCCATATTAAAGAGATTCTGGATTCTGGTGCAATTGATGCGCTAAAAATAGAAGGGCGCACCAAAAGCACTTATTACGCTGGAATCACAGCGCGCACTTATAGAATGGCGATTGATGATTATTATAAGAATGCTTTTACGCCTGAAATCTATCAAAATGAGCTCGCCACGCTCAAGAATCGAGGTTTTACAGATGGTTATATCGTGCGCCGTCCATTTGAGCGCCTCGATACACAAAACCATCAAAGTGCTTTAAGCGAGGGGAGCTATCAAGTCAATGCTGAAGTAGATTCTAGTGGGAAATTTGCACTTTGTCGCCATACGATAAGAAAGGGAGAATCTAAAGAGATTATCGCTCCACTAGATTCTAAGATTAGCGAGATTAGTAGCGAAGATGGTGCGATTTATCACAAAGATAATAAACTTTTTATGCGCTTTGATAAAATTATGCTTGAAAATGGCAATGAGCTAAATTCTATCCATAGCGGGAATATAAATAGAATTGTGCTACCTGTAAGACTACCACCATATAGTTTTTTGCGTGAAAAGGTAGATTCCTAAATAGTTGATAGTGGATATATAAAAGTTTGAAAATTATAGTTTTCATAACTAAATAATATTTTTAATTCTATAATCCAAAGCTAGGAATCATATCTTTCCATAAACAATTTATAAGTAAAATTGCACTGCAAAGATTATTTATAAGGAGAAAAAATGTATAAAAAAATTCTTGTAACTTTAATTGCGTGTGGATTTATGAGTATGGCTTATGAGCAAAGTATAGTAAATAAATTAGAAGCTATGCAGACATCATACCACAAACCCGACCCTCATCATCCAAAACCCAAACCCAAAAAACCAAGACCTGAGCCAAAGCCTGAACCCAAACCAGAGCTAGAGCCGAGACCTGAACCTATTGCATTAAATTAGGCTTTGCAGACTACTTAAAACCATTTTTAGCAAGGAATCATTAAGCAATAATAAATTATAATCCCTAATTCAATAAAGATTCCTTGCTTTTGGTCGCGTAGCTCAGTTGGTAGAGCACTACCTTGACATGGTAGTGGTCGTTGGTTCAAGTCCAATCGTGGCCACCATTGTTTATTAAAATCCAAATATATCTTAATCTGGGTTAAGAAATTATTTAAATTACTTTATTGACTAGCACAGATTCTATAATCTTATCGATATCTCCGTCAAGTATGCTATTTGTATCGCTTGTGGCATAATTACTGCGCAGATCTTTTACTTGCTGATAAGGTGCTAGCACATAAGAGCGGATTTGATGTCCCCACCCTATTTCGCTTTTCTCTTGTAGATTTGTGCTGTCTTGTTGCTTTTGCTTTTCTAGCTCATAGAGTTTAGATTTTAGCATTTTAAGTGCTGTAGCTTTGTTCTTATGTTGGCTTCTGTCATTTTGGCATTGCACGACAATTCCACTAGGAAAATGCGTGATTCTAATCGCAGATTCTGTTTTATTGACGTGTTGCCCACCTGCGCCACTTGCACGATATACATCAACTCGTGTATCTTTTTCTTCTATTACGATGTCGATATCATCATCAAGCTCAGGGCTTACTTGCACACTTGCAAAGCTCGTGTGTCGCTTGGCATTGGCATCAAAAGGTGAGATCCTAACCAAACGATGCACTCCATTCTCTACTTTTGCATATCCATAGGCATTTTCACCCTTGATGATAAATGCTACACCCTTGATTCCAGCTTCTTCGCCATCTTGATAATCAAGTAGCTCAACTTTAAAGCCTCTTCGCTCACACCAGCGCAAATACATTCTATAAAGCATACTCGCCCAGTCTTGCGATTCTGTCCCGCCTGCGCCAGGCTGGATTGTTACAATCGCATTTAGCGCGTCATTTGGCTCATTAAGCAGTACGACAAGCTCTAATTTCGCAACTTCTTCTTCAAGCGCGCTAGATTCTGTAAATAACAACTCTAAAGTTGCATTGTCCTCATCAGTATTGGCGATTTCAAAAAGCTCGCTAGAATCTTGCACGCTTTGGTATATCCTATTATAATCTTCGATGATTTTTAGTAGCCTTGATTTCTCTTTACCAATCTCCCCTGCCCTTTTAGAATCTTCCCAGAATCTAGGGTCTTGCTCGATTTGTTCTATCTCTTGGAGTCTGCTTTGGATTTCGTCTGGTTTGATGACTTTGGCGATATTTTGGCATTTTAAGCGTAAGGTCTTTAACAATTCACCATATTCATAAGAATCCATATCAATCCCTTAAATCTAAATTTGCAAATTATAAGACAAAAACCTTTGAATACAATAAGTATGTTTTATATAAAATATAATAAATCTTTTTCTTGCCATACTTCTTAGTTGTAATTTGTTTCACTTCTAGCTATAATATCTTAATCTAATTATGGAGTGCAAATGACCTATCCACTGGAACCTTTTGACATACCGCAGAAAAATTATCTTTTTTGGCTTCAAAAATTTTTCTCTTATAAAATCACAACGCTTTCAAATCGCCACATCAATAATCCTGCACTTTTGAGTGAAAGCTTGAGTGAGATTAAAGACGCACATAATCTAGAATCCTTCCAAAGCGCGCTTAAAAAGGCTAGAAATGTCGGTATGATAGGGCTTAACACTTATTCTATCCCACTTTTAAAGCTTGCTTCTTATATCACTTCTAGGAAGATTATCTCGCTAAAAGAAATTGATGAGGAGTTTTTAAGCGAGTTTATTACAATCCACACAGCCAACCTCTCAAACGCTTCTAAGCGCAATTATCGCATTGTATTGCTTGGGTTTTTTGGATTTGTGGATAAGAATAACAAAAGTGAAAGTGGAGAGTCCTATATCTTTAACATCGAGCTTAAGAATCTCTCAGGCACGCGTGGTAAAAGTGGCTTAAAGCTTCCGACATTTCTTAAAGAAACCGAGCTAGAATCCTTTATCAAAGCCATAGATTCTGCGCCAATTAGCTCTGCTAATCAAGCACGCGATAGATTGATCATTAAAATCATCATTTATACTGGAATTCGCGTGAGTGAAGCCATAAATCTAAAGCTTCAAAACATAATCCCAGAAAATGAGCTTTATATGATAAATGTGCAAGGCAAAGGCGATAAATATCGAGTCGTGATGATTAAGGCATATCACATTCAAAATCTATTAGAACAATGGCTACAAATCCGCACTCAAACACCAAATATCCAAAATAATTTATTGTTTTGTAACAAAAATGGCAAGGCTTTAAGCCAGCCTTATGTTTATAGAATCGTGAAGCAAATTCTGCTAAGCATCGGGATTAAGAAAGAAAAAATGGGTGCGCATATGTTGCGCCATTCTTTTGCGACCCTACTCTATCAGAAGCATCACGATCTAGTGCTTGTCCAAGAGGCTTTAGGACACGCTGATCTTAATACAAGCAGAATCTACACACACTTTGATAAGCAAAAGCTTTTAAAAGCTGCAAGCATTATGGATGATTTTAAAGATTAATGCGTAAATCTTATCTCAAATAAGACAAAACGATAAAAAAGAGTCCTTCCCCAATAAATGTAAGACAAACCAGAATATATATATATCAAATTTAGCACTATCTGTATTTGCCTTTCACTCCTGCTAGTATGACTTTAACTTGTGGGTCATAAAAAGCATTTGTTTGCATAATGCTTCTTATATCAGCACCTTCATTCCAAGTTAATAATGGGAAATCTTTACCATTTTTCATAAATTTTTGTGCCTTTATAAAGTCATAGAGATAATATGCAAAGCTAATGGCATTCACATTATCACTATCAATGATATTTTGGATATGTTTGCGTATTTGGGTGGCATTATTGCTTAAATCATTCTTAGCGTAATATGGCACATAATAGCTTGTGTAAAATCCACTTTGTTTGAAAGCCCCTAATTGCTCGTGGTTTGAACTTTCTATGATGATATTTTGATGGGGGATATTATAGGTTTTGCATAGGTTTTTTAAGATAGAAAGTGCTGATTTTGCATTGCTAGAATCTAAATTTTTAAAATCAAGCCAAATTTTTGCTCTGTTTTTTGTTTTTATGGAATCTATCTTATTGCCCCCCCCCCCATTAAAATCTTGCAAATGGAGGTTTTGCATATCGCGCGCGGTGATAATTTTAAGCATATCCTCTAGTCTCAAGCCAATAGATTTTTGCGCGCCATCGTGCCCAACATCAAATCTCCCTTCGCCTTTTCCATCATTGAGAAAATGCACATCAATTTCGACATTTGCAAACTTATCTTTAAAGTCCTTAAACTTCTTTGGCTCATCACAGCGGTGTAGCCAGATTTTATCAGGTGCTTCAAATAAACTCTCTTGATGTAACTCTCTATCATAATCATACCCACCTATGAGACGTGCTCTTTTGGCATTAAACTCCTTGCTAAAAATGCTTCGCTCCTTATCAGAATCTAGCGTGTTAATCCCTAAAATATCTAAAAATGAATGGATAAAATCATCATTCATAAAGGGTAGATTCTGTGCGGTTTTGATTTGTTGGAGTAGTTTTGGTTGGGTTTGGCGTAATTTTGGTGTGATGTAAATCATAAATGGAATCTCAAGCATATATCTTGACACCATAGATTCTGAATGCCCTGCAAAATCCCTAAAATCATAAACTTCATCGCCATGATCGCTAAAATAGAAAATAATAGCCTCATCATCCTTAAAGCTCTTAATAATCTCTGATACGATGTAGTCATTATAAAGGATTGCATTGATATATGTAGATTTGGTTTTGGCTTGTTTGGAGGTTAGTAATGTGCCATTAGCCATAGTATCAAGGCTGTGTTTGCTTAATGTTTGTGGTGAGAATGCACTAAAACTGCTTGGATAGCGATTAGCATAGCCAGAATGTGTGCCCATAAGATGTAATACATAAAAGCTAAAGTTATTATCTTGCTTTGATTGGGATTGCTTGGCTTTGAGTGCGTGTAGTAATGGCAGAATCTGCCCATCTAGGTTGAAGGTCGAATAAGAATCCATAATCGAAGTGTATTTTTTCTCATCTGCCCTTGAAGCAATGGCTTGTGGGGCGTTGCCATAGATTGAAATGGCTTCTTGATTACTTATCCAGAAAGTCTTATAGCCCGCAATTTTCATAATGTCGATGATATTTTGCTTGTAAAACCATTTTGTTTGGGTGTTTTCATAATTACTAAAGGTAAGTGCTTTTGCTAATGAAGGATCGGTATGCGAATGAGGCGATATAACATCACTAAACACGAATAAATCTTTAGATTCTGCTAGGGTGTCTAAATTTGGAGTAGTTTTAAGAGGATAGCCATAAAGGCTCATATAGTTTCTTTGTGTGGATTCTCCTATGATTAAAACCACATTGGGAATGCTTTTGGCATTAGTAGTGATATATTGCCCCCCCCCCCATAGAGATTCTACTAAAAGTATCTGAAAGAATATTATCAAGCTCTTTGTATTGTGCAATCATTTGGGATTGGGTTATGATTCCATTATAGACCACATCAATGGTGCGCAAAATTTCGTTTTTTGGCAAGAGCACATAAATATTATGTCGCCAAAAATACAAAACCAGCCCCAATACAGCACACACAAAAAGCATAGCCGCAGTTTTTGCACCAAGAATAATAGCCCCCTTAAATCTCAAAACAACCAAACTAACAATAAGAAATGCGCATAATACGCATATAGTTTTCGTATCCATATAAAACTGCAAAAACTCTAAAGATTCTTGCAAATTGGTGTTTAAAATCACACCAATAACTACACTGCTAAAGAGAGTGTTAAACTGCAAAAGCAAGAAAATTGCCACAATGCCAATGATAACAGAACACCACACAAGTAGATTCTGCATATAGATAAAAGCCTTATAGTGGATTCTAAAAAGAATGTAAAACAAAGCATAGAACAAGACAAAATTTAATCCACACAATTTAGCTATAGATATAAACCCATATGATGAAGGCATATAAGGCATAATCACAATGATACAATAAAAAATGCTATTGATAAAAACGAGATAGAAAAACTTCATATTTAAGATTTGGCTTGCTGGTATGGGTTTTAAGCGAGATTTACAAAATGCAAGAACGCTAGATATATTAAGCATATAAATTCCTTTTTTCAAATTAAAGATGTTATTGTAGCAAAATCTCAAAGAGCTTCCAACAATTAAGTTGCGATGAGAGATAAAGGATTTCGCCTTAGATTTTGCCATTTAAAAAAGAAGCCAAAATGTGAGGGGCTAGCTAGTCCTTGTTTTGTGATATTTTGTTTCATTCTTTTGATGTGATTCTCTGTTAGTCCTGTCCTTTGTTTGTTATATCTTTGTTTAGGATGTCTTTTTGTAGCATCTTTTAGGCTTCTGCTTTAGTTCTTGTATTCTAAAAAGATTGCTTTGTTGTGTGCAATTAAAATAAGGTGCGTTAATCGTGGCTATTCTTAAGTTTTTTTAGAATTTGGCTTAGATTCTTGGAATCCCGCTAGTGTTACCACCTTGA
>CBCPND010000018.1:0-64537 GCA_965120395.1 uncultured Helicobacter sp.
CATCGCAAAACTATTTAGAATGCCAAACAAGCAAGCTTATAATCACATAACAAAAAACAATCACATAAAACAACACCAACGGGTCGATGTTATTTGCCATTTTTAGCCTTTTTTAGAATCGGTGTTTTGCGCGCTTGAATCTACAGAATCGCTTGCAGTGCTTGCAGCTTTAGAATCCGAGCTAGAATCGCTAGCGGAAGCTTTAGTGGCTTGCTTTTGTGCTAGAATGATGTTTTTTAGATTCTCTACATTATCTTTTATCGAATCAAGGCTAAAAAACTCATCAAATTTAGGGTCGTTGCCATTATGTGCAGACATCAAATAAGCACGCAAAGCCGAACTAAAGCTATTAGTGATAGCCATTACTTGATTGAGAACTTCTCTTGTATTTTCGTTTAGAGTTGCCATTTTTAAATCCTTTTTGAATTTTTGTAAGCTTGCCAGAAAACCCAAATCTAAAAAAGGGTTAAATTTTTTTGTTAGAGAAAAACTTATCCATAACCGCTTGCATTGCATCGCTTTTAGTTATGATTTGGATTTGATTTTGTAGTTGTGCGATGAGTTTATCCTTTTCAGCAAGCATTTGGTGATAGCTTTTGTCCTTTTCAGCGAGGCTTTCTCTTTTTTCAGCAAGCAGCAAATTATAATCTTTTTGCTTTTGTGCCATAACGCTATCAAAGATTTTGCGCGCTTGTTTAGTTTTCTTGAAATCAAGAACTAAACAAAGCAAATAACCAGCAATCACACCAAGAAAAAGCCCGACGAAAAAATCTACACTACCACTTGTTATCAACTCTAGCAATGATTTTGCATTTTGCATTTTGCAGTCCTTTTGGAAATTTTTTAAAATAATATCTAAACACAAAAAACAAAAAAGGGTTAAAACCCGCGCGGGTAAAATAAAGCTATAAGCCCTATACAACGATAATTTTAACTTTAACAAGCAAGGCAAAAAGCCTTAAAAATCTTTTAACCCTTTTTTTTAGTTTTTGATTTTTGTAAAGTTTCGCGAAATTTAACACAAGGAGTCGCAAATGGCATCCCAAAAAGTAAAAAATGTATCATATTTAGCAGTGGCTACACTTGATTTTAGCGATGGAGAGCTTAACAAAAGCGCGGTGTTAATCCCACCTTATGCAGAAGTTATCCACATTAGCACAGAGGTGACTAACGCAGGAAGCGGAAGCCTTGATTTAGGATTTGAAGGAGATAGCCAAGCCGTAGCAAATGGCATCGATTTGAGCGCTCTTTCTACAAATATATCTAATAGTGTTTTCACAAGTGCAAGCGCACAAGAGCTTATCGCCACAGCAAGCGCGACAAGCGATGCAGTAGTTAAAGTGCGTGTGCAGTATTTCTTGCCAAGTGAAATTAGCATCGAATGCCACTACTAAAAGGATTTAGGATGAACGAGGAACTACAAGGCGCGCCCCAAGAGTCGCAAGCGCAACCAAAGCCTAGAACCAGAGATGACATTCTAAATGATTTGAAAAGCGGGATAATTTCAATCCAAGAGGGACTAGCTAAAGAGCTAGCCGAAATGGTAGAAAACAATCCAGAGTTAGAGGATTTATTCTTTGAGGACAAAGAAGCGTTTTTTAAGAAAATCATTGAGTTTCAAGACAAGGTAGTCAATGAACGCATCGTCGATAGACAAAACGAGCTAGAGGAATACGACAAAAACGCGCAATTTGAATCAGGCTTACAAGCTTTAGAACAAGCTAAAAAAGCCTTTCAAGAAGCGCATCCCGATGTCAATGCAGATGAGCTTATGCAGTTTTATCTAACCTTGCCACAAGATGTGCAAGCGCAGCTTGATTCTTTAGCGCCAGATGCGCTATTTGAAAAGCTATTTGAATTACATCAAGCACAAGGAGGCGCACAGCAAGGACAACAAGATCAGCTACCAAAACAATTAAATGGTATGCCAAGCGATGCGAGCGAGCTAGAGCCAGAGCTCGACTTGCCAACCACACGATATTAAATTTAACATAAGGAGTAAAAAATGGCAATCAATTGGAATAACATAAGCTACGATAGCTTAACAAACGACCCAAACATCGCGGTGAAAATCGCACAAGAAATCGAACGCACAAGTTGGCTAAAAAGCCCTTTTGCAAGTTTCGTAGGTAAAGGCGGAGATAGAGGCGTAAGGCATTACGATGTCAATATTTGCCAACCATACAGACCAAGACTTAAAAATAAGCTAACAGGTGATGGTGTAGATGGCAATACAGATTTAGATGCTAACTACGATAATTTGGAGATTCTCAATCAAACCATTTATCCACGCGTAGTGGCTAATGCTTTAAGAAGCGAGATTAAGCAGTATTCTACAATGAAAGGCATTAATTTCGCTAAAGAGGCAAGCGATTCTTTAAGCGAGTGGATCCAAGATAAGCGCGATAGGGAATTAGTCGCGGCATTATCTAATGATTTCACAAATGCAGTCGTTGCAAGCAACACTACAGGCACAGGCTATGCAGATACTACGAGCGCGGATTCTATCGCGGATGTTACTAAACAAATCGAAAAAGGCGATGTATGTAATGTCGCATTATTAAGGCGAGCTATTTTTATGGCAAGGACTGGTTTAAGGTATGACGGCACAAGTGCCTATCCGATTAAGCCTATCAAATCAGACCTTGTAACACAAAATGGTGTAAGCTACATGCACAATTCTTACATCATCTTGCTAGATAGCTATCAAGCTAACCAGCTAAAATCAGATGAGGAATGGAAAGATATCCAAAAATATGCAGGGGCAAGAGGTGATGAAAACCACCTTTTCACAGGGCTTTTAGGCATGATTGATGGATGTCCAGTGCTAGACATGAACATTTGGAGTGTGATGCAAGTGGGTATGCTAAATTCTAACATTAGCGATGCGGACTTCAAAAAGAACATCCACGCACAAAACCACACTACACTAACACCGCCAAGCTACTACACAGGCGATAATCCAGTGTCAATCGGGGCTTTAATTGGTGCGAGTGCTTTAGTAATGGTCGGCACAGATAAACCACAATTCTACTTTAACGACAAAGAGGACATGGGACGAAAGATTGCGTGCGGTGTGGATAGAATCTTATCTATTTCTAAAGGTAGATTTGCATTAGAAAGCGGAGCTTTAAGCGTATTTTCTAATCAAGATTTTGCCACAATCGGGATTTTCACAAGCTGTGAATAAGGGCTTTTAAGCTTTAAAGGCTTAAAAGCGCAACTTAAAAGGATAAGCTATGCTAATCTATGAAAAAGTCGCAGAAATTGATAGCCTTTTAGCACAAATCCAAAGTGAAAAGCAAGCAGGCATCACAGAGATGAAAGCCGAGCTTGAAAGCGCGCTAAATGATTATCAGACAACCACAAGCGAGGCGATAGATTCTAAAATCTCACAATCGCAAGAAAACCTAAAAAGCGATTATGAGAATTCTTTAGCAGAGTCCATTACAAGCCTTAAAAGTGAAAATGCAGAGATAATCAATCAAACGCTAACAGATATCGCAAGTGTAGCTAAAGAGGAAGTCAAAAGTGAGATTTTAGAGAATAAGGATTCTATACAAGGCGAGCTTTTGGAATCACTAAATAAGACGCTGCCAATGGAGCTTTTAGCCAATGCTTGCTTTAATGCTAAAGTTTTAGCGGGCATTGAAGGGACGATAGAATCCCAGATGACCACCGATAAGGCTAAACGCGTTTTCAAAGAAGCACTAAAAGAGGATGTGTTAGTTAAGGATTATTATGAGTCGTTTTTGCGCTTGCAGAGTTTAAAGATTTTTGGCACGCACGAGCTTATACAAGGCATTATCCAAGCCATAAGCAAGCCCGAGCCAGAACCAGAACCGCCACAACAAGCACAAAACATCCTTATAGCAAGGTAGCTTAATGAATAATGCAGAATTTGATACAAGGCTAAATCTAGTATGCAAAACGCTTTTTAAAAGCGGTTTTTTAGAAAACGCAGATAATCGGAACAACTTCACAGGCAGTGATTTAGCACAAATCCAAGTGGGATTAGCACAAATCGCGGTTAATGCAGTGCTAGCAATGGAGAAAACCGATTTAGAGCGCGAGGCCATGAATGTATCAAATGCTAAAATGCAAAGTGAATTAGAGCTAACCATTAACCGCGCTAAAATCGAAAACATCAAAATTATGGCAGAAGCAATCGCCCAAGCCATACAAGCAGAATCAATTAAGCGCAGCGTAACCGATAATGCTACGATTAACAAAACAAATGCCTATGTTAGCTTTTTCAATGTCGCAATGAATGCCATTGCTAATAATAGCGCGAGTTTAGAGGATGGCACGATGTTATCTAGCATAAGCACATTGGTGATGAATTGCATCGAGACAATTAACACCGAGGCTTTAGGTAGCAATTTTGATGATTTACTCACAATGCTAACCACAAACGCACAAAAGCTAGATAACATCGGAGATGGCACAAGGAAAGTCCAAATTATCGCGCCTAAAAATGTTATTATGCGTGGTGAGCCGCTAACCTTAATCGGATTAAGCACTTATGGCAATAATGCGTGCGAATTTGTCGATGGCGAGAATACCATCTCTAGCAGATTTTATACATTTAGCGAGCCCAGCGAGTGCAAGAAAGAAATCACCTTTAGAGTCAAAAACAACGAGGATGAATGGGTAAGCGATACCATCCACATTGTCGTAACGCGCTTTAAGTATAAGAAAAAAAACAAGGAGATTGTAATCGATGCAAAATGAACAAGAATTTGAGGATTTAGAATACACCGAAAAAGACTTAATCTTAAGCGAGGAAGCCACACCAGAAGCTAAATCTAAAGCTTTAGCGCGGGCAAATCAAGTAGCACGAGCATCAGGACAACCCGAGCTTATGGCAGATTATCAAGAGGATTTAGAGCAGCAAGGAATTTTTGACGCGCTAAATAACTCGGTGATTAAGGATTCTAAAGGCTTAAGCGATGAACTTAATAACCAAATTGATGAAATCGATGGCATAAGCGAGGATAGCGAGGGCACACCTTATGGCTATCAAATGCCACAAAGCGATACTTACGAGACTACACGCTATGAAAGGTATAGGAATACAGGCGTGGCTTATTTTGATAAGAAAAAAGATTTAAGCTTGCTTGATGCGTATTTAGCTAAAAAGTTAGGTTTAGATGTTAAGTGGAATTATCACAAAATCGATATGAAAGGTGATTTTTCAATCAAAAACCGCAATCAAGGCGCAGCAATTGAAAACATGATGAATAGCGTTAAGCAAGCACAAAACCTATATTCTATGGTGATCCCCTTGATGGTGAACAAAGATACTAAAGAGAACATCCAAAGTGCAATCAAAAAAGGCGCATTTAAAGCGGTCGGCGGAATGGTAGATTTTGATGTAACAGATCCAAATATGCGAAAGACAGCATTAACCGAAATCATAGCAGGTGTAATGACAAGCGCGGGGGGCAGAAGCGGTCGCATTACAGATGAAGTGCGCAGAAATGCAGCAGAATATGTTAAAGGCGCATTTGATAACAAAAATTACTACGATGTTGCGCGGGTTATGGGTGATTTAGCGTTGAATGCTATTGAATCAAATTATCAAAGAGCACTTATGAGCGGGTTTGATGATAACACTTTAGCACTAATGCATCGCGATGTTGTTAATGCTAGAAAGGTTGTAGATTCTATCAAAAACAGCAATCGTGAGGATTTTGCTAAAAATCCAGTTAAAACATTTGCAGTGCTTGATACATTCTTACGCGGGAACAGAATCCCAACAGATCGCATAAGGTAAAAGCTTTAAGGTTTTTTGTTGAGCTTTTCAACAAAAGGCTTAAAAAGTGCTTGCGTGCCTATTTGTTGTCGTAATTCTTGAATCTTGGCATCTTTTTCTTTTATAATCAAATCAAAATTTTTTCTTGATTCTTTTAAACTTTCTCTAATTTCTTTTGTTGCCTTGAACCAAAATCTACCTACAAGAAAACAGCACAAAGTAGCTACAATCACACCAAAACCAAAACCAGCCACAAAAGCAGAAGCATTTTCAAGATGAAAGTGAATTTCGCTCATTTTTAACCCTTTTTTAAATTTGAAATTTTCACAATAATACCAAAATCCAAAAATTAAAAAAGGGGATAAAAAATGTATTTTACATTAGGTTTTATCGCTGGTGTAAGTTTAGTTTGTGTTATCTTTTTTTGTATGCTAAAAAGGGATTTGCGCGATTAAACGCACTTGCAAATCAATCAAAAACAAGGAGTAAAAAATGGGCGACATTCTTACCTCATTAGGAAACATCGGGTTAGGAATCCTAAACGCATTTAATGCATCAAAATCGCTAAAACTTCAAGAGGAGAGTTTAGCGGAAACCAAAGCACAAAACGCTTACGAGCGTCAGAAGTATGAAAACGCACTTGCCAATCAACAAGAGGGCATAAGCGCGTTAGGAAGTGTGTTTAGCAGTGCTTTAGAAAAAAGCCAAAGCACGGATTCTAGCACAGAATCTAGCACGGATTCTACAAGTGGCTTAACAGGAAGCACAGATGCAAGCGCAAGCGTAGATGGAAGCGCAAGCGCAGCGGATGCAACGACAAGCAAGGCAGCAAGCGAAGGCACAAGCGATGCTAGCGTGCCAACACAAAGAGATTAACAATCGAGATAAGTCTAGAATTAGAAAAAGAGCTAGCGCAAAAATGCAAAAGGCTAGTTTTTGGAGTTGAAAGATGAGAGAAGTAATCAATGATAGCGAGGAAGCTATCACACTAAAGCTAAAAAACAGCTATGGTAAAACCATAGCCACTTATAAGATAGAAAGTCAAGAGAGTATAAGCTTGCCATTATTTAGCGAGGATGAAAGGCTTATGAATGATAATAAGCAAGTGTTTATCTATGCAGGAAGCGGAGAGCTAAACATAAGCGAATGCTATACGAAGTATGTTTTTAGCGACATCGATGTTAAGGATTTAGATTACTACCTGCAACACCAAAAAACCCCGCTAAAAGCTAAAGCTAAAGAGCAGTTGCAAGCTTTCATCGAGCTTATGGAATCTAACCTCAATCTAGGATACGATAAAATTAAGCCACCGCTATACGAAAAACTAGAGAGGGATTTATTATTTTATCGCAACGAGGATTTAGACTTTAGGTTTGTGTTTTAGATTTGCTTTTGTGAAAAAAGCAAGCTAACCACAAAGGCAATAAGAGCAAAGATTAGAATTTGGATTAAGATACTCATTTTACACATCCCCGCGAGAATCCCGCTTTAAAAATTTTAACCCTTTAAAAAATTTGGCATTTATAGAATAATAGCACACAAAAAAGGCAAAATAATGAACACAGCCAAAAAAGTGATAAATCTTATCCGAAGCATAGCTAGAGATGATGATTATAAGAAGCTATTTTTTAGCGATAGCGAGTTATTAGAAAAGTTAAGCTTATCACAAAACGAACTCATTTCAGAGTTTAAAGAAAACATCCACTACCTAAAAATAAAGCTAAAAGGCAGCACAGAGCTAGAATTACCAGCTAAAATTGCCTACATTATCAAGCTAGAGTTAGATGGCAAGCCACTAACCTATACGAGTGCTACCACAGGATTAAAGCTAAAAGAGCCTTGCTTTTTTTACTTGCGAGGCTACACCTATATGCTTTACAATGTTAGCAAAGGCGAGGAGCTAGAGATAATGGCAAGCTTTTTTAGCAAAGAGCTAAAAAGTCCTAATGATAGCCTTGCTTTAAGCGCAGAATTTAATAAGGCTTTAGCTTTAAGGGTCGTATTGGATACGCTTTTAGTGGAGAGAAGCAGCGCGGATTTGCAACCACGAATGCAGATATTGCGCAGTGAATACGAGTTAGCTAAAAGCAAAATAAGAAGCTTAAAAAACATAGCTAACACGCCAAACATAACCTATACTAAACATCACATCTAAAGGATAGCAAATGTTAGAATTATCAGAATTGCAAGCAATGCTAGAGATAGACTCAATGAGTGCAGATAGTGCTTTAAGAGAGTATAAGGACTCTAAAGCGTATTATCACGGACACCAAATCGACCCCGCTACTCTTGGGATCATACAAGCGCGCGGGCAAGTGCCAGTGTATGAAAACATCTTTAAAATGATTTGTGATAAGATTCTAGGTTACAAAATCCAAAGCAGCACAGAGATAAAAGTTTATGGCAGGCAAGAAGAGGATAAGGCTTTAGCGAATTTGTTATGCGATTTACTCAAGGTGTTTAATCAACAAAACAATTATGAAAAAGAAATCTATAAGCGGGATTTTGATTTGCTGATGGGATTAAGCGTTGTAGAGTTATGGATAGAGCAAGACACACATAATGATAAGCACATCACACTAAAGCACATACCTACTGACTGCTTTATGATCGATGCGTATTCTATCGACAAAAACGCCATTGATGCTACGCGCTTTCACAAAAAACAAAACATTAACTACTACGAAGCAAGGGCAATAATCGGAGAGGAGAAAGAAATCTATGTTAGCAAGGAAGATATAGCCGACAAGCGCGCTTTTATTATAGAATCTTGGATTAAAGAGCCACACGAAAAGCTAGGTTTTTCTTGGAATCGCTATCTATGGCATAGCAATGGCGGAATCTACAAATACGAAGTCGCACCCTTTAAAAACGGCGCGCATCCTTTTGTAATCGCAAAATACAATATCGATGAAAAAAATAATTGGTATGGATTATTTCGCGACATTAAGCCGATACAAGATGAAATTAATTTTAGCGAGATAAAGACGGGTAATTTGCTAGGAAGCGTAAAAGCGCTTTATGAAAGTGATGCAGTGGATGATGTCGATAGTTTCGCGGATAACATAGGGAAAGGCAATGCTTTAATACAAGTGCGAAGCGGAGCATTAAAAGAGGGCAAGATAGAATTTATCCAACATCAAGCAGACATTAGCGCACTAACTCAAAGAGCAGACATTAAGCGCACGCTAGCAAAAGTAATAAGCGGGCTTAACGAGGAAGCATTAGGACAAGCGGTTAATCGACAAAGTGGCGTAGCGATAGCCCAAAGGCGAGAACTTGGCTTGCTTGGCTTGCAGTATTATGTCAAAAGCGCGGATGACATGGATAGGCTTTTGTATGAAAAAGTGCTAGATTTCATCCAGCACTACTACACAAAAGAACAAGTTTTTAGAATCACAGATAAAAAGACAGGTGAAAGATACTTTAAAATCAACACAGACGAAAACAACGCGATTAAAATCGGTTGCTTTGATTTGGTGTATAAAACACAGCTTAAAACGCAAGGTCGAGAGGAAAGGTTTGCACATTGGGCAGAGATTCTAAAGACTATCGGAAGCGTGCGAGGCGATATTTTGCCACAATTGCTACCATTGATGCTAAAAGATACAGATAGCCCGATAATCGAGGATATCGAGGAAGTGCTAGCAAATGCAGAGGCACAAGCACAAGAAGCACAACAAGCACAAGCACCTATGCAGCAAAAAATGCAAGAACTAGAAATGGCTAAAATGCAAAGCCAGATAGCTAAACTTAATGCAGAAGTCGCAAAACTAACATCACAAGCTGAAATGCTTGCTAAATCTACAGAGCTTATACAAGAACAAAGCGCGGATTCTAACACCAGCGCGGATGGCTTGGAGAGAAGCGATTCTAACCGCACTTCTAGCGCGCAGAGCCAAAACACACAAAAAGAGCAAAACCGCGCGACCCAAAATCAAGAGCCAAGCACAAGCGCGCAAGAAGCCAAAAGAGCAGAGCCAAAAACAAGCAACAACAATGGCTTACCGGGCAAAGAAAAAACAGGCATAGAAATACCCAACATCGTAAGACAAAAAATGCAAATATCTAAAAATGATATGCGTTAAAGAATGAAAAAGAAACTGAAACTAGAAAAAGCCATCAAAATCTTGCTTGGCACACAAAATGCACGCGTGGTAAGGTTTATCACACACGACACGACATTAAACTTGAAAATCAAGCGCGAGAATGAGCACTTAAAAGTTATCGTGTTAGATGAAAAAGGATTTGTTTTAGATGAATTTAGCTTAAGCACTTTTAGTTTGAATCTTATAGCGATTTGATGTCGCGCAGTGGCTTAAAGCGAACAAGTGATACATTTAGCGCGCAGTTAATAAGCTTTAGATATAATAAGGTATGAAAAAACCTATAGTAACGATATTTGCAGGTTTGCCTTGTTTTGCGTGCATTGCGTGGATTGCGTGCATTGAGTAAGTTTTGCTTTGGCAACTTGGAATCTCATTTAGCTTGCTTTAGATTCTAATCGCGCGCTACATTTTGAATGCACTTTAGTTTTTATCGTGCTTGTTTGATAAGCTACATTGAAAAATCTACACTTCACACCACTTCACACCCAAGCGCGCCCACATTTTAAAAAGTCTATTTAAGCCATTTCTACCTTTTTAACCCGCGCGCCACATTGAAAAGCTATACTTTATCGACCAAAAAACCGCGCCCACATTTAAAGGCAAGCGATTTTAGGGATTTAAAAAAGCTTTTAAATAAATTTGCTTGCCTTTTTTTAATGGCAAAATTGCAGCGCGGTTTTGGAATTTGAAAAAAAGAAAGGCAAAATGCAAAAAGTGCAAATTGGTTTTGCTTGGATTTGGCTTTATGGCTTGGTTAGAAAAATTTACGCGGGCTTTAAATATCGTAGCACGCGAGGTTTAGCGCGGATTTGATTAAGGCTTGATTTCAAAAATTTAGCGCATACTCTTGACAAAAGCAGGGCAAAAAAGGTATAGTTTTTTTGCTTTTTTGGAAGCGTGTTATTTGAAATTGTGTCTTGTAGTGTGTCTAAAAGCTTGAAATTTGGCAGTTTTGGCACTTATAATGCAAAAAAAGGCACAAAAAAATATCGATAATCATTAGGTTAAGAAATTAGGAACTTAACGCTACTTCATAGGATTTTAGCCATAATCCAAACCACCTATTAGAATTCTAGATTCTATAAAATTGGATGAAAATGACCTTTTATTTCCTTAAGCGCATTTTGTTGATAATTCCCACACTTCTAGGCATCATCACGCTTAATTTTTTCATCATCCAGTTAGCTCCCGGCGGTCCAGTAGAGCACATCACAAGCAAACTCGAGCAAGGCACACATAGCGAAGCAAGCAGTGGCACTAAAATAAGCGATTATAAAGCTTCAAAAGGACTTGATGTAGAACTCATAGAGGAGCTTAAAAGACAATATGGCTTTGATAAAAGCATAACTGAGCGCTACATTTTAATGCTTAAAAATTACCTTACCTTTGAGCTTGGCGAGAGTTATTATCGAAAGATTAGCGTGTGGGATTTGATTTTAGAGAAGATGCCTGTTTCTATTTCTTTGGGGCTTTTTAGCACATTGCTCATTTATCTTATCTCAATTCCGCTTGGAATCTATAAAGCGCAGAAAAATGGCAGCACGCTAGATTCTATATCTTCGCTTATTATTGTTGTGCTAAATGCCATTCCGGCGTTTTTGTTTGGGATTTTGCTTATTGTGCTTTTCGCGGGTGGAATCTATTTGGATATTTTTCCATTGCGAGGATTAACAAGTGATGACTTCGCGCAAATGGGCTATTTTGATAAGATTAAGGATTATCTCTGGCACATTACTTTACCGGTGTTGTGCTTATCTATAGGTGGCTTTGCCACGCTCACATTACTAAGTAAAAATTCTTTTTTAGAAGAAATGCACAAAGGCTATGTCTTAACTGCCTATGCAAAAGGCGCGAGCAATCAGCGCGTGCTTTATGGGCATATTTTTAGAAATGCAATGTTGCTTGTGATCTCTTCATTTCCTGCGGCGTTTTTAGGGATTTTCTTAAGTGGAAGCTTGATGATTGAGATTATTTTTAGCTTGGATGGTTTGGGGCTTTTGGGGTATCAGAGTATTTTAGATCGCGATTATCCAGTCGTCTTTGGCACGCTTTATATTTTTACGCTTTTTAGCCTAATTATTGCTGTGGTAAATGATTTTGTTTATACACTAGTTGATCCTAGAATAAATTTTGAAGCGCAGTAATTTTAAGTATTTTTTAATTATTTTTATCATAAATATTATCCATTTTATTTTAAGGAGCACAAATGCAAAAAAAAATTAGACAGCTTTTATCACAAGTGATATATCCAAATTTTCAAAAAGACATTGTAAGTTATGGATTCGTGAGTGAAATCCTCATTAATGATAACAATATAGAAATTTTCATCAATATCCCTTCTAGCGATCCTAAAGTGGCAAAAGCACTTTATGATAAAATAGACAGGGTTTTGCAAAAAGAAAACATCATTGCCAAAATTCACATTCAAGCCCCAACCCCACAAACTCCACCCAAACCAAAGCCAAAAAACCTAGCCCCACAAATCAAGCATTTCATAATGGTAAGCTCTGGCAAAGGTGGTGTAGGCAAATCAAGCGTAGCGACAAACCTCGCCATAGCACTTGCGATGCAAGGAAAAAGCGTTGGAATCTTGGATGTGGATATTTATGGACCAAATATTCCGCGTATGTTTGGCGTGCATAATCAAAAACCAAAGCTAGATTCTAGTGGCAAAAAGCTTATTCCGTTAAATGCCTTTGGCGTTGATATTATGAGTATGGGCGTTTTGTTTGAAGAGGGGCAGAGTCTCATTTGGCGTGGTCCTATGCTTATGCGCGCAATTGAGCAGATGTTTAGCGATGTGGTTTGGAGGGAACTTGATGTGATGGTTTTAGATATGCCACCCGGAACTGGTGATGCGCAGCTTTCAATCGCGCAAAATATCCCAGTAAGTGCTGGAATTGCCGTAATGACGCCTCAGCAAGTAAGCCTTGATGATGGAGCGCGAAGTTTAGATATGTTTGAAAAGCTAGATATTCCGATTGCTGGGGTCATCGAAAATATGAGTAGCTTTGTGTGCCCAAATTGCAATGAAGAATATGATATTTTTAGCAAAGGTGGCAGTGCACCGCTTGCTAAAAAATATAACACTCAGATTCTAGCTCAGATTCCGCTTGAGAAGCAAATCCGCGAAGGCGGTGATAATGGGCAGCCGATTGTGTATTTTAACCCAGAATCTAAAAGCGCAAAAGAATTTATAAAAGTCGCTATTGAAACATTAGAATTCTTACAAAAAGTAGAAAAGGAAAATCTAGCAGATAACTCCTCCATCCAGCCACAATAAGTGCTTAAAGCACTTATTGATATAGATCAATTAGGCATAATCCACGGAAACCAAAACGCCATAGCATAAGTGAAAAATCCTACAATAATCACAAGTGCCACAGAATATTTCGCTGTAAATCTAAACAACTCAGATTCTCGCCCAACCAATCCAACGGCTGCACACGCAATAACTATACTTTGGGGGGAAATCATTTTGCCAATGACGCCACCCACGCAGTTTGCTGCCAAAAATAATATATCAGAAATACCAAGTTTGTTTGCTGTAAGTTGCTGAAGTGTTCCAAAAAGAATATTTGAACTCGCATCACTTCCTGTCAAAAATACACCAAGCCATCCCACAATAGGAGAGAAAAATACGAACGCTTCACCTGTATTTGCAAGTGCTAATGCTAAAGTTGCTAATATACCGCTGTAATTTGAGATGTATGCAAATCCTACAACCAAAGAAATCGTCAAAATAGCAAATTTCATTTCATTGAGTGTCTCACCAAATGTCTTAACTGCTTCTGTAATTTTTACCTTAAGTAATACCATAGTAATTAATGCAGCAATAAAAATTGAAGTGCCTACAGTATTGATTAGAGGCAAATCAAATAATGATTTCATAACCTTATTCTCTCGTGCAACTTCTGTAGTTTGGATAATGCTACCAAGTTCGCTAAAATTAATCTGTAAAACAAAAGAATTTAAGATTCCAGCTTCTTTGATAAGCTCCATTTCTCCGTTTGCATTTGTGCCATATTGTGCTGATGCAAATAAATCTTTAAACCAATCTTGAGTCCAAATTACAATCATAAAAATCAAAATTATAAAAGGCATCCAAGCTAAAATAATTTGCTTTGTGGAATATTTCTTGCCCTGCGATATATCGCTATCCACAGAGGCATTATTTTCAAATTTAAAAATATTTTTTGGTTGCCAAAAGCGTAAAAATACTGCCACGCAGACAATCGATGTAATTGCTGATAAAACGCACAATTCTGGTCCAAGGCGTGTGGCTGTGTAATACTGCACAATAGTAAAACTTCCTCCAGCTACTAAAGCCACAGGCCAAGTTTCTTTGAGTCCTTTAAGACCATCCATTAAGAAAATCAAGAAAAATGGAACAAGCACCGAAAGTGGAGCGAGCATATGCCCTACCATTGAGGAAATTTTAAGCGCATATTCGCTTGTGCTAAATCCTGCTGTATCCACAACTCCAGCCATAGCAATAATAGGAATCCCCACAGCTCCAAAAGCAACTGGCGCGGTGTTGGCAATCAAACAAAGTCCCGCTGCATACAATGGTCTAAGTCCAAGTCCAACTAAAAGAGCCGCAGTAATAGCAACGGGACCACCAAAACCAACCGCACCCTCTAAAAACGCACCAAAACAAAATCCAATCAAAATAACTTGAATCCGCTGATCTGGCGTGATAGCAATGATAGATTCTCGCAGAATATCAAAATAGCCCGATTTAACTGTAAGCTTGTAAAGAAAAATTGCTGCAATTATAATCCAAGCAATAGGCCACAGCCCATACAGCGCACCAAACAAAAAGCTATAACCTACTTTTGATGCAGGCATACCATAAACAAATATCGCAATTAGTGCTGTTAGAATAACAGTGAGCAATCCTGCCGTATATCCCTTTAGCTTAAATACAATTAATGAAACAAAAAACAAAACAATTGGCAAACACGCTACTAACGCGCTTAACCATCGATTATCAAGTGGATTATATACCTGTGTCCATTCCATAAAAGCTCCTTTAGCAATAGTGAAGCTATTCTAGCAAAAAAAATCTAAAAATAATTCTTAAATTACATTATTGCTCTTGGATTTCTTGCTTAATTCCCAAAATAAGATGTGAAATATTCGCGCTGTAGCTTTTAATGATCTTTGTTTGGATTCCAACTTTAGCAAATTCTTGTGCAAGTTCTTGAGGTGTAAGAAAGCTGTCCATAGAATCTGGTAAATATTTATATGCAGCATAATTTTTAGAAATCACACCGCCAATTAAAGGCAAAATATACTTTGTATAAAAGCTTGTGATGTAATCAAGCAAGCTTGGATTTTGCTTCTTAAAAAAATCTAAAACGACAATTACGCCACCATTTTTTAGCACCCTTGAAAATTCGCTAATCGCCTTTTTATATTCCACCACATTGCGCAATCCATATGCAATGGAGAGAATATCTACGCTATTAGATTCTATCATCTCAAGATTCTGAGCCTGCCCGACAAAAAGATTTATATCTTTTGATTCTTCATCACTCGATTTGATGTCTTTAAGCTTGGTTTTTGCCACTTCAAGCATTTTGATAGATGGATCAACGCCAATGATAGAATCTGTAGCGATATTGTGTTTTTTGGCTTGGATTTGCCAATGTAAAATCATATCTCCAGTGCCACAAGCCACATCTAAAATGCGCTCAATTTTATTTTTTTGCAGTGCTTCAAAAGCTCTTTGGCAAGCATTAATGCGCCAAGAAATATCAATGCCAAGACTCAAGATTCTATTAGCCTTATCATAATCTTTGGCAATCGCATCAAACATCTCAACAATTTGGCTTTGTTTGTCCATTTGTTTATTCATCAGCGTCCTTTGTGATATTTTGCAATCCTCCTTTTTATGCCGTATTGAGCCATTGTTGCAGAATCTTAATTTGCTCTTTTGTTTGTGTGCTTGAAGTGCCACCAAAGCTATCTCTAGATTCCATAGAATGCACCAAATCCAAAGCTTCTTTCACGCCATTTTTTATTAAAGGATCAAGTCTTAGAATCTCTTCTTCGTCAAGCTCGCTAATATCGCAATTTTTAGATTCTGCGTAAGCTACGATCTTGCCTGTGATATGATGTGCTTCGCGGAATGGCACGTCTGAGCTTTTTACCAAGAAATCCGCTAAATCAGTCGCACTTAAATGCCCCATTTTGCAAGCTTTAGCCATATTATCAACATTGATTTGCATTGTTTTTAAAACCTGCTTTAAAATCTCAATGCTTATTAGAATATTCTCAACGCTATCAAACACAGCTTCTTTATCCTCTTGTGTATCCTTATTATAAGCTAATGGCAATGATTTCATTACAACTAAAAGTCTAGTCAGATTCCCAAAAAAACGCCCACTTTTTCCACGTAAAAGTTCTGGCACATCGGGGTTTTTCTTTTGGGGCATAATCGAACTTCCTGTAGCATAATCATCACTTATTGTGATGAATTTAAACTCATAGCTACTCCATAGCACTAGTTCTTCAGCAATGCGCGAGAAATGCATCCCAATCATCGCAATGTCATACAGCAAATCAAGTGCGAAATCTCTATCACTCACAGAATCCATCGCATTAAGCGTAGGTGCGCTAAATCCAAGCTCATCACTCAACATCTCACGATCATTTTTATAGGGTGTGCCAGCAAGCGCTCCAGAACCTAAGGGCATAAAATTATTGCGAGAAAAACTAGATTCTAGCCTCTCTATATCGCGCTTTAGTGCGCAAGCCCACGCCACAAGATGAAAGCCAAAATTTACAGGTTGTGCGTGTTGAAGATGGGTCATTCCGGGCATAAGCGTTTTGGTGTGTTTATCTGCAATTTGTAGAATCTCGGCTATAAGATCCATTAAGCCTCGTTTGATTTGAATAATTTTATCAAGCACATATAATCTGAAATCAAGTGCTACTTGATCGTTTCTGGAGCGCGCAGTATGAAGCTTTTTCCCCACATCGCCGATTTTTTGCGTCAGACGCGCTTCAATTGCCATATGAATGTCTTCATCACCTATGTTAAACTCAAATTTACCTGCTTTGATTTCTTCTTCTATCTCAAGCAAACCTTGTTTGATTTTAGTATATTCTGCATCGTCTAAAATATTTAGCTTATGAAGCATTTTAGAGTGTGCTAGCGAACCTAAAATATCATAAGGATACAAAATATAATCAAATCCAATTGAAGCATTAAACTTCTCTAAAAGCTCACTAGAATCCGCGCTAAATCGACCGCCCCAGAGCTTCATATCATCCCTAAAATTTAATGACTGCGCATATCACAATAACAATCATTAAGATTGTTGGTATCTCATTAAAAAATCTAAAAAACTTATGACTAATGGAGCACGAATCATTTTGCATTTTTGTTACTATTATTCCACATACGATATGAAAAATCAGCATAAGAACAGTAAATAGCACTTTAATGTGAATCCACATCCCGCTTCTAAAAATATCTGGGAACATTATCCATATCAATAATCCTCCACTACCTACACTAAACCACATAGATGGACGCATAATATAAACAAAAAGTCTATATTCTTGAAGTTTTACGACACTAGTAAAGGCTTCATTGCCATAATTAAGCGCGTGATAAACAAAAAGCCTTGGCAGATAAAAAAGCCCAGCCATCCAGCAAATCACACTTATAATATGCAGTGTCTTAATCCACGAATAATACTCCATTAGCCACTCTGCAAATTCCATTTTCTCTCCTTTTTAAAACTTCACTACTTATTTTACCTTCATTTTACTTTAATATTGGTAAAAACTCAAAAAGTGTAATCTCAGAAGTAGAAAAACTTCTCATAGGCGGACCCCAGAATCCCGCACCTTCATTGACATAAATATATGTGCTCGTCTCTGGAATCTTATGCAAACCTTTTAAATAAGGCTGTTGCAAAAGCACAGCTAAAGAAATCGGGAAAATTTGCCCGCCGTGCGTGTGTCCAGCAAGAATAAAATCAATCTTTTGCAAAAGGGCAGAATCTAGAATGTTTATAACTTTTGGCTGATGGGTTAGGAAAATTACAGGCAAGTTTGCATTTATATTTTTTAATGATTTGTTAAAATCTGGCTTTAAAAAGCCCATTCTATTGCCCATTAAATCCGCGCTTCCAGCGATATTGATCATATCTTTAATCTCGATATTTTCATTGATAAGCACTTTAAAGCCAAGTGATTTTATAGATTCTATGATCTCATAAATATCGTGGATATACTCGTGATTACCAAGCACATAATACACGCCATATTTCGCGCACAAATTACCCAGAATCTGCAAACTCGCTTTTGAATTTTCTAAACTTGAATCTATTAAGTCGCCTGTGATTGCGATTATATCTGGATTTTGCGCATTGCTTAAAGAGACGATTCTAGCCACGCGCGCTTCATCCATAAGTCCGCCGATGTGAATATCGCTTAATTGCAAAACCTTAAGAGGTTTGCTAAGCTTGTTAAGCTCAGAACTTATATGCCTAATCTTTGGCTCTGATAAGCCATTATACAGCGTATAAAAACCATAAATAAAACAAAAAGCTAGAATGTAACGCTTAAGTTTTGGCTTTAGATGCTGCTTTTGTAAAATCCAAAATGCCAAACTCACGCAACTTGCGATAATTGCCCCAACCAAAAGCATAAACATCAAACCAACGCAAATAGAAGCGATCATAAACGCCCATTTTGGTGCAAACTCATAACTTCGCATAAACATATAAAGCACGCTAAAAATCATATTTATAAATAAAATCGTGTTAAGAAATCGCGCTATAATCTTGCTTGATGAGACCTTACGCACTAAAAGCATATAAACAATCAAATGTAACACGATAAATAATAAAGATCCTAAAAACGGAAATAAAAAGCTTTGCATCTGCGCAAATTGCGGTGTATCATCCATTGATATTCCTCATTTTAGATTCTGTAATGCTATCAAAATATCTTTAATTTTTGTGCCTCTTATTTTCCTCTTGACTTAGAGTAGCTCTTATATTCTATAATTCACAAATCTTTTAGGAGGTTTTATATGAGCTTCTTGAAAGTATTTCTTATTGGAGTGAGTTTTCTAGGAGGTATGGCAATGGCAGAAGAGATAAAAATAATATTAGAGCTTGAGAGTGAAAGCATCAAGGTGGCATTAGAGAATAATGTCGCTTCAAGGGAATTTGTAGCGCAGCTTCCATTAGAACTAGAATTTAGCGATTATGTAGGTAAAGAAAAAATTGCTCATTTACCAAAGGCTTTAAGCGTGAAAAACACCACAGGCTATGATCCGCAAGTTGGGGATTTTTTCTACTTTGCTCCGTGGGGGAATCTTGGAATCTATTATGCTAAACAACCGCCATATAAAGGGCTTGTATATCTTGGCAAGGTTTTGGATTCTAAGAGTGGGAAAAATGGCATAGAGATTATAAAGAACATAAAAAAGGATTTTAGAGTGAAATTAAGTCGGGGTGATTAGGATATAGTCTTATGAAATTATTTAAAATATTTTTGGCTGTGTATAAAATCCTTAATTTTACAAGCCCAAATAGAACCCAAAATCTAGAATCTTTGTGTTGGCTTTTATGGTGTAGGAATTTTAAAATTGTATCATTCTTGAGTGATTGAGTGAAATCCATAGCGCATAAAAAGCCAAACATCATAGGCATAAAAATAATTTTTATCGCGCATTCTATTTGGGTAAAAAACTTACTAAATCTTACATAACATTAAGCAAATTAGGATTCTCTCTTGTTGGACCTGAATATCTTTAAACCCAATCTTAATCTATCCCAGCTCTCGTTCTTTAAAATATTGATTAACAAGCAAATATTATTAAGTAAATAAAGAATCTACAATGACTTTAAAGCCATTGGACCGCTATTTTTCATCACGCATGCATAAATCTTATAGGCTGTCCGCATTTTTTGCAGTGGAAAACCTGTCCGTTTTGGATTTTTTTATGTATGGTATCAAGCACTCTAAATTCTCGATTACAGCCACAAGTATAAATATGGCTTACCACTTTCTCATTACCAGATTGTGCGTGAGCACTAATTTCTTTTTCGTGTTCTGCTCGGTATTTCTCAATCAACATATCTTCTTTTAAAATATGTTCTATCAACCATTGTTCAGTGATAATAGCAAGCTTTTGCTTGAAGTCATATTTAATATTTTGAATGAGATCTGTCATATCGGCAATTATAGCTTTGTGCAACTCTTTTTGTCTTGCTAATCCGGGATAACCTATACTATCCATATATTGCTCTTCATCGCGAAAATGCACCTTCATATACTCAAAGAGTTCTGCAAGGATTTTTTTAATTTCCTTGCTATCGACTTGCTTACTTATAAGAGTCCCTGCCTTTTCGGCAATCTCAAATAGCTTTTTATGCTGAGCATCAATAATGTCACTATGGATACTGTATTCATTATCCCATTTTGGTATTGCCATCTTATATGGCTCCTTATAAAGAATTATTTTACATTGATAGCAGTTTTTATTAAGTAAAACAAAAAATCATATAGCGATATATCGTCATTTTTAGATACAATTATCCTTTTTATAACAGAAATTTTAAGGGCAAATATGGCTGAGATGATAGAATCCTTCAAGGGATCTTTTGATACTTGGGGATATGTTGTATTGTTTTTATACTGCATAGGTAGCGGATATGTAGGCATTATCGCTGCTGGAATCTTAAGTGCGCTTGGGCATATGAATATTAGTCTAAGCATTGGCATTGCCGCACTTGGCAATTTTACTGGGAGTTCTGTGCTTACTTATCTTGTGCGCTATCAAAAGCAGGATTTTTTAAAATACCTCGATAAACACCGCAGAAAGATCGCCCTTATGCATATTTGGCTTAAAAAATATGGCGCAATATTGATTTTTGTCAATAAATTTTTATATGGGGTCAAATTTTTAGTGCCTGTGGCTATCGGGATGAGTCGTTATAGCTTTAAAAAATTTCTTCTTTTAAATCTGCTTTCTTGTATCGCGTGGGCTTTGAGTCTTGGGATACTTGCATTTTATGGTTCAAGATTTATAGAATCTATCATTGATAAATACGGACAATATTCATACATTATCATTATTGGTATTTTTGCTATCATTGGGGCATTTATACTGTGGCTTAATAAACAATCAAAACTCAAGCGCTAGGTTTTAAGATTCTAAAAATTGATGAAAGCTTTAATTGTGTTTGCACTAATATGTGGCATAAAAGCCAAAGATTTACCCGATGCAAATGCTTTCTTAGAATTCCATCGCCATAATCTCACACAAACATACCAAAATGTCTTACAAGGTTCTATGAATGGAGATTTTGTGCGTTTTCGTGGATACAACCTTATTGATTATGGCGTGTATAAAACTATGCCAGAATCTAGGATTCTAGCCATTAAAAAGCCTTTGATCTTTTTCCGTGGAATAATTGTATCAAACCCCTTATACAGCGAGTATGGAGGAGCGACAATTCAAGCAGTATTCATCCGAGAATCCAAAGAGCAAAAAGCCAAAAAAGTCTCCTTAAATTTCGCTGGGCGGTATCTAAGCGATTTATTAACCATAGGAGAAGGTAGCGAATTTTACGCACTTTGTGCCTTGCCATATGTGAATAGATGTGTGCTTTTAGGGATTGGTGAGAGATGGTAGATTCTAAAAGCTGTCATTGATAAACCAAATCATCCAAATCCCAAAATACCACAATTCCACCCAAATCTCGCAATAGAATTTAAAATCCAAATGCGCCAATAATGCACGAAAATTCGTTATAATGCGCTAAATTTCATAAAGGATTGCTATGTTTAAAAAATTGACCACCCCAATCATTTCTGTATTGGATTTTATTACAAAGTATTTTAAAACTTTTGTATTTTTATTTATCGTGGTGCTTATTATGGCTAGTTCTCATAAACCAACGCAAACACCAAATCTTGCTAAAATCTACCTTAAGGGCACGATTTTGGATTCTGAGAATCTGCGCTTACAAATCGAAGAAATTAAGAAATACCCAAGCATAAAAGGTGCGTTGCTGATTATTGACTCTCCCGGTGGAGCAGCTGGAGCAAGCATAGAGATAGCGGATTTAATCAAAGATCTCACAAAGTCTATGCCCGTAGTTACGCATACTGAAAGCACTATGGCAAGTGGGGCATATTATGCAGGAATCTATGCAAGCAGAATCTATGCTAATCGTGGCAGCCTTGTGGGGCACATTGGTGTGATTTTTAATGGCGCAAACATACAAGACTTAATCAAAAAGCTTGGTATTCAGTCTCAAACACTTTCTGCGGGTGAGTTTAAAGAAGCTGGGGCGCTTATGACGCGCGCGTGGAGTGAAAAAGAGAAAAAATATATGCAACAAGTTATCAATAACACATATGATATGTTCGTGCTTGATGTTGCTAATGCGCGTAAGCTCAATATTGCAGATTCTCATAAGTTCGCGCAAGGGCAAATCTTTAATGCCAAAAAAGCTAAAGATCTCGGGCTTATTGATGGGGTTTGCTCGCGTGATGAAGCTATCTCAACCTTAAAAGATCTAAGCGGTGTAACACAAGCTAAATGGCTTGAAAAAACGAGATTTGAAACCTATATGGAATCCTTGATGCAATCCTCGATGGGCTATCTCTTTGGAATTTTTGGGCTAGGATCACAACAAGCAAGATAAATTTGAGATTGCGGTTGCACGCCACTTCTTGCGTGCAATCAAGGCAAGCTATTTATCAAACCACACCTTGATCAATCATAGAATCTGCCACCTTCCTAAATCCAGCGATATTTGCACCCATTACGAGGTTTGTAGGCTCTTTAAATTCTTTGGCTGTATTTGAGGAGTTTTGATAAATATTTTTCATAATATTTAAAAGCTTATTATCCACTTCATCAAAACTCCAAAAATTCAAGCTCGTATTCTGCGCCATCTCAAGCCCACTTACAGCCACTCCTCCAGCATTTGCTGCCTTTGCAGGACCATAGCAGATTCTAGAATCTAAAAACAGCTTCACTGCTTCGTTTGTAGAAGGCATATTTGCACCTTCGCTTACGCATTTACAGCCGTTTTGCAATAAAATCTTTGCATCTTTTATGCTTAGCTCATTTTGCGTAGCACTTGGAAATGCGGCAAAACAAGGAATGCTCCACACGCCGTTACAACCTTTTTCATAATCGCTAGCTTTTGTATATTTAGCACTTTTTTTGGCTTTGGCATATTCTTCTAGTGAGGCGCGCCTAACTTCTTTAATCTCTTTTAGAAGTGCCAAATCAATGCCTTTTTTATCATAAATCATTCCTTTAGAATCGCTCGCACTCACAGGAATCGCACCAATTTGTAGTAGCTTTTCTATCGTATAAATCGCGACATTTCCAGATCCTGAGACACAACAAATCTTGCCCTCCAAGCTTTCACCTCGCTCTTTTAACATCTCTTGTGCAAAATACACGCATCCATAGCCTGTAGCTTCTTTTCTTACAAGGCTTCCACCCCAATTTAGACTTTTCCCTGTAAGCACACCATCAAAGCGATTTGCAAGCTTTTTATACTGCCCAAATAAAAATCCAATCTCACGCGCGCCTACGCCAATATCACCCGCTGGCACATCGGTTTGTGCACCGATGTGGTGATAAAGCCCACTCATAAATGATTGACAAAATCGCATAACTTCCATATCGCTTTTACCCTTTGGGTCAAAATCGCTTCCTCCCTTTCCTCCACCCATTGCAAGCGTAGTTAAAGAATTCTTAAAGATCTGCTCAAATCCTAAAAATTTAATCACATCGATATTTACACTTGGATGGAATCTTAAGCCTCCCTTATACGGTCCAATAGCTGAATTAAACTCAATTCTATAGCCATAATTCACTTGAATTTTACCCTCATCATCAACCCAAGGCACGCGAAAGATAATCTGTCTCTCAGGAACGACAAGGCGCTCTAAAATGCTGTGTTTTTCGTATTTTTTCTCTTTTTCAAGAAGTGGCTTAAGTGAAGTTAAAACCTCTTCAACAGCTTGATGAAATTCAACTTGATAAGGGGTTTTCTTCTTTAGATTCTCAATAACATTTGTAATATAAGACATTTTTTCTCCTTATTTAATTATTATAAAATCTAATTGTAGCCACTTCAGGTAAAATTTAAGGATTCACAATGCGTTCTATATTAGATTGGATACTTATAATATTATAACGAGCCTGATTGATATTAGTCTGCATAGATGTAAGCAATAATTGCGCATTAATAAGTTCAGTATATGTTGATATATTCTGCAAATAGCGATTATTGATAATTGTGTAGTTTTCTTTTGCTTTTTTTAGAGAATCTTGGGCAATTTTTAGCTGATGTTTAGCACTCTCATAATCACGCAAAAGCGCATACAAGTCTAACTCTAAATCCCTTGCATACTGCGTTAGATTATTTTGCATAGCTAGAAGTTCATAACGTTTGATTTGGTATTGCCAGCCATCGCTAAGCCCATTAAACAGATTTAAGCTCACATTAAGCCCAATTTGGCTTTGCAAGCCATATGTGTAGTTTGCTGCACCAGCACCATCGATATACCAATACTTCACCCCACTTATATCAAGTTGTGGTAAAAAGCTCCCTATGGCTGATTTTAGGGCAAGCCTCGCAGATTCTAGTTGGGATTTGAGATATAAATAATTTGGATTATTGCGCAAAGCCTGAGTGAGCAAATCTTGCTCTTTGTATTCATAAATTTGCACCTCTTTAATCTCTTCGATATCATCGATATTTACGCGCATTCCAATGAGATTACTTAAAGCATTAAGGGCATATTCAAGATTCTGCTTTGCGCTCTCAAATGTAATAATCGCACTTGAGAGCTGTAGCTCCATCGTTAAAACTTCATTCTTAGCACGCAAACCTTGCTGATAAAATGAATTTGCCTTTTTAAGCTGTTGTGTTAAGAGAGTTTTAGATTCTAAGCTTGTTTGCAGCAATGCTTTAGCCTGTAAAATGCTAATGTAGGCGAGTTTAGCTTGAAGCCTCACATCTGCAAAGGTATTTTTTAAATCCAGATTTTTTCGCTCAAGATTCTTTTTTGACTCTTTTATGGCGATGTAATCCTGAAAGCCTTTAAAAATATTTACACGCCCCACGAGATTAAAGGTATTTAGCGCATATTCCTTAGAGACACTCGGAATGTTGTAACTATAGATGTAATTTGTATTTAATGTAGGCAAAAATGCCGAAAAAGAGGTGTATTTTTGGTATGTAGCAGTTTGCGTATAATGTCGCTGTGCCTCTAGTTTAGCTGAATGCTCTACTGCCTTGTTGATCGCTTCTTCTAAGCTTATCCCACACATACAAGAAATAAGCCCAAAGTTCATAACACAGGCTGCACAGATAGATCCTAGAATCCTCATTTTCATCCTTGATTCTTGCTTTTTTCCTTTGGTGAGACACTCAAAAGCAAAGATGGGATAATAAACACCGTAATAATCGTAGAAAACGTCAAACCACCGATTAAAACCGCGCCAAGCCCGCGATAAATCTCACCCCCAGCACCACTAAAAATAACTAATGGCAAGAGCGCTAAAACACTTGTCGCCATACTCATATAAATCGGCGAAAGTCGTGTGCGTGTAGAATCTAGCACAGATTCTCGCCAGCTCATTTTATAAGAATTGAAATTTATACGTGCTTGATAGACGATTAAAATCGCATTATTCACGACACTTCCGACTAAAATGATAAATCCTAACATCGTTATGACATCAAGATTCTGCGAAGCTATTAAAGCATTCACACCAAAAAGCCCCATAATTCCGCCAGCTGTAGCTAAAGGAATGGTTAGGATAATAAAAAACGGATAAAAGTAGCTCCCATAAAGCGCACATAAAATCAAATATGTAACAACAATAGCCAACACAAATCCCCACGATAAATCCGCGCGCAATTTGCTTAATTTATCGGCATTTCCATTAAGTGTTATGCTTAAATCATCAAAATTTTCTATCACAGGTTTTAGAATATTCTCTTGAATGATTTCTATAACCTCTTCAAGCGGGGCATTGCCATTTGGGTTTAGAATCAATAATGCACTACGCTTTTGCTCAAAATGTCTAATAGTTGAGATTCCCACTTCATTACGCACATCAACCAACGAGACAAGAGGAATAACCTTGCCATTTGGAGTATAAATTTGTGAATATAAAAAATCCTCTGGAGCGTAATCGCCTCTATTGCGTGCTGATTTTAAGACCAAATCGCTATACTCATCACCAATTCTAACCTGTCCAATTTTCTTTCCTCCAAGCGTGACCAAAAGAATATCCCCAAAGCTCTCAATATCAAGTTTATTTTGCAAAAGCGCAAATGAATTTGGATATAAATTAACCTCTTGATTATTCGCATAAAGAGCCGGCACAGCCCTAATGCCTATGTATGGTAGCTTCTCATTTATAAGCCCAAAGATCTCTCGTGCAGCTCTAGTGATAGAATCTAAATCATCACCACTAATATTTAAATCAATACTTGAGCTAGATGAGCCACTAAATATTTCTTGCTGTAAGACCACGCCTGATGCGTTTGGAATCTGATTGATGATATTTTTAGCAAAAGGAATTAGCTCTCTTGCCTTTTTATCATCACTCGCGACAAGGTAAAAATAAATTGTATTATCCACACTCATAAAAAAATCTCTAATTGCAGGAGGATCTTTTATGCTTTGTTGCACATAACCGTTTTGCTCTAAAAGTGGTGTAATTTCTTGATATAAAAGTTGTGAGATGTAGTGCTTTTCATTAAGAGAGATTCCCGGTGGTGTAGAGATATAGGCAATGATGAAGTTTTGCTCGCCTTTTGGCATATAATCTACCTTTGGAAAAGCATAAATGCTAAATCCTATAGATCCCCCAAGAAAAAGCACAACACTTAAAAACCGACTCATAGCACTTTTAGTGCAGAATCTAACAATGTGCATTATCCACTCTTGTGCTTTAAATCCGAATGTAGCGATTTTTTGACTGATTTGAGTGGGCGGTTTTTGATGTTTAGGAAGCCATAAAAGCAGCAAAGAAGGAATGATAAAAATACACACTATAAGAGCAAGTATAATTGCGCTACTAGAAGCAATAGCAATGTCTGCAAAAAGCTGTCCTGCCTCATCTTTGAGGTATAAAATCGGGATAAAAATAGCAATAGTCGTAACACTTGAGGCAAAAAGCGCACCAAAAACTTCTTTTGTCCCAATGAATGTGGCTTCAAATGGTTGTGCAGGATTCTTGCGCCTATTGCGTATAATTGATTCTAGCACGACAATTGCAGAATCTATCACCATAGAAATTGCAAATGAAATACCCGCTAGAGAGATTACATTAAGTGTGCGCCCAAAAGCATATAAAAGAATAAATGTCCCTATAATGCTTAAAGGAATGACAAGTGAGATAATAACAAGCGAAGTGAGATTGCGTAAAAACAACATCAACACCGCCACAGATAAAATCACACCCAAAAATACATTATCCTTCACCTGTTTAATCGCATCTAAAATAAACTGCCTTTGATCTCGCCCCCAATCTATATGGATTCCCTCTTTTTTAAGCACAGAGTTATTAAGATTTTGAGTAGCTTCCCAGATTCTATTTGTCAGCTCTAAAATATTGGCATTAGCCGTGGGACGAATCTGTATAGAGATCACATCATCGCCATTGTGGATATTATAATTTGTCTTTTTGGCATATCCCTTTTTAACATCTGCTATATCTTTAAGTCTTGTAATTTTGCCATTTTGCACTTTTATGACGGTATTTAAAATCTCATTAAGCGAAGCATATGCACCTATAGCTTGAATTCTGTAATTGCGCTGATTAAAATCAACACTCCCAGCAGAAATGTTGATGTTTTGCGCATAAATTGCTTGGATAACTTCTTTAATTGCAATATTATTAAAAGCAAGCTGTTGGGCATTTAAAAAAATCTGAATTTCTTTTGTGGTGCCTCCAGATAGATATGCCTCTCCTACTCCTTCAATGCGCTCATAATAATGTAATACATTGTCTTCAATAAAATTCCTATAAGTATCAATATGATGCACAGAATCTAGCGATTTTGCAAACAAATAAACCGCCACAGGAATGATCTCGCCTGTTGTTTTTATAATAGGCTTTTGCACATTCTCGCGATATCCGCCGATTTCTTCAAGTTTAGAGCTCACATTAATAAAAGCCATATCTAAATCTGTATCAAGGCTAAACTCAAGATTGATAATCGCCATCCCCTCTCTTGAAGTAGAAGTCATACTCACAAGACCAAGGAGATTTTTAAGGTATTTTTCTTGCTTTTGTATGATTTCTCGCTCTATTTCATATGGTGAAGCCCCACTCCAAGCTGTATAAACGCTAATCATCGGGCGCGTAGTTTGAGGTAAAAGCTGATAGGGGATTTTATATAAAGCGATGCAGCCAAACAGCAAGATAAAAATACCAATCACACTTGCAAAAACAGGATTCTTAAGAAAAAAACGTAAAAGATTCATTTAGGATTTTTAATCTCCACTTCCATTCCGTCTCTTAGCACATCTTGCCCGCGATACACAATTTTATCACCCTGCTTTAACTCTCCTAATACAAGCGATGAGGCATTTTGAATGGTAAGCACTTCTATATCCACTCTTGTAGCCCTATCATTATTGACCACAAAAATATAGGCTTTTTTATTCCGATACACAACGCTATCTCGTGGCACTATAAAGCCCTTTTGGCTTCCAGAAATATCAAGCAGTACCTCTGCAGCCATCCCATCTAAAAAGCTTCCATCATTATTGACAGAAATATGCACTGGGAAGGTTCTTGAGAGCATATCTGCTTTTGGAATGATTGCTGTTATAGTGCCATTATATTTTTTAGAGCCAATGACTAATGCTGTTTGCTGATTCAATTTTATATTTCGTGCGACAGAGCTTGGCACATCAATAATCACTTCTGTATCTTTAGAATTAAGAATCTGGCAGATCGCCTGCCCTATTTGCACCCATTCTCCAATGTGGATTTTCTCCTCTACGATAATCCCATCAAATGGTGCATAAATGGTTTTTTGAGCTAGTTGGGCTTGAGAGATTTTTAGCTCAGCTTCAAGGGCTATGATTCTAGCTTCTTGGGATTTGTATTCATACTCTAGATTCTCATATTGCTGCACTGAAATTGATTGAGAAGCCAAAAGCTTTTTATAACGTTCTAGTTCATTTCTTTGACGCTCAAGTATGTATTTAGCTTCTGTGATTTTGGCACGTTTTATTGTGATATCTTGTAAGAGCAGATCAGATTCTAGCTTTAAGAGTTTTTGCCCCTTTTTTACCCTTTGCCCAATATTAAAAAATATATTTTGCACGATCCCTTGCGCTGGTGATGCAATAGAGCTTGTCTCTTTAAAATACACACTTCCGATGAATGACTCCACTCGATTTATATTCCCATATTTTATATCTGCTACCTCAACAGCCACTTTTGCCCATAAACACCCTACACTTATAATAGCTATGAGCAATATTAGCCTCATACAATTTCTCCCAATATTTTCTCTAAAAGATTTTTTAATGTCTGTTGCTCGTTAGAATCCAAGCATTGATTAAAGATTAATTCTATTTTTTTTGAAGATATGATAACCTCTTTAAGCTTTGTATGCCCTGCTTCTGTAATACTGACATAAGTTATACGCCTATCAGTTATATTTCTATATTTTTTAATTAATCCCTTTTTTTCTAATGAATAAATACAGCGCGATATTGTTGTCTTATCTTTCATAGATTTTGAGACTATCTCACTTATAGTCATATCTCTAAAAGATACCATATATAGTATGCCCGCTTGTTCGGGTCCTAATCCAAGAGGTCTAATAGCACAAGCCACATAATTTTCAAGATGTCTTGCTGTCATCCCAAACAATGCGACCAAGCTAGGATTATTACAATCCATTATTATTCCTTCAAACACCAGAATCGCTAAAGCATTTTAGCATAAATCCATATAGATTTTTATTTTTTAACCACTTGCAATAGCCACTTGTGGAAGTTATGATGTAATTGCATTATTCGTGCCTTAAAGCATCTATAGGGTTAAGCTTAGAAGCCCTTTTAGCAGGCAAATAGCCAAATAATACACCAATGAGTGCTGAAAAAATAAAAGCCACAATTGCCGTTGGTATATCAAAAATAAATGGTAACCCCACAGAATATGCCAAAACCAAAGATACAAAAAATGCCAATATAATGCCAATAATACCGCCAAGTGAGCTTAATGTAACCGCTTCGATGAGAAACTGCAAAAGCACTTCACTCTGCAATGCGCCAATCGCCATTCTCGTGCCAATCTCTTTAGTGCGCTCAGTAACAGAAACTAACATAATATTCATAATCCCAATGCCCCCTACAAGCAAGCTAACACTTGCGACAAGTCCTAAAAACATCGTTAAAACCTTTATATTTGACTCAAAAGCATCAGCAATTTGCTTTGTATCCATAATCTCAAAAGAATCCCTCTCACCCGGCTTTACATTGCGTATATCACGCAAAATACTAGTGAGGGCTGTAGCGATTTGAGTAGAATCAGCATCTTCTTCTGTGCGCATCATAATGCGCCCAAAGGCATTTAGTGTGCTGCTTTTTGAAATCGATCGAGAATATGTTTTCATCGGCAAAAGCAGCACATCATCTTGGTCATTTCCCATTCCACCTTGTCCTTTTGATTCTAGCACGCCCACACACTCACACACGATATTGCTTAGGCGGATTTTTCTACCTAATGGATTCTCATTTTTAAAAAGATTCTTGCGCACAGATTCGCCAATCACACACACATTACTCCCAACCCTATATTCCTCATCTTCAAATAGCCTACCTTGTGAAGTATCCCACTGCGTCACATCAAAGAAATTTGCATCCACGCCTTGCACTTGCGTGGTGGTATTTTGCGCTTGGAACTGCAAAAATGTCGAGGTTTGTGAGACTGGAGCGATGGCTACAATGTATTCTCTAGCGCGCTCTTTTAGCTCTTTGACCTCTTGTGCGGTGAAATTCCGCCTGATGTTTGAACCTCCCGGATTCATACCTCTTGCTGGAAAGATTAATATTAAATTCCGACCCAAAGATGTGAAAGTATCGCTTGTTTTTTTTGTCACGCCATTCCCTAAGCTTATCATCACAACAACTGCGCCAACGCCAATAATCACACCAAGCATCGTCAAAAACGCGCGTAAAAAATTCCTCTTAATCTGTCGCAAGGCAAGCAAGAAAGCGTTAAGTATCATAAGATTCTTCCTTTGTTTTGTGTAATGTGTGAGGGCTTGTGATTTCTATACAGAATAATTTTAATTGATTTTTGCTTGTCTCAAAAATGGCAGTATCTCTAAACATCATACCAATTTCCCATCAAGACAATGAATCTTCCTGCTTGCATATTTCGCCATATCCGGCTCGTGCGTCACCATTAAGATTGTAATCCCAAGTGCCTTATTAAGATCGACTAGAATCTCCATAATCTCTACACTTCGCTTTGTATCAAGATTCCCGGTTGGTTCATCAGCGAGCAAAAACAAAGGCTTTGAAGCTATCGCTCTAGCAATTGCTACGCGTTGCTGCTGCCCACCAGAAAGCTTAGCACTTGTATGGCTTGCCCAATCCCTTAAGCCCACTTTATCTAGCGCTTGCAGGGCTATCTCCTCGCGCTCTGCTTTTTTAATCCCGCGATACATAAGTGGCAGCTCCACATTCTCTAATGCCGTTGTGCGCGCCAAAAGATTAAAGCCTTGAAAAATAAACCCTATATAATTCCTACGCAACAAAGCCCGCTGATTATGAGTAAGATCAAACACACTTGCACCACAGAATAAATACTCCCCTCTTGTGCCCACATCAAGCGTGCCTAAAATATTTGCTAAACTTGATTTTCCAGAGCCACTAGGTCCCATAAGGGCGATAAATTCACCCTGCTTGATCTCCAAGCTTATGCCCTTTAATGCTTCAAAGGCATTTTCGCCCTTGCCGTAGGTTTTATGAACATCATTAAGCACGATAAAATCTTGCATTGCTATTTACTTTTTAGTGCTGTAATGACTTTGGTTTGCATATCAATGCCACTTAGAATCTGGGTGTATTGCCCATCTGATATTCCCACTTCGACATTAATGGCTTCTGGGACGCCATTTTTTAGAATCCATAAAGTGCCTTTTTTTGTGATTTTGTCTTTTTTATCTTGCATATTGAATCCCGGACGAGGCGGTCTTGGTGGCGTAAAAAGTGGGCCAGCGGATGATTTATCCTTTGACATTGCCTTTTGTATAGCTTTATTAAGATCAAAATACAGCGCACTACTTGGCACAAGAATGGCATTATCCACTCTAGCAATGGTAATATCTGCTGTGGCGCTCATATCTGGGCGCAAGAGCAAGGATTGATTATCCACTTCTATACGCGCAATGTAGCTTACGATATCCGAGGAGCTAGAACTTGAGCTAGAGGAGCTAGAACTTGAGCTAGAGGAGCTGCTATCACCAGAGCCAAAATTGACTTTATTCACTTTTGCCTTAAAGATTTTATCAGGATAGGCATCCACACTAAAGCTAACCTCCTGCCCTTCTTTAACCTTGCCTATATCCGCTTCAGAAATATGAGCTTTTAGCACCATTTCTTCAAGCTTTTCTGCGACCTTAAATAAAACGGGTGCTTGAAGACTTGCTGCGACACTCTGCCCAACTTCTACGCTTTTTGTAAGTACTACCCCATCAATTGGCGTTATGATATAGGAATTTTTAAGATCAAAGTTAGCAGATGCAATGCTCGTCTCAATCTCAGCAATTGAAGCCTTGCTAATATCGACATTAGAAAGCGCTGAAGTATAATCTGTTTTAGCGTTATGAAGCTCAAGCTGGGATGGGGATTTACCGCCAGTGCTTTCATACACATCAAGCAAGCGCTCATAGTTCCACTTCTTATCAGCCAGAGTTTGCTCATTTGCCTTTAGCTGCGCTTTTGCGGAATTTAGCTGTGCTTTATAGCGCGCTATTTCTTGATTTATCGTCTCTGGATTAATGCGTGCTAAAACCTGCCCCTTTTCAACCTTATCATTTTCCTCTACTAGCACTTCTAGCACGATTCCAGAGATAACACTTCCAATTTCAACTTCATTTGTAGGAGATAGTGAGCCAGAAGCTGAGATACTAGATTTTATTGCGCCTTGCTTTGGTGTGACAATCTCATATTCAAAGCTTGGCTTATGAAACTTCCAAAAATAAATCCCAACGACAAGTATAATCGCGCAAACCACCCCTGCTACGATTATCCACTTTGATTTAAGGGGTGATTTTTGCGGGTTGAGTACATCATAAATGTTCATTTTATCTCCTTATTTGCAGAATCTAAAGGTGATGATTTCAAATCTATAGAATCCTCTCTAGAATCATCAGAATCTTGATTAGAATCCAAGGTAGAATCTAGCACAGACTCTATCCCTTCAGATTCTAAATACAGTGCTCCACCAAATGCTTTAAATAAAGTTACTGCCGCGATAAGCTCATTCACCCTTGAAGTGAAATACTGCGTTTGGATGGAAATATGAGTATTTGCATTACTCAAAAACTCGCTTGTATCGATTATTCCGCTACGCATTCGCACTTTATCGGTCTGATAAGATTCTGTGCTCAAGCGCAATAACTCGGCATTATTCTCCACTTGCCTTTGTTGGGAATCCTTATTAAAAAGTGCATTTTCAATCTCGCTTAATGCTGTATTTATCGTCTCTTGCAAAGTATAAAATGCCTCTTTGCCAAGCTCTTTTTGAATCTTATAGGTCTCTCTTAAGCTCACGCGATTTAAAAGTGGTGTCGAAATAGAGCTTGCGATCTGATAAACTAGCGATGAAGCCGATGATACAGTGCTAAGAAGCACGCGTCCAATCGACCCACTTAATGAGATCGTAGGCAGTCTCGCAGCCTTCGCATTAGTCACTTTATAAAGCTGAGAATGCAGGGCAAACACGCTTGATTTGACATCTGGACGCTCCAAAATCACTTCCACTGGAATCGTGTTAATATTATAGTTTGCAATCTCTGGCAGATCCTCTTTGACAGAATCTAAAAACTTCACTTTAGAATCAAGCTCATCAGCATTGATATCAAGCAACACCAAAAGTGCGTTTTTGTTCTGCTCATAAGTGTAACGCAGGGTTTCTAGGGAGTTTTGCTGCGTGACTAGAGATTGTCTATTTGTCCTATAAGTATTTAAATCAACAAGCCCACGCTCATATTCTTTTTGACTAATAGAATCTATCTCTTTTAGATTCTCTAGCATCTCCTCGCCAAGCTTGATATTATAGGCATTATCGCGTAGGGTAAAATATAAGTTTCCAACTTCGGATAATAATGACATTTGCGCATCCTGGAGATTGGCTTGGGCTTGTTCATAATCTTTCTTGCTTGACTTGCGCAAAGCATTTAATTTGCCAAACAAATCCAACTCCCAGCTCGCAGAGAGATTCGCGCTAACGGAATTTGTGCCAGTTTGGACGGATATGCTTTGAGACTGCGTGCGCCTATCGGTGTAATTTGCGCTGACATTCCCACTAATTGTGGGAAAAAGAGAAGCTGTATCGATGCGCACTTGGGATTTTGCCTGCTTGATACGCGACGCCATAGTAAGCACATTTGTGTTGCGCTCTAAGGCAATGTCTAAAAGTGTGTGCAAACCTTTATCATCAATGAAAAGATAAAAGCGTTCTATTGGCGTTTTATGCGGTGTTTTGGACTTGGATTTTTTCTTAGATTTTTTTTGGCTAGAATCCAGATTCTCAAGATTTTGTGCGTTATTATCCTTGGGACTATTGACAAAGTGCTTAGGGATGTGAGCTTTTAATGCTAGCTCATCTGAAGTCGGAATCTTAGTTGTGCAGCCTACAAACAAAGCACACACGCTTGCTCCAAAGATTAAGCCCAATCTCATCTTTTTACATTCCTTGTCATAAAATCAGCTTGCAATTATAAAAAACAAAAAGTGAATTCAGTGTGAAATCTACCATAAATTTTGAGGGAGCCATTAAAATCCAAGTTTATTTGCAGGTTTATTGGGGGGCAGAATCTATTTTAAGCATCTTTTGGTAAAATTCAAACTCAAGTTTTGGGGGTTTGTATGCGATTTAAAGCAGAATGGGAAAAACAAAGCGCAATATTACTTGCCTTTCCGCATAAAAATAGTGATTGGGCACGCTACATTGATGAAGCAAGAGCTTGCTTTTTAAATATCATCAAGATTATCACAAAGTTTGAAAATATCGTTATTTGCGTGGATTCTAGAGATAAAAAAGGCTTTGAGATTCTAAAGCAAAGCTTTGCGCCTAATTGTGATTTCAAATTTCAAGATTCTAACCTTCACGTCTTAAAGCTTACAAATCGCATAACTCTAGCTTTTATGCCAACAAATGACACTTGGGCACGCGACTTTGGCGCAATCACATTAGAATCCAACACGTATTCAAGCAAAGACTCTAGCTTAGATTTCAGTCCAGAATCTAACGCGGATTCTAGTCAAGCAGAAACTAATGAGAATCTAACTCTTTTAGATTTTAGCTTTAATGGCTGGGGGAATAAATTTAGCGCAAACTTTGATAACCAAATTACACAAAACCTTTGCAAACTTGGGCTTTTAAGCCAGAATCTAAAAAGCTTTGATTTTGTGCTTGAAGGCGGGAGCATTGATACAAATGGCAAAGGCTTGCTTCTTACGACAGCACAATGCCTCCTTGAGCCAAATCGCAATCCGCAGTTTTCAAAGCCCCAAATTGAAACCTTTTTAAAAGCACAGCTTCATATTAAAAAGGTTTTGTGGTTAGATTCTGGATTCTTGCAAGGCGATGACACTGATAGCCACATTGACACGCTTGCGCGCTTTATTGATGCAAACACAATCGCTTATATCACCTGTGATGATGAAAGCGACATCCACTACAACGCACTTAAGAAAATGGAGCAAGAACTGCAAAGCCTGACAGATTCTAATAATAAGCCTTTTAAACTTATAAAGCTTCCTTTCACGCGCGCGATTTATTATGATAATGAGCGCTTGCCCGCGAGTTATGCGAATTTTTTGTTTATCAATGATGCCTTGCTTGTGCCAACTTATAATGATGAAAATGACGCGCTTGCCTTAGAGATTCTTAAAAAAGCTTGCCCCGATCGCGAAGTTATTGGTATTGATTGTAGCGTTTTGATTCGTCAGCACGGGAGTTTGCATTGTGTGACGATGCAACTTTATTAAAGCTTTAAAGTGATTTTATGTTTGAAATTCGACTAAAAGGGCAGGTTCAAGGCGTTGGATTTCGTCCGTTTATTTACAATTTATGCACGAGATTAAATATTTGTGGATTTGTGCGAAACTGCGGTGCTGATGTGATTATAAGGCTTGAATTTGAGTTTTGCTTGTCAAGAATCTATAATGAAGCTGTACTAAAGCTAGCAAATTTTATTCAAGCAGAATCTATCATCACGCCATTTGTGGATTCTAGGCGGAGCGCAGAGTTTTTTAGGCATTTTTTTAGCACGCTTCCAAAAGCTGCTAAAATCACAAAAATTACAATCTATAAGCCCAAATCTCAAACAAAACACACAAATAAAATTTTAGATTCTAGTGTGGAATCCATGCAAGAATCCACACAAAATTTCGCTTTGGATTTCAGATTAGATTCTACTCAAAACCACTTTATGATCTTACCTTCAATCAACCAAGAAATCTCACTAGATTCTAGAATCCCACAAGATTTAGCCACTTGCAAAGAATGTTTAAATGAAATTTTCTCGCCCAAAAATCGCCACTATCTCTATCATCTCACATCTTGTGTGAATTGTGGCGCGCGATATAGTATTATCAATGCTTTGCCTTATGATCGCAAAAATACCGCGATGAGCGAATTTGCGCTGTGTAAAAATTGCGCTAAGGATTATGAAAATCCTAAAAATCGCTATTATCACGCACAGCCAATTTCTTGTAATGATTGCAATGTGGAGCTTGATTTTTGGGATAAAGGTAAGATTGTCGCAAAAGATTTAGATGCGATTCTACTTTGTGTAAAGAAGTTAAAGCAAGGTGAGATTATTTGCATAAAAGGGCTTGGCGGGTTTGCTTTGATTTGCGATGCGAGTGATAAAAGAGCGATTGAGAATCTACGCGTAATTAAGCACCGCCCTAAAAAGCCATTTGCCGTAATGGCAAAAAACATCAACCAAGCTAAGCAAATCGCGCTTTTAGAACCACTTGAAGAAAAATATCTAGAATCTAGCTTTGCACCAATCGTGCTTGTTAAACAAAACAAAGGTGCGAAATTAAGTGATAATAGCGATGTTATCGATGATATTAGTGTCGCATTTGATAAAATCGCACCGAATTTAGATTCTATTGGAATCTTGCTTGCTAACACGCCCTTGCAGCATATTTTATTCTCCTATATTGATTTCCCGCTAATTTATACAAGCGCAAATCTTAAAGGCGAGCCAATTATCACACATATAAGCGAAGCAAGGGGAAAGTTTGGCAACAATGTAGAGTATTTTTTAGATTTTGGGCGCGAGATTTATCAAGGGATTGATGACTCGATTTTTAGACTCATTGCTGGAGAAATGCGCCCAATTCGTATGGCTAGAGGCGTTACTCCATTTTATATCAATTTGCCAATACCACAGAATCAAGCCCAGATTCTAGCTCTTGGCGCGCAAGATAAGACAAGCCTTTGTTTTACACACAATGGAAAGACGATGATTGCACCTTACATTGGCGATATGCAAAGTATTGCCACGCAAGAAAAATACATCCACACACTAGAGTTTTTCTCTAAAATCTACGATTTTAAGCCAAGCATCATTGTAAGCGATATGCATCCGCGCTACCAAACGACACAAATAGCAAAAAATATTTGCGCACATAATACTCGCGCTAAACATTTGCAAATCTATCATCATCACGCCCATTTATGCGCCATTCTTGCAGAATCCAATCAAAAAGAGATTCTAGGCTTTATCTGGGATGGAAGCGGATTAGGAAGCGATGGAAAAATCTGGGGTGGAGAAGTGCTTTTTGGTGATTTTAGTGAGTTCAAGCGCATGTGGCATTTTGAGGAGTTTTTACTTTTAGGTGGGGAAAAAGCTATTAAAGAGATTGATCGCATAGGTTATGCTTTATCTTTGCAAGCTTGTCATAAAGAAATGATTTTACGCTATGAAAAAACACTGCCAAAAGCCGTAAGGCTTATGGCAAAAAATCATTTTAATAGCTTTGAGAGCACATCTGTTGGAAGGCTTTTTGATGGCGTGGCTTCGCTGCTTGGAATCTTGCATTGCTCAAGCTATGAAGGAGAATCTGGCGGGATTTTGGAATCTTTATATAACAAAAATAGCGATTTTGGAATCTATGAGTTTTGCGTAAAAGATAATGTCATAGAAATTAAAAAAATGCTTTATCAAATCTGCCAAGATGTATGCGAAAAAGTGCCAAATTGCATTATTATTACAAAATTTATAGACACATTAGCATATATTACGCTAAAATGCAGTGTTTTATTTTTGCAGAATAAAACTCATATAAAAGTAGGGTTTAGCGGGGGAGTATTCCAAAACAAAGCATTGTGCGAAAAGATAGCCTCATTATTTTTAAAGCACAATATTCCGTTTGTATTCCACTCTAAAATCCCAACCAATGATAATGGCATAGCTTTTGGTCAAGCTATTTTTGGAACATTTTGTGTCAAGGAGTGACTATGCAAACCATACAACTAGCCCAAGGAAGTGGCGGTATTGCGACAAATGAGCTAATTGAGAGGGTTTTCTTAAAACATTTGGGTGAGATGTTTGTAAATCAAGGTGAGGACGCGGGAGTGTTCTGCCCAAATGGTGAAATGGCATTAAGCACGGATAGTTTTATTATCACTCCGCTTACTTTTGCTGGGGGCGATATTGGTAAGTTGAGCGTGTGTGGAAGCAGCAATGATGTAGCAATGATGGGTGCAAAGCCTGAATTTATAAGTTTTGGCTTTATGATTGAAGAGGGTTTGAGTATTGATACACTTGAGAATATTATAAAAAGCATTGCCCTTGAACTCAAAAAAACAGATATTAAAATATTAAGCGCCGATACTAAAGTCCTTCCAAAAGGTGGCGTCGATAAGATATTTATCAATACAACTGCGCTTGGGAGCATAAAGCTTCAAAACATATCTGCTAAGAATCTACAAATTAACGATAAAATCATTCTTTCTGCGCCAATCGGCGCACACGGAGCGAGCATTTTTGCCTCTAGAGAAGAAATAGGCTTAAGCGGAAATCTACAAAGTGATTGTGCGCAGCTTTATCCGATGCTTGAGCCATTATTTGAGCGTGGTTTGCAAGTGCACGCAATGAGAGATGCTACGCGTGGAGGACTATCAGCTGTGCTTAATGAATGGGCAAATGCCTCTAATGTGATGATAGATATCAATGAGGAGAGGATTCCAATTGATGATGAAGTAAAAGGGGTGTGTGAGATTCTAGGTCTTGAGGCATATATGCTCGCAAATGAGGGTGTTTGCGTGCTATCAGTGGATACAAAATGCGCTAATGAAGTCTGTGAGATTCTGCGCGCACATCCGCTTGGCAAAAAAGCACAAATCATTGGAGAAGTCATAGCTTACTCAGATTCTAAAATGTTAAATAATCGCGTCGTGCTTAATAGCCAATGGGGAGGTAAAAGGTTTATGGAATACCCTCAGGGCGAGCTTCTCCCGCGTATTTGTTAGGCAGATAAGCAAAAGGTTGATTTAAGAATGAATCAAATAATTCTAAAAAACAATACCAAAATGGTATATCAAACACTTCAAGCTATTAAAAAGATTAGTTATTGTAAATTTGGGTATAGCATTGCTAGATAATACAGAAGTAATCGTGTTAATCGCCTTTATCGGACTAATGGTTGGTATTGTTGCCCATTTTACAGGATCATCATAGGAGTTTTTAATTAGCACATTAATCTAGATATTTAATCTTAAAGAGCACAATACTTGCTAGGCACACTATTACACCAAGCACATAGCCAACAATCCTAAAATATTGATATTCCATAAGTATAACTACACCAATGGTCAAAGCCACATACGCAAAAATCCGATATAAACCTAATGAAAGCTTTAAGCCCAGCACAAATTTCGAGAATCTATGCATTTGATGTGGTTTTTGACCCCTGTCATCTTGTAATGATAAATCAAAATTTTTTTGTGTCTCTTGTTTTAGCTTACCTTTTAAACTCCAATAAGAACTCATAATAACCAAAAATGTAGAAAAATATGCTGCCTCAAAGTTTATGGCATTACAAATTTCAAACACATAAAATATGCCAATAGCACATATTATATTTAAACCGCCTAGAATTGCTATGTATTTATAACACTTCATCATTTTTCCTTATTGCACTTAGATTCTCAAACTAGGATTATAGAAGAGCTGTATTTTAAAAAATCATTAAAGTATCTAAATCTTAAGTTAATGGTGGAGTCGTGGGGAATTGAACCCCAGTCCAAAATCTATCTCCGAATCATAGGAATCTACATGCTTTCTGAAGGTTATCATTTCTTGTCATTGGGTAGTCCTTCAATCCCCAATGCAAAAAGCCGTATCTTTCTTTGGATTCTGGCGCAATCCAAAGGCAACTAGTTTAGTGACGATTTATGCGATGCACTAGTATCACCACACAATCGGCTCCGAAGAGAAGTTAAACCTACGCTACTCTTGCGTAAGCTGGAGCGTAATTTGCGCTGTTTGCGTTTATTTTTAATGGTAGTTTAACGGCATACCAGCCGACATGCACCTATGGGCAACAAATCCTGTCGAAGCCAAATCGACCCCATACGAAAATCGTATTTTAACATATTTTTTTAACTTATTGGATAAAATCAATCCCTTGCGGAAGAACAAAATCAAATATCTTATCATCAACAAAATGATTTATTTTTACTTGCTGAAAATCAATAATAATTGTATTCTCAAATTCATCTTGAAAAACAATTTGTTTTGGTGTGCCATCTTGCTTGAGAAGCAATTGATACTCAATCTTATCAAACACTGCATAATACTTACCATCAGTCTTTTTCTTTGCACTTTTAAGGATATTAAAAAAGTCAATCTTTTGTTTCGCCTTACCTAATGTAGCTTGCTCAAGCAATGGCTCATATACAATAGTGCTTTCATCATTAATATATATCTCTTTATTTGTGGGAGTATGATACACCCATTTTGCCTTTGAGGGGGCTTTAGCATAAAAATAGCCAGAATATACAAGCGTATTATCTTGACTTATAGTTTTTTGAGTGAATTTAGCCTCTATGCTTTGAATATTTTCTATACCCTGATTCTCGCTATGCCCATATAAAGAGCAACTTAACACAACAAAAGTAACACAAATCAATCTAAAAAGAATCATTAGTGATGACATCCACAAGAATGATTGCCACCACCTCCGCAACATTCTCCCTCCTTGTGCTCGTGTCCACCGCAACCACACCCACTTGCAGCTGCCTTATTTAAGATTTCCTCTGGACTCGCATCACGAACATCTACTATTTCAATATCAAAAATAAGGGTCTTACCTGCTAAAGGATGATTATAATCAATAATCACATTTGAATCATTAAAATCTTTAACGACAACTTGCACCATTTGCCCATCTTGTGCCTGTCCAAAAAGAGTCATTCCCCTTTCAAGAGAGATTCCTTCAAATTGATCCTTCGACACTTCTTGCAAAGAATTAGAATCATAGATTCCATAAGCATCCTCTGGCGGAATAGTAATATTGAACTTATCGCCCTTTTGTGCTTTTAAGATGGCTTTCTCTAATCCTTGGATAACCTGACCTGCACCAACAAGAAAATCCAGCGGTTTGCCTTCCATATTACCATCTATATAGTCTTTTGTATCAGAATCTTTAACCTCATATAAGATTGATACAACTTGATTTTGTTTGATCTCACTCATTATTGCTCCTTTTTCTTAAATCTATTGCTTTTTTTCCTTGATCACTTTCTGGATAAAGATAAATTAAAGAATCTAAAAATTTGTTGTAATTTGTCATATCTTTAGAATATCTAAAAGCCCAAGCTGTATGCCACAACAATATAGGCATATAGCTAGCCTTATCATCTGAAGAAGCACTTCTTTTATAGAAAGATATAGCCTCTTTAAATTCACCTTTTTGATAGGCGATCTCACCTAACATATACAAGCTTGATGCTACCCTATAATTATTATCGATAAGCTTCTGGTATAATTTTCTTGCCTCATCAATGTTTCCCGCTCTATATAATTTCCTTGCCTCATCTAATATCTCCTTATTTGTCTTATTTGTCTCTGTTGTAGAGTTGGCCACTGATAAATGCGGAGAAGCAGACTTTTGGACTTGGCTTTGCTTGTGGTTGTCTTGACGTGATTGTGTATCTTGGGTTGATGGATTGGCTTTATCTAACTGCGCTGATTGGTTTGTTTGAAGTTTATCAAGCTGGGAGATAATGTCTTGGTTAAGACTTGTTACAAGTGCTGTAAGATTAGTGATTTTTGAGTTAAGTTGTTCGATAAAATTAGTGCTTGTACTATGTTTTTTTTGCAGTTCCTCGATGATTGCACTTTGTGCGATTATTGTTTCACTTTGTTTTTCTAGATCGCTTTGCAATCTCTTTAATAAAATATCTTGTTGTCCTAATGAATCCATTAAAACCTTAATTCTTAAGGCTTGTCCCTCAACAACACTTTTTAACCCTTCACAAGACTGCTCTAAAGCCTGAATTCTAGTATTATAGTCAATGGCAATGTTTTCAAGATTTCTATTTGCAGTTTGAATATTCTTGAGATCTTTTTTTGTCGCACCACTCTGGAGCTCAAACGCCGATGGTTCGGCATCAGAAGCACCAGAAAGCAGTTGCAATACGAGCACAAGACAAATAATAAGAAACTTAACCTTATTCATATCTCATATTGTGCTATTTGGCTTATTCTGATAATTTAATATCAGCCCTTCTATTTTTTTGATAACACTCTTTTTCTTTTTCAGTGCACACTGGCTTACTTTCACCAAAGCTCACAACTCTTATATTGGCCCTATTTACTCCCTTAATGACCAAAGCATCTCTCACAGAAATCGCACGCTTTGTTCCAAGAGCATAGTTATACTCATCTGTCCCTATTTCATCAGTATTACCTTCAATCACAACATCGTAACTATCTCTTTTCTTAAGATCTTCAGAAACTCCATCGATCACAGATTGCATATCCCCACGTATATTGAATTTATCAAAATCAAAATATACACTTCCTAACGTCTGACCTGTCGCCTCTTGCACCTGTTGAGTAGTAGTCGCTGGTTTTGAAGTTCTAGTAGGAGTATCATACTCCTCATCCACATCTTCATAACCTTGACCTTCTACATCTACCTGTTTGCTTGGACATCCTGTTAAAAGAAAAAGTGCCAATAATGCACCTAACACTCCAATTATTTTTTTCATTGCAAAACTCCTTTCAAAATGACAATGAATTGACATTATACTATAAAAACCCATTTTTTTATATAGTTTTTTACTACCAATCAAAAGATTGGATTCTGGTTTTACTTAGAGGAAACAAATAGCTTTTGTTATAATCAAGTCTGATAACCCCCAAGGCAGTCTGTCCAGAAGTATGTTTCAAAAACATTACAGAACTTCCATCTTTTGAAAACCTCGGCATCTGATTATTACCAACGGCAGTAAGCCTACGAATATAATCTGTCTTTGTGGAAATTAAATAAATATTAAAGGTATTTGCTCCAAACTCATTATCGGTCTCACGGCTTGAATACACCACATAATCTCCAAAAGATGATACAGAATTATTATTCTTACCGTGATAAACGACTTGTTCTGCTGGGGCGTTTATATTTAACCTTTTAGAATAAATATTAGCATAGCCTGATCTATCAGAGATAAATACCATTGCAGATTCATTATTGATAAAATTCCCAGATACATCTATGCCAGAATATTTTGTAAGCTGTGTAAGTCGCTTGCTACCAACTTGATATAAATAAACATCAGCTTGTTGTTTTGGAGAGAGGGTAACAAGAAGTCGCTTGCCGTCTTTACTAACATCAGAGACAGCAGCCATACCATTGCTATTTACAATCATCTCAGATTTGCCACTATAAATATTATATTTCATAATCGTAGGACGCGCTAGATACTTAGTATAATAGATCTCTTTCTGATCGGAATCAGCCCATTTAGGGAAAACATTTAAGCCACCAGTTACGATAGGCTGATTAAATGTAAGTGTGTAATCAGCCAAAACAATATCAGCAAAGCCTGAAGCGGTGTATTTTGAATAAACAACATAGCGACTCATCCATTCAACGGATGGAGCATTAATGTATTTATTTATATCAATTGCCATTTTATGGGCAATAAATGGATAAAGTGGTGCGTCGGTAATCTGATATGTTTTGTTGATCTGGAGTTTCAAGGAATTGACATCATACAATAAAAGTGTAGCCTTTAACGCCCCACGTTCTTTATTGACTTGCACTATACCAACCAACTCTATCTTCTTGTTTTTATAAGCATCATAGTTAATGGTATTTTTACCATAATTACCACCATCCAATACCTTAAAATGCCCAGATACATTCAAATCTCCAGCAAGGATTTTATATACCCTTCTTGCCGTTACAGAATCTCCGTCATTGATATAGCCAATCTCGATTTTTGGTGATTTTTGTGCTGTTTTAATAACATCAATCGTAGCATTAGCTGCAAATGCACTCCACACAACGCAGGTGCATAAAAATGCAATCTTTTTCATATTACTCCTTTGTTAATAAATTGACCTCGATATTTATTGCTTTCCTATTAGGTGGCGGAGGAAATCTCTCACCCTTAAAAGCTTCTAAAAAGTCTAACACATTCTGATTAAAATCGTCATATTGCGATAGTCTAATAACCTTATAGACAAACCCTCCATCCTTATCTACTTGTAATAACACAGTCGCTTTTGCTGTTTGATAGAAATTCACTTGCCATTTCCTATATATTATATCATAAATCTCTGCAAACCACTTATTGTATTGACCACTCGTGAGTTCTGGGGATACTGCAGTGGATTTAATATCGAGAGTTTTAGCTTGAAGTGTTTTTAGGTCATTACTGATTCTATGAAGCTGCTCTTGAATATTCTTGATTCGACTTTCATCAGTTTTATCTCTAGTGTTTTTGGCAACCTCACTTCTATTATCCTCATTAACTTGAGGCGCTAAATTCTCATCTGGAATCGAGGCAAACACATCCTTAACACCCAATCCTTCTAGCGGTGTCCCAGCAGTTTTAGTGCTTTTAGATTTTTTTTTAACAGATTCACTTAGATCGATAGAGATAGACTGCTCCAAAACAGCATTGCTTTTAGTGGTGTATTTAATGCGACTCAAAGATAAAAAATTAAAAAACAAAAATGCCAATAGTAAGAAATAAATACCAAACGCTAAAATACCGCTATAAATGAGTAGAATCTGTTGTCTATCAGCCATTTGTTACCAATGAAATTTTAATAAACCCTGCTTCTCTTACGCTTTTTAACACATACATAATATTTTCGTATTTAAGATTCTTATCTGCACGGATAAAAATGGTTGTGTCTTTTTTATTATATTGCTTAGCAATTAAATTAAAACTATCTGGGAAGGTTGCATATTGGTAGGTTTTGTCTTTTATATAAATTTTCTTTGCTTTATCTATGCGCACTTCAATCATATTGTCAGCCACTTTTTTAACATTCCTGGTTCCTTTTGGCAATGCAATATCCTCTTGATATACAATCGTTGGAGTCGTAACCATTAAAATTGCCAACAATACGAGCATAATATCTACAAGCGGGGTAATGTTCAGTTCTGGTCTATCATCCCACATATTTTTATCCATTGCAAACCCCAATCAAGTCATTTCGACGAAGATAAGAAATCTATCTGCATCTGGATATAAACTCCCATATCATAAGCTTTACGTCTTAATAAAATAAAAAATGTATAAGCCGGAATAGCAGTTAAGATGCCAGCAGCAGTTGCAATGAGGGCTTTTGAAATAATGGGCGCTAATATATCAAAAGAAACTTGCCCGCTATTACCAAGCCTACCAAACGCTCCCAGAATCTCAACCACAGTCCCAAATAAGCCGATAAAAGGAGATGTAGAAGCAATAACACTTAAAAAAGATAGACCAACTGTAGCCTGTCTCATCGCCTTATTTTTCCAAATAGATAAAATCCCGCCAGACATAATACTATTGGTATTAAAAAATAAAGCATCTCGTGGCAATTTTTGCTCGCCCTGTAGAATAGCCTCTAGTGACTCTTGCTCATCTTTAAGCATTCTTGAAATAGCAAGATGTTTATAAAAAGAAATCCATAAGGTAATAATAAAATATACCGACAACCAGCACAGAGTAAAAATCGTAACGATATTAGACTCGCTAAAAAAACTAAATAAAACTTCCATTACAATCTACCTTTCATTGTTTGCTCTATTCTTGAAACCACAGAAGAGATAGCTATCTTATCAGATGAGGCATCTTCAAGCAGTTTTTTAGCTTCTTTAATCGCATCTGAAATATTACCTTCATTCCGGTTGTTTATAGCCACCGCACCATTAGCTATAATATCGACCTTAGATGGAGTAATTTCAGCATATCCCCAATCTATAGCTACAAGGTCTCTCAAGCCATTATTGGTAATCTCGATAACTCCAGCCTTAAGCAAAGAAAGCAAGTTCTCGTGCCCATAAAACACACCAAACTCCCCTTCTGCACCGGGTAATGTAACAGAATCTATTTCATCGGAAAAAATCTCTCCATAGGGTGTTACAATACTTGTAAGTATCTTTTCCATTAGCTGTCCTCTTATGATTCTTTCATCTTATTCGCTTTTTCGATTGCTTCTTGGATATTTCCAACCATATAGAATGCATTTTCTGGAATATGATCATATCGCCCCTCAAGTATTCCCTTAAAGCCCTCTAATGTTTCTTCTAGTGTTACATATTTACCAGGACTACCCGTAAAAACTTCTGCAACAAAGAATGGTTGAGATAAAAACCTCTCAATTTTTCTTGCACGCCCCACAACTTTTTTATCCTCCTCTGATAACTCATCCATTCCTAAGATAGCAATAATATCTTGCAAGTCTTTATATTTTTGCAGAATTTGTTGGATACCAGTGGCGATACTATAGTGCTCTTCACCTACGATTTGTGGATCGAGAATCCTAGAAGTAGAATCTAACGGATCTACAGCTGGATAGATTCCTTTTTCAGCAATTTTTCTATTCAAAACCGTAGTTGCATCAAGATGTGAGAAAACCGAAGCTGGAGCTGGGTCTGTTAAGTCATCTGCCGGCACATACACAGCTTGCACAGAGGTGATAGAGCCTTTTTTGGTTGAAGTGATACGCTCTTGAAGTTTTCCCATCTCGCTTGCTAAGGTTGGCTGATAGCCAACAGCTGAAGGAATGCGCCCCAAAAGTGCAGACATTTCTGATCCGGATTGCGCATACCTAAAGATGTTATCAATAAACATCAACACATCAAGCCCTTTTTCATCTCTAAAATACTCAGCCATTGTAAGCCCAGTAAAAGCAATTCTATTTCTTGCTCCCGGTGGTTCATTCATCTGTCCATAACACAAAGCCACTTTATCTAGAACGCCACCTTCTTTCATTTCGTGATATAAATCATTTCCTTCACGCGTCCTCTCGCCAACACCAGCAAAGACAGAATAACCGCTATGCTTATAGGCAACATTATGGATAAGCTCCATAATAACGACCGTTTTACCAACACCAGCCCCACCAAATAAACCAACCTTTCCACCTTTTGAGTAAGGAGCCAATAAATCAACAACCTTAATTCCTGTCTCAAACATTTCGGTTTTGGTGCTTTGGTCTTCAAACTTTGGCGCTTCCCTATGAATAGACCATTTCAGATCAGTTACCACAGGCTCACCACCATCAACAACTTCACCCACGACATTAAAGATTCTGCCAAGCACAGCCTCACCTACAGGAACCTCAATCATCTTACCTCGAGCAATAGTTTTTTGTCCTCGCTTCAAGCCTTCGGTCATATCCATAGCAATGGTGCGCACTCTATTATCACCTAAATGCGCGGCTACTTCAAGAATAAGATTCTTTTTCTCTCCATCAAACTCATATGATACATCTAATGCTTCATTGATTGAAGGGAGATACGACTCAAAATCCACATCTACCACTGGACCCATTATTTGAACAATTTTTCCTTCCATAAATCACTCCTTCTAATAAAATTATTTCATTGCTTCGACGCCAGCGTTAATTTCTACAAGCTCTGTTGTGATCGCCTCTTGCCGTGCCTTGTTATAAGATATCGTTAGATTTCTAACGAGTTCTCCAGCATTCTTTGTGGCTGCATCCATTGCCTGCATCCTCGCACTATGCTCTGCTGCTAGAGAATCTATAAGCGCATAATACATATTATATTCAATATATTTATGAGCCAATTCATCAAGCACCCTATCTTCCTCATCATCTGGCTCTATATTGACTATTTCACCAGTAATAGATTTATTGTTCTTGCGCAATTCTTCATACATATCCATACCCAAAGGTAAAATAGTTTTTGTTTTAAGCTCTTGAGAAATTTTAGTCTTAAAACCATTATGAACTAGCACAATTTCATCTGTGACACCATTAACATAATCACTGATGACATTTGTAATAAAATTACTTGAGCTTTCATAATCCGGAGTTGAACTCAAGCCAATAATCTTATCCAAAGGTTCAATTTTATTAAAAGTAAAAAATGCTATACCTTTTTTACCAACGCCTCGCAACCGCACTTTTATACCTTTTGATTTAAAATCACTCATCAGCCTTGATACTTCTTTAATTGTCGTCGCATTAAAACCACCACACAAGCCCTTATCAGCTGTAATAAAAACAATATCAACGCATTTAATTTGTCTCTGATTTAAACCCACAAACAAATCACTATTGATATTTTCTAACCCTCGCGACTGCACTTTAGAGATAATATCCTCAAAAATTGCATTGAGCTTATCTGCATAAGCCCTTGATCGTCTCGCCATTTCTTCAGCTTTTTTTAGCTTTGAGGTTGAGACCAGCTGCATTGCCCGAGTAGTTTTTTGAGTATTTTTAACACTGCTGATCTTTTTTCGAATTTCTTTTAGATTGCTCCCCATATTCTTTTCCTTTATCCTAATTAAAACTCAACTTATAATCTTCAAGAGCCTTAATCAACATAGATTCTATCTCTTGATCGATGACTTTTTTAGTATGTATGTTTTCAAGAATTTTAGGATACTTAGATTCTAAGAATGGATACAAATCTCGTTCAAAATGCACAATTTTATTCGCAGGCACATCATCAAGAAACCCTTTTGCGCCAGCAAAAATAATCACAATCTGCTTTTGAACAGCAAGAGGTGCATATGGAGGTTGCTTTAAAACTTCTACCATTCTTTGCCCTCTCTCAAGCTGTCTTCGACTCACCTCATCAAGATCTGATGCAAACTGAGAAAATGCTTGCAACTCGCGGTATTGAGCCAAATCCAATCTTAATGTTCCGGCTACTTGTTTTGTAGCTTTAATCTGTGCAGCACCACCAACCCGTGATACCGACAAGCCAACATTAATCGCTGGCCGAATACCAGAATTAAATAAATCTGTCTCAAGGAAAATTTGTCCATCTGTAATTGAAATAACATTTGTTGGGATATATGCAGAAACATCTCCTGCTTGTGTTTCAATGATAGGGAGAGCAGTTAATGAGCCAGCTCCTTTTTCATCAGATAACTTCGCTGCCCTTTCAAGCAATCTTGAATGAATATAAAAGACATCTCCGGGGAATGCCTCACGACCCGGAGGACGTCGCAAAATAAGGCTCATCTCACGATACGCAACAGCGTGTTTTGTCAAATCATCATAAATGATAAGCGCGTGTTTGCCATTATCTCTAAAATACTCACCAATCGTAACGCCTGTATATGGAGCAAAGAACTGCATTGCTGCAGATGATGAAGCTGGGGCATTAACCACAATCGTATATTCCATAGCACCGTGCTCTTCTAGCTTTCTCACGGTTTGTGCAACAGTGGATTCTTTCTGTCCGATTGCAACATAGATACATATAACATCTTGTCCTTTTTGATTAATGATAGTATCTACCGCGATAGTTGTTTTACCAGTTTGTCTATCACCGATAATAAGCTCTCTTTGCCCTCTTCCAATTGGCACAAGCGCATCAATCGCCTTAATGCCTGTTTGTAATGGTTCATGCACAGATTTCCTATCCATAATGCCAGGTGCTTTTTGTTCTACAAAACCAAATTCGCTAGATTCTATGCTGCCCTTTGCATCCATTGGCTCACCAATCGCATTAATAACGCGACCTATGACATTCTTACCTACAGGCACTTTCATCAATTTATTGAGCCTTTTTACAGAGATGCCTTCTTTAATTTTGCTACCACTTCCGAGCAAAACAACCCCAACACTTCCTTCCTCAAGGTTTGAAGCTAATCCTACATCACCGGTCTCAAACTCCACCATTTCATAAGACATTACATTTTTCAAACCATACACTTTGGCGACACCATCCGCATAGGAAATAACTTTTCCCGTCTCTGCTATATCAATATCAATGTCAAAACTATTGATTTTGTCCTTAATGATTGAGCTAATTTCTTCAGATTTTAGTTTTCGTACCACTTTATTTCTCCTTTTTTAAATTTAAATTGACTTTAGAATGTGATGTTTTAGACGCGCTAAAAATCTCTCTTTTAAGAAAGATATCTCAACACCTAAATCTTGAACAACCAGCTTAATGCCATCTACTGAAACGATAGACTGTGTAATACTAAGCACCACTCCTAATCTTTTTGAGAGATTATCAGCAATCTCTTTAACGCTAGCAGAATCCAACTCCTCAGCCACATACAAAACCGCCTCATACTTTTTATTGAGATTCATAAAATGCCTTGATAGAGCCTGTGTTATAAAGGGAATTAAATCCAGCCTATCATTCTCAGCTAATACACTTATGAAGTTTTTCATATCCTTATTATCATCCAATAGTGACAACATAAAAGCCTTTTTATCTTGTTTTGAGACATATGGGGAACGTATAATCTCCTTGCATTTATCCATACTAAAAGCTTGGGAGACATCGCTTAGAAAAGCATATATGTCTTCTAGCTTTTTTTGAGGATAAGCTTCTATCAATGCATTGGCATATTTTTTTGCGATGATTTCTTCCATAATCTTATGCCACCTTTCTGTTTAGTATTTTTATGTAGTCTTTATGGCTAATTTTTGCGACATCCCCACCAAAGAGCTCATCTAATATTTCTTCAATTGCCTCATTCTCTATTTTGCGCTCTTCAAGAAACATTAGAGATTCCATATTCTTTGTAATATTATCTGCATCAATCTTATACTGCTCTTCATACTTTTGTGATATAAGGACTGTCTCCTTTTTAGCGTCTGCCACGATTTCTGCCGCCTTTTTTACTGCATCATCTAGTTGCTTGCGTGCATTCTCCTTTGCTTTTTTGGCAACTTTGACCCTATTTTGAATCTCATCAAGGCGCGAGATGATGTCATTTTTCCTATTTTGAAGTAGGGTTTTGAGTTTATCCGCTGCAAAATACCACAAAATAGCGACAAAGATCACAAAGTTAATAACACGCTCTACAAAGTCCGTTTGAGAAATATCCACATTCGAAGCAGATAAAACCCCACTTATACACAATACTAAAACAACAAGTCTCATACAGCCATCCTAAATCTGATTCATTTTATTTTGTAAAGCTACCCTAAAATCTGGTAGATAAGTAGCCAACTCTGCTTTTAATGCCTGTTTTTGCTCGACTAAATCTTTTCGGAATTTCTCAATCTTGCTTTGGGATTCTGCTTGTTTTTTGGCAATCTTTTCATCATAATCCGTCTTTGCTTGACTTGTCGCATCATCGAGAATCTGCCCTGCTTCCCGCCTTGCATTTGCTAAAATTTCTTGAATTTGCCTCTGAATTTCTTGAACATCACTATCATTGCTTGCTACAGAATGCAAATCTCTCTGCATAGATGATTCACGCTCATCCATAAAACCAAGCAATGGCCTAAACAACCACGCATTCAAAAAAAGCATTGTTAGCAAAAAAACAATAAAAACTAAAAGCATCAACCAAGGATCTGGTATCGTAATACTCATCATTTCTCCTTTAATTTAGCTAAATTCATAAAACCTATGTATTCATTCTAGCAGGGCAAACCTTAAATTAAGATTTTAATTTTTTAATTAAATGAATAATTCTTTCTTTTGATGCTGTTATGGTGATTGAATTTTTTACAATCCTAGCTTGTATTCCTAAAGATTGCAAAGTCTCTTGAAGATTTCGTATTTCAGGAATAGTTTCATTTTTGCTCATTTTATTTTTTGCTTTCCCCTGCGGTATCGTTTCTTGTTTTAATGATTTTGCTAAAGATTCTGTTTCTCTTACTGAAAGTTTTTGCCCCATAACAGAATCTGCGATAATATGCTGCTCTTCGTTAGTAAATCCAACTATAACTTTTGCGTGCCCTTGCGTGATTTTATTTTGCGCTACCAAGTCCTGAACATAATCAGACAAATCAAGCAGACGTAATGTGTTGGTGATTTGCGCTCTTGAGCATTTTAGTCTTTTTGCTAAGTCATCGTGTGTAATTTTGTAATCATTTATCAATTCTTGATAAGAACGTGCCAAATCTATTGGATTTAGATTCTCTCTTTGGATGTTTTCTATGATTGCCAGCTCTCGCAATCTCTCTTTTGCAATATCTACAACAATGGCTCGTATTGTTGATTGTTTAGCAATCTTGCTTGCACGGAGTCGCCTCTCACCCGCAATCAAAAAATAATCCCCTCCATCTTCATAAACCAAAATAGGTTGCAAAAGCCCGTGCTCAATGATTGACATTGCCAATTCGCGCAGAGATTCTTCTTGGAAGTTTTTGCGCGGCTGATACGGATTGGGCTTGATGATATCAACGCTTAATTCTATAATGCTCTCTAATCGCTCGTTGAGGTTTTTTTCATAGGCTGATGCAACCTCCCCTAAAAGCTCACCAAGCCCACTTCCTAAAGCCTGCTTTTTTGCCAATTTATGCCCCTTGTAATATAGCTTGGGCTAAATCTTGATAAGCCACACTACCGCTTGATTTAATATCATACAGCAATACAGGCTTTCCAAAGCTCGGAGATTCTGCTAATCTTACGCTTCTTGGAATGATGATATAAGATTCTGTGCCATCTTGTTGCTTTTTAAAAAGCTGCGCATCAAAATGTTGAGACAAATCAGCAAAAACCTGCTTTGACAGGTTGTTTTGAGAAGAAAACATCGTTGGCAAAAGCCCTTTGATTTTTAGCTGTGGATTGATGCCATTGTCCTTTAGCAATTTAATTGTGCTTAAAAGCTGTGCCAATCCTTGCAATGCATAATACTCACACTGGATAGGGATAATCACAGAATCTGCGGCTGCTAGGGCATTGATCGTTAATGGACCAAGTGCGGGTGGAGAATCTATAATGATAAAATCATACGCACCCTGCACTTCTTCAAGCTTCTTTTTAAGCACAAGCTCTCTGCCGGTTTTATTGCTATAAAAGTTCTTTTCAATCCCAACCAACCCGATATCAGAAGGCACTAAATCCATAAATGGTATATCTGTCTTTTGAACAATCTCGGATATTTTCTTGCTTCCCATTAGCGCATGATAAATATTAAATTCAATGTTTGCTCTACGACAACCCAAGCTTGTTGTGGCATTTGACTGGGAATCAAAGTCAATCAAAAGCACCTTTTTTTCTGCGATTGCTAAAGATGCAGCCAAATTTACTGCTGTTGTTGTTTTGCCAACTCCACCTTTTTGATTTGCAACAGTTATAACCTCTGCCATTTTCTACTCCACATATCTGATATTATAGATTTTTCTTCCGCCAACTTCAATAGAACCATCATCTAGCAAAACTGTATTCTTCAGAGAAACTACTTCGTCTTCTAAATGAAAAAAAAACGGGAAGTTTTTGTGAAATTCTAACTTATAGTTTCTGAAAATTTGCTTCCAGCTTTTGAATTTTTTCAAATCTTGAAAATACGCCTGCAGAAGTGCTTTCTTACCGATTCTTATGTCTAAAGAACCAAAATTTTCTGCCTTTAAATTGATCCCTATCCCACAAACAATTTGCTTTTCCACAATGCCAACCAAAATACCACCAATTTTTTTATCTTCTATATATAAATCATTTGGCCATTTTAGCCATACTTTTGAGCCGAGATTACGCAATGTATCTTTTAAAACGCACCCAAAAAAAATTGCCGCACTCTGCAATGGCAGATCTTCTGGCAACCCAGAATACACAAAAGAAAACATTAAAGATTCTACTTCATTCTCCCATTTTGTGCCTCTTGAGCCAAGTCCGAAATCTTGCCTTTCAGCCACAATGCACAAATCTGTGATATTTTGCTTGCTTTTGATTCTGCGTTTTAGCTCCTTTTGCGTAGAATCTAGCTCTTTAAACCACTCTATTTTTATCACTTTAATATATCTCCTATTTTATATCTTCGCCCACAGATAAAATCTTTTGCGCATACTTTTTGTTTATTTGGAGCTTGGAGTTGCCCTATTTTTAAGCTTCCTTGCCCACAACCAATGACGATATAATCTTTCTCGATCCCTAGAATCTCGCCAGTCATATTTTTGCTATTTTCATCTTGCAAGCCTATATCAAAAAGTTTCAACCCACTTTCAAGATAGATTCCAGGCCACTTCTCATAAGCCAAAGACTTCTTAAAAATCGCCTTTGCATTGTCAAAACAAATAAGCCCATCAGATTTTAGAATCTTTTTACAGTATGTTGCTTTTGACTCATCTTGCGGAATTGGCTTAATGCTGTGTAGATTCTCTAGTGTTTTTAAAAGTGCATCAGCACCGAGCAAAGCCAGTTTCTTACTCAAAGATTCTAGCCCAATATCCTCTCTTGGCATTGTTTTAATCTTAAGAATATCCCCGCTATCTAAAGCATAACTCATCTGCATAATGCTCACGCCAAACTCCTCATCATCGCTTAAAATCATTTGTTGAATCGGGCTTGCACCACGATATTTAGGTAGAATTGAAGCATGAACATTGATGCAAGGCGCGATATTTAAGATAGATTCTGGCAGAATCTTACCATACGCGACAACAACAATCACATCTGGGCGCATTTTACGTATAGATTCTGCTTGAGACTCATCGATTTTTTTAGGCTGAAAAACCGGAACACTATGCTTCAAAGCTACTATTTTTATCAGCGGAGGCGTGATGATGTTTTTGCGTCCGACGGGTTTATCAGGCTGAGTAAAAATAGCTAAAATCTGATGCCTTGCTACTAAGTTTTCAAACACCACTTCCGCAAAAGATGGCGTCCCCATAAAAACAATTTTCATTTTGCTATCCTTACCGCTTAAAAGGACATCATTTTGAACCTTATAGGCAACTAATGATATTCTATAATTTTTACACTTATTAAAATCTACCTATAAAAGACTCAAATAATATAAAAATAGAAAGCAGAGCAAGATGCGGACACAAAAACTACTTCTTAACCTTTCTAAATCAACACCTAAATTCTACACCTTGCGCCAGAAAAGAAGTAGATTCTAAAGCCAAATCATCCAAAAAAAGTAAAAAATGTCAAAGACTAAGTCTTCAACATTCTATATACAAAAGCAAAAACTATTTTGGACTACTTTCTTCAAGCCTTTGGAGATATTCCCAACGCGCATTTACTTCTTTTTGAAATGTTTCAATAATGTGCTCATTTTCTTTCTTAAAAAGATGTTTAAATCGCCCTTGCGCGCCCATATAATCGCGCACAGAAATGACATTTTTAGGACGATAAGTGATGTGTAACTCGCACCCATTGATAATCTCAAACAGCGGGAAAACCAAGCTATCCACAGCCAAATCAGAAACATCAATTGTACGATTAGATTCAAACTTCCATTCAGTCGTGCAAGCACTCATTGCATTAATAAAAGTAGGTCCTTCTGTCTCGATGGCTTGCTTGATTTTTTTGTTCATGTCTTTCCATTTATTTGGTGCGACTTGTGCGACATATGGACTTCCGTGCGCTGCCATTATAAACAAAATATCTTTTTTACGCTCTTTTTTCCCATAACTTACGCTTCCTGCTGGAGTTGTAGAAGTGGATGAACCAACTGGTGTAGAACTACTCCTTTGCCCGCCAGTATTAGCATACACTTCGTTATCCAAGCAAATATAAGTCATATCATGTCCTCGCTCAAAACAACCACTAATCCACTGGAATCCGATGTCATAAGTTGAACCATCTCCACCAAATGCCACAAATTTTGGCTTTTCCCCCTTGAATCTGCCTTTTTTAACAAGGGCTTTATACATAGATTCTACTCCCGCAATAGCCGTAGAACTATTTTCAAACCCAATATGAATCCATGGCACATCCCACGAAGTATAAGGATAAAAAGTGGTTGAAACCTCGAGACAACCTGTTGAATTCCCAATAACAATTGGTCCTTCCACTGCATTTAACACCTCGCGGATGATAATTCCATGCGCACACCCTGGGCAAAGAACATGGGATCCTTCAAATTTTTCAGCTGTTTTTGAAAATTGCTTAAGATTCTTAACTTCCTTTACCATAAATCTCTCCTCAATCAATAAAAACTTAATTTTGCCCCACGCAATCCAATAAACTGCTGTGTTGGGCATACTCTTTTTCCTGCCTTTGCATTCATATCAAGCTCTTTAAAAATCGCATTAATATCAACTTGCATCAAATCCCTCTCTCCTAAACCATAAATATAACTATTTAAAATTGGCTTATTTGGATTCTCTAGCTGATATAAAGCAGCTGAAACTTCATTAAATAAAGCTCCCATTGCACCAGCAGGCAAACTCTTATCCATAATACCTACAGCTTTAATGTTTTGAAGAGCTTGTGCCACCTCTGCATATGGGAATGGTCGCAAAACTTTAATGCCAACTACACCGGCTTTAATATTTTCTTTACGCATATTATCTGCAGCAACCATAGCGGATTCTACACTTGTCCCAATAGCTAAAAGGGCTACATCTGCATCCTCTATTTTGTAAGTTTGCACAAGTTTATGTTCTCTTCCTGTAAGTTTTTTGAATTCTTCAAATACACTCTGGATTGTCTCTTTTGAATGCATTAAAGCGTTATGAAGCTGTGCTTTATGCTCATAGTGCCACTCCTCTTCTGCTTGCGCCCCATAAGTCACTGGATGTTCAAAGTCTAAAAGAGGACTTTTAATTTTATACTCGCCAATAAACTTATAAGCCTCATCATCTTGTAGAGGGCGCACATTCTGTGCTGTATGTGAACACAAGAATCCATCCTGATTAACAATAACAGGCAAACGCACATTCATATCTTCTGCGATTTTAAATGCCATAAGATTCAAATCGTAAGCATCTTGAGGATTATATGCACACAAGTTAATCCACCCAGCATCTCGCCCAAGATACATATCCGAATGATCTCCATGTATATTTAAAGGGGAAGCTAGGGCTCTATTAACAAGATTTAGCACGATTGGAAGACGCATACCTGAAGCTTGATATAATACCTCAATCATTAGGGCAAATCCTTGAGAACTTGTAGCAGTAGCAACTCTTCCACCAGCAGCAGCTGCACCTACACAAGCACTCATTGCTGCATGCTCAGATTCTACAAGCACAAACTCACCATCAATATAACCATTACCTACAAAAGTCCCATAATTTTGAACTATTGGTGTTGATGGAGTAATAGGATAAGCAGCAACAACATCAATTTGAGCCTGCCTCATAGCTTGACATGCTGCAGTATTTCCATCCCACACTACAACTTGATCTAATTCCATAGTCTTTGCCATTGCTTACTCCTTATTCTTTGCTTCTTTAGCAGGCCATTTTGCCAATGCATCAGAATTTTCTTCATAATTACTAAACATCAATAATGACTTGGGGTTTGTAGGACATACTTCAACACACACGCCACAGCCTTTGCAATGCACATAATCAACGCCTGTAAGTTTCTCATTACGCGCTAAAATCGCACCATCAGGACAATAAACCCAACAATTAAAGCAATTAATACAAACATCGCTATTATGCACAGGCTTATTGATCCGCCAATCTGCCACACTTGTTCCAAATGAACTTTCTTTAGTATAACTACGCTCATCATTGTGCTTACACAATGACTCTAATCCATTTTCTTCAAATGGAAAAAGCGCAGCACCTATTTCTAATTCGCTCCAACCTTTCATATCTTTTCTCCCTTATTTTCTTAATTTTATTTTACCTCATCATATGCGCGCTGGATTGCCTGCATATTTGCATCAATTATTGCTTGTGGTAACTTTTTACCTAAAACCTTTGTAAAAGCCTTTTTAAAATACTCAAGCTCCAAGATTCCAGAAATCTTTACAAAAGCCCCAAGCATAGGCGCATTTGGGATTGGCTTGCCAATCGTATCAAGCGCGATTTGAATACAATCAAGAGTGTAGAGATTTTTCCCATTTAGTTCTGGCTTTTTCTCGCAAAGCTCTTCTTTGCTCATATGTGTGGTTATAATGTATTTGGTATCTTTTTTTTCATTTACGCAAATATCCGTAATAAACACAAGCCCAGGGTCAATCACTAGCACATAATCAGGCTCCATAAACTTTTCGTGATTTAAAATTGGCTTATCATCGATTCTGTCATACGCACTCATCGCCGCTCCTCGCTTTGCTGAACCATATAACGCAAAAGCCTGTACTTCTTTTCCAGTGGTTGCAATTACATCAGCGAGACCTTTTGCGCCTGTAACTGCACCTTGTCCAGCGCGAGAATGCCACCTAATCTCTAGCATTATTTCTCCTTTCTCTCCTAAATTTCATAAGGATTTTACGCCTTTTTCTATAAAACAAATCTTAAAGAAAAATCTCGAATAGTAAATTTTGTAAGATATAGTATTTTTGTAACATTTATGCTAGATTCTGGATATACTCCACTGCCCTATAGGCATTATCAAAGCTTAGAGGCGCTATCTCATCGAGATTCTCACCAAATCCATTTCTCACCCAGATTCCATTCACACCAGCATTTTTAGCCGCTTGCAGATCATAAATCGTATCGCCTATCATATAGACTTTTTCTTTAGGTGTGATGGGAAAAAAATCAAGTGCCCTTAAAATCGGCTCTGCGTGTGGTTTGGGCGCACTTACATCTTCTCTTCCAATAATCACTTGAAAATATTTTAACATTCTAAGATTCTTTAAAATCTGCTTCGAATATAAAAGTGCCCTTGAGGTAATAATGCCAAGATGCGCAAAACTATGCGCCAAAACCACAGCCTCTTTTGCTTGTGGCAGTAATTTTGTCTTATCTACACAGATTCTACGATAGTGATTCTTGTAGCGCTCCACACGCCTTTGCAGCTCATCATCATCAAAACCAACGCGCCTAAACATATCCTCTAAAGGCAATCCTATCAATCCACGCACTTCTTGAATACTCGGAAAATACTCGTCTTCACAAGCCCTGCTAAAACTCTCATAAATCCCATCCACAGAATCTAAAAGCGTGCCATCTAAATCAAAAAGAATGATTTTCTTCTCGTGCGCTCCACTCTTATCGCTCCTTGCAGAATCCTTATTTGTAGATTTTGCATTTGTAGATTTTGAAGGTATTATTTTATCCTTAAGCCAGCGCATCATTTCTTCTCCTTTTCCATAAGATTCTACCACTTTGGACACTTCCTGAGAATATTCCAAACTTCACTTCATAAGCCATCACACAAAGTGCGATAACAAGCGCACAAATCTGTGATAAAGGATAAGCAATCCACGCACCATTTATGCCGTATTTATAACTCATAAATGGCAAAATCACAGCCAAAAATAAAATTGTATAGCAAATCGTTATGATAAATGAGCTTGCTGTGCGCTGCACGGATTGTAAGAATATCGCACAAACCATATTCACACCCAAAATAATATAGCCAAGATAATACACACTTATCGCTGCAATCGTCTCATCCAAAAGTGCAGTAGTTTTGATATCATTCTTTAAAAACATCCCCACCAAATACGAATCAAAACAATAAAATACTCCATACATAAAAACCCCCATAAGCACAACCATAAATAGTGAAAATCTAAAAATCTGCCTTAAGCGCGTAAAATTTCCCGCACCATAATTAAAGCTAGCCAATGGTTGCATAGCCTGCGTCACTGAAAGCAAAATCGTGAAAAATACAATCCCACAATACATCATAATGCTATAAATTTGCAAGCCTTTTTCCCCAGCGATGCTTAATAAAATCGCATTAAAAAGCAGCATCACAATTGATGCTGAAACTTCAGATACGCTCTCTGGGATTCCGGTTTTCGCAGAAGAGATAATCGCGGGAAGCGAAAAGCGCCACACAAAATAAAGTTTGCCACTTTTACCGATAAAATGCACAAACAAAATTACAAACCCAATAAAATGCGCCAACAAAGAAGCTAGCGCGCTTCCTTGGATTCCCATATCAAGCTTGAATAAAAAGATATAATTTAAAATAATATTGCTCCCAGAACCGACAATCATCGAGAAAGTCGCAAGAATCGGACGCTTATCATTCACGACAAAAATATCACTCAATGGATGCAAGATAAAAAAAGGCGCACCAAGAAAGATTATTTTAAAATAAGTTAGGGCTAAGGATTTTATCTCTTGGATGTTTTTATTTGCTTCATTTTTAATGAGTAAATCCACAATCTCGCTTGCAAACAAAAATCCCACAACACCGATAATCACAGAACTTATAGTCACAAAATAAAAAATTGAGCTAAATACCAATCGCGCACGATGCGTGGCATTTTTACCTAAAAAATACGACACAATAGCCGCCCCGCCAAATCCAAAAAGTAGCTCAAAAGCAATAAAGGCGGGAAATATGGGCCAGCAAATCCCAATAGCCGCCAATCCATTCTCTCCTATTTTTTTACCGACAAAAATCCCATCAATAGTGGAATATGTAGAAAGCGCAAGCATAGCGCAAAGTGCGGGAATGAAGTAATAAAAAAATAATTTAATAACAGAATCTTTCTTAAGATCCATTTTTCTCTCACTAGATTCTGGCGCAAAATAGCCAGAATCTTATCTTTGTTATCTTTTAGAGAATTGCGGGCTTCTTCGTGCCTTTCTTTTTCCGTATTTTTTGCGCTCAACAACACGAGAATCCCTAGTCAATAGTCCTTTTGGCTTTAAAATCGCGCGAAATGCGATATCATAAATATTCAATGCCTTTGAAATTCCGTGCCTTAAGGCTTCAGCTTGAGCCGAATAGCCACCACCAAATGTAACCGCTTTAATATCAACAGATTTTTCTTGCTTTGTCAAAACCAAAGGCTGCATTACCTTTTTCTTAATTGCCTCGTGTCCGCCAAGCCATTCATCAAGGCTCATATCATTGATAATAAGCTTGCCTTTTCCGCTATTTAGCCAAACTTTTGCTATTGCTGTTTTTCGCTTTCCTGTTGCATAAACTTTTGCCATTTGATACCTTTATTTTTTGATTTGAGCGGTGTGAGGATGCTCACTGCCTGCATAAACTTTAAGCTTTTTAATCATAACTCGACCTAATTTTGTTTTTGGCAACATTCCTCGCACAGATAGGTAATAGAGCTTTTGAGGACATTTTTCCAACATTTCTTGAAGGGTTTTGGATTTTGTGCTACCAAAATAACCAGAATGTGTAAAATATCTTTTGTCTTGTAACTTCATCCCAGAGAATTTCGCTTGCCCTGCATTAATAACAACAACAAAATCTCCACAATCTGCATTTGGTGTAAAGCAAGGCTTATGCTTTCCACGCAAAAGCGTGGCAATCTCAGTGATTAGCCGACCAAATGTTTTATCTTTCGCGTCAATGAGATGCCATTGGCGAGTAACCTCGCTTGCTTTGATTGATTTTGTAATATCCATAAATATCCCTTAAGTAAATTTCATTCTGCACAGATGCACACGACATCTGCACGTTCCGTTCAATGACCACTAAAAGTCAAAATTTTACCTTATGGACTCTTATACTTATCTTAAAACTTATATCTTAATTAAATTAAAAGTATTTTAAGCAACCAGAATCTCGCTTAAGATACTTTGTAATCCCTCTTTGTCTATCTCATCGCTTGCCACAGCCACTACAACATCTTCTAGCCTTTCGTAAAAATCCTCTCTTAAAAGCTCAAGGTAATTTAATTCTATAAAAGCATCTGCAAGGTAAATAACACTGCGTTTATTGCCATCTAAGAATAGATGAAATTTCACACAAGCAAAGATTAAGTGAGTAAGCTTATCTAAAAAGCTAGGATAAAGCTCATCATAAGGTTGGTGATAATTAGAATCTATGCGAACTTATCACAAGCTAGAACCTAGGCATTAAAGTAAGTTTTGGCAACCATTGCTTAATTAAATCTTAGATCGCTTTAGATTCTACTCTAGCAAGAATTCATATTCATAGATTTTAGGCTTTATCTTTTGAGCTAGATTCTCTAGTTCATAACGCAAGTTTGCCATTAAGTCATTAAAGTGAGAATCTAGACTTCTTGCGTTCATTTTGCTCTTATCATTTTGGCTTTTAAATCCTTGAAAATAGCCTTTGATGTCATAAAGAGAGGCATTTGGATTGTAGGTTTTATAAAATTCATCGTTATGCTGGGCGTGGATTTCTAGGATTTCTCCAAAGTTTTGATGATAGTATCTCCACACTTCGCGCCCCGCATCAAACACAGCCTTAGATTCTTTACTAAATTCTAGTGGCTTAGTTGGGATAAAGCTTTGCTCTTTTATCAAGCTAGTGCTTATGGAATCTGCCTTAATCTTGCCATTGATAAATTGATACATAAAATGAGATTCAAAAGCTTCTCTAGCCATCACTTCTTTTTCGCTAAATGAGATAAAGTGATTTGTACCATATTGTGATTGTATATTATTGTTAAAAAGAGTGAAAGCTAAACTGTCATTTTGGAATTCCACATCATCCTGCCATTTATCATTTGGATGCAAAAATTGGTCTCTGTCATTCAACCAAGTTTTTGGTATGCTTTTTCTTACTGCAAAATATACACAAGCATATACAAGATTCTGTGGATTTATTAAAAATTGTCCAGCAGCTACATTATATAGCATATTAATATGATTAATTTGTATCATATTGTTATTTTGAAAGTCATTTCCCTTAAAAGGAAATTTTCCTAAAAGGTTTTTATCATCTTTTTTTGCTCTATATGGTTTTATCCACTCATTAATGTAGTGCTTATTTTCTAAAACATAAATATTTTTTCTTCCTATAAATTCCGCACTGTCTTTGGTTTTTTCATACGCATTTGCTGTAAATGTTTTAAATTCTTCTTTTACTTTTGTATCCCAAATGAAAAAACCAATAGGAAATTCTCCAGAGACATTATCAAATGTATTTGAAGGAACTATAAATAATTCTAAAAGTTTTGCTTTAAAAAATTTTCTAAAATCTATAAAATGCTGTCCTTGCACAATTTTCAACTTTGAAAATTGTGCAAGGGTGCAATCTGGAATCTCTTTATAAATTCTTGTAAAAAATTGTATAAATAATTCTCTGTTACCTTGTCCTAAATCCTGTGCATATATTGTATTAATTATTGATTGTTCAACTGCCACCTTGCCTGCTTTGCCCAAACCTGTTGGAGCTTCTGCATATGGTGGATTTATGTAAATGATTAGCTTTTGACGCTCTTTAGGATCTTTTAAAATTTTGATTAAAGTTTGTGGAATCTTTGTATTTTTCTCATCAAAATTACAGCAATTAAAGCATCCATCTTGCCTTTCTTTATGAATCACGCAAGGCAATGGATCGTTAAGAAAGTCAAACTGAAAAATATGACTTTTAAGCAAGGTTTTATCGCCATATAAATCAAGCATAATATCAACATCGCTTTTATCAAGCGTAGAAGCAAAGATTCTGTATTTTTCACTAAGCCCTACTAAAAGATTCCCAGTCCCTGCCGCACAATCCCAAATGTAATATTCCTCTTGATAATCCTCGCCTAAAGCGTTTTGTAAATATTCTTGAGATTTTCTAACCCAAACTTGTGGCGTGAAAAACGCTCCCTTACGCTCTCTAATATCCACAGGCACAAGCAAATCCCTACGCTCTAAAATATAATCCCAAAACTCCTCTTTAGGCGGTCGTTCATAGATATTCCAAAATTGATTATGGGCTTTTTGGTTGTCGGTGAAATTTACATCGATATATGTAGCAAAAAGTTGGCTACCTTTCTTGATGTATTCATCTTTAACTTTGTAAAAAGTCTTTTTCAATAGGATTCTTAGGTTTTGCTTTATTTCTTGTGTCGTGTTATCAATGCTTAAAATATCTGCAAGGTAAAAATCAGAATCTAATATTCTATTTGGTGATAATCCTAGCGTTAGGAATTTATCGATATTTGGCGGGGGTTGAAAACCCAAGCGGTGCGTCTTTTTTTGTGTCTAAATCGCTTAAA
>CBCPND010000019.1:0-39669 GCA_965120395.1 uncultured Helicobacter sp.
ATGGCGGAAGCGGAAGTCTTAATAACACTATCTATAATATGGTCAATTTTGAAGCGCATTTTAATTTAAACCTAACAGATTCTCATAGCCTTATCTTTGGCGCACAAGAGAAGCTTCTAACCTATGGGCTAGATGTTTATAATATGAGTGATTGGCGTAATCTCAATGACAAAGGCGCACTCACAAGCTCAAAAGGCGGGAATCATAACTTTGTGGGGGTGTTTATTGATTGGCGTGCGCAGTGGCTAGAGAATCTAAGCAGCACTTTAGGTGTGCGCGCTGATGTGTGGAATGGATTTGGGTATTATAGTAGTGATTCTAGTGGAGGCGATAATGTGCGCTTTGAGCCCTCGCCTAAGGCTTCTCTTAACTACACTGCTTTTAAAAGTGCCTTTGCAAAAACAATTTTTAAGGCTTCTTTTGGTCGATCTTTTCGCGCACCAACTTTTAATCAAATGTTTAGGGAACACACATACAATGATGGCACAAAAATTGCGGGGAATCCTAATCTTAAGCCTGAAGTGCTAAATAGCTATGATATAGGAGTGGAGCAGAGCTTTGGGCTAGGTTCTAGATTTAGCGGATTAGTGAAGCTTTATTATTTTGATAGCTTTTTTGAGAATGCTATTACACTTGTAAATAATACTTACACAAACGCGCAAAAAGCCAGAATCAATGGCATTGAGTTTGCCTACCATCAGAAATTTTGGGATAGCTTTGGAGCGCGATTAACTTATACTTGGAGTAATGCTAGGCTTACACAGGATTTGGACTCTATTAAGGCTGGGAACTATCTTCCAAATGTGCCAGAGCATAGCGCTTATGCGCAAGTGTATTATGATAAAAATAAATTCCTTGCAAGCCTTGGGCTAGAGATTGCAAGCAAGCAGTATAAAAGCCTTAATAATTCCTCACAAAAAGTTTGGGGCGTGTATGGAAGCTATGATGCGTATTATTTGCTTGATATGCGATTAGGTTATAAGATCTCAAAGCATTTTGAAGTGAGTGCAAATTTCACAAACTTGCTTGATTATGAATATTATGCATATTACAAAGCACCAGGACGGGCGTTTTACATAGAGATTGCAAGCAAGCTTTAGCTAAACGCTAAAATACACCGCTAATATCGTGATAATAAGCCCAACTCCAAGTGTGCCAAACGCTGCTTTGCGATTTCTCTTACAAAATGAGGTAACAATAAGCCCAGAGAGATAAAATATCACAAGAGATATCCCAAAGCCAATGGCAATAAAATCAAAAAGCGAGAATCTAAAAGATCCGAGCTGAAACTTCGTGCCCACAGATTTATGCATAAGCATTAGCATACCATAAAGGTTACGCTCTATGGTGCGCACCACAAATGAGCCATCTTTATCTTTTATGATGATAGCACCATAGCGCACATTCCCCATACTAGGATTACCTCGATGTATTTTTATTTTAGTATTTTTAGGGATTGGCAGGTTGTTTTCTTTAAGGGTAGATAAAATGATTTCTTGTTCTTTGCCTTTCTCTGGGGCTGATTCTAGTGGGATAGTGTGGATTCTCGCACCGGAGTCTTGACGAATCTCAAAGATATATAGCACACCTGTAAGTGCATAAATCAGTGCGACTGGCAGGAAAAATAAGCTTAAATATGTGTGGATTTGCATCCAGTTCTTTTTTTTCATAGGGTTGTCCTTAAATAGTAGAATAAATGAAATTTAGCATTTCAAGAATAATTATCAAAATAGTATATTACAAAAGCTTAAAATCTAATCATAAATTGTGTGCTTCATAATTTTTGCATCGAGATTCTTATCTTTTATCGGGTTAATGAGTTTGTTATTATTGATAATCTTTTGTGGCACTGCAAGCTTTTAGCATTTAGACACAACCCAGTTGAGATTGTCACCCCAGCTAAATATCGATAAATTCCTGACACACCAGGATTTTCTATAACAGAATTCTAGAATCTAGCTTAATGCTATTTACAAATTGGCACTACAATAAAAAATTATTTTTAAAATTAGGTGTTGGATGCGGAGTTTATATTTGATTATGTGTTATGCTGTTTGGCTATCTGCACAGACAATGAGTAAAGAAACTTTCTTAAGCACAATAGAGAGCAATTCAATTGATCTTATAAAATCTAAAGCCCAATTCCAAAGCCTCCTTGAAGAGCAAAAAGCCATAAACGCTTGGAATAGTCCATATGCAGAGGTAGAAGTAGGATTTGCAAAAAATTCTCAAGGCAGACAAGAGCTTGAGACAACAGCACTTTTTATGATAAATCCTAAACTTCCTTGGGTGCAAACCCTACTTCATAAAAGCCTAAAACTCCAAAGCGAGCAATACAAAAAAAGCTATGATTTATACAAGAATCTTGCAATCATTGGTGCAAAAAGGCTTTATCTCACTTATATGCTTACAAAAGAAAAATACAAAATCTATACCCAACGTGAGCAAAACTTCCTCTCACAGCTTAAAATCGCAGAATCTAGGCTTAAAGCTGGCAGTATGTCGCAAAAAGATTACATAAGCTTTAATAACTCTTATTTAGATTCTAGACTGCTTAAAATGCAAGCCCAAACGCAATTGCTTGATTTGCAAAAATCATTACACCAGATTCTAGGAATGCAAGATATGACATATAATGCAAACAATGAAGACAACATAATTAATGAAAAAAGAGATATACAAGTGCAAGGATTTGATTTTTCTTACATTGATATCTCGCTAGATTCTGTAAAAAACACACTTAAAGATTCTCTTTATCTTGAGATTCTAGCCCTGCAAGCAAAACATTATCAAACAAGTGCCAAACTCGCAAATCGCGACAGATTTGATTCATTTGAGATTGGCGGAGGGATCATCAATGCGGAAAGCTCAAATGGTGCAACCATTAAAGTATCTGTGCCACTCCCAATTACTTCTAAAAACACACACCTAAAACGCAAATTTCTAGCCTTACAAAGTGGATCGCTAAAAGAGGGTGAAATCACTAAAGTAAATCTCGCAATTAGCACAGAATCCTACTGGAATCAGCTCCAAGAAAAAAAAGCATACATAGAGCTACAACAAGAAAATATAGAAAACAAAAAAAGCCTTGTTGATATGGGGAAAATCGCATATTCTGCGCAAAAAATAAGCTTATTTGAGTATTTGGCTTATCAAAACTCATATATGGATAGTTTGATTACACTTGCTGATGCAAAGCTTGAATACATAGCAATCCAATCAATGCTAGAAGAAACATTAGGAGTAGCATTAGGGGAGAAAATAGGAGAAAAGAAATGAAAAAAGTATTTATCATAGGGGTATTATGCGCTTTTGCTTTTGGCTATAGTGAGATAAAAATCTCACAAGCACAAATTCAAGGATTTGGAATCCAAGACATTCCAATCCAAAATCCAGCCATCTCAAGAGGTGTGCCATTTAATGCACTCATAGATTTTGATGATAAGGATTCTAGCACGCAAAGCTCGACTTTTGATGTCGTAGTTGTGGCGATTTATAAAAGAGAAGGCGATAAGGTTACAGCTAAAACAGAGATTTGTGAGATTAGCTCAAATGAGCTTAACTCACTTTATTTTGAACTACAAAACACCAAAAACAAGCATCGCGTAGCAGACGAGATTGCTAAAAAAGATAAAGATTTATTCCAAGCTGGTGTGATCTCTCAAAGAGAATATCAAGTGAGTTATCTTGCAGCAAATGAGCTTTTCTTAAAACTCTCACAGCTTAAAAGCACTTTTGCTTTGTTTGGGATTGACCCAGAAAATCCCACAGGAAAATACGGCTTTAGAGTTATTGCTAAAGAAAGCGGGATTTTATCAATTGCTCCTAAAACGACGGGCGAGAAGATTCCAGCTTTTACACCATATGTAAGAATCTCTAAACGCAATAATCTTTTAGCCAGAATTCGCATTCCACTTTCAATTTCTGATTATGTCTTGCCTGGCGCAAAAGTTTATAGTGAGGAGGGGCAATATGTTGGTGATATTTCAAATGTCTCTGTTGTCGTGGATAAGACAAATAATTCAATCACAGCTATTGCAAATTTAAAAGAAAATTTCTTTAGGGTTGGCGAGGTTGTGGATATTTATATCAAAGGAGAGCAGCCCAAAGGCACATTTGCCGTGCCTTCAGATGCAGTGATCAAAAACGAAAAAGACAATCTTATTTTTATTAAAACCAAAAACGGCTATTTGCCAAAAGCTGTGCGCATTATAGAAAAGCGTAGTAAGTCTTTTGTCATTGATGCAAAGGGGTTTAAAGGAAATGAACAAATTGCTTCAGGTGCGCTCATTCCGCTAAAAGGGCTTGTAAATAACTTTGGTATATCGGCTGATTCAGATTCTATAGGAAGTGGTAATGCTGGCCACAGTCATTGAGTTTTCACTACGTCAAAGAATTATTGTCATAATCCTAGCACTTGGACTTTTAGGCTTTGGTGGATATAACTTTTTTAGTATCCCAATTGATGCTTTTCCTGATGTATCATCCACGCAAGTGCGCTTAACGATAAAAGCACCTGGAATGACACCAGAAGAAGTAGAAATGCGTGCCGTGCGCCCTTTAGAGCTAGAGCTTCAAGGACTTCCAGATCAAAAGATTCTAAGATCAAATTCTAAATACTCCCTAGCTGATATTGTGCTAGATTTTGATGATAAGGTGAATATTTATCTTGCTAGGCAGATGGTAAGCGAGCGCTTAAGTAATGCCTTGCCTGATTTACCAGATGGCGTAGAAGTCTCATTAGCACCGATTGTTACGCCACTATCCGATATGTTTATGTTTACTATCGACGGGGATTTGCCAAATATCGAGAAGCGCCAATTGCTAGATTTTGTGATTCGCCCGGCTGTGCGCACGATTAAAGGTGTGGCTGATGTAAATAGTTTAGGAGGTTTTGCAAAGGCATTTGTTGTCGTGCCAGATTTTAATGATATGGCAAGGCTTGGTGTAACAATTACTATGCTAGAATCTGCTTTGCAAGCTAGTCTAAAAAATGATGGCGCAGGGCGTGTGGATCGAGATGGTGAGAGCTTTTTAGTCAAAATCCAAAATGCTGCCCTAACTCCAAAAGAAATAGAATCTATCACTTTGCAGACAAATTCTGGTTTTGTAAAAATTGCGGATTTTGCTAATGTGACGACAAGCTATATGACGCGATTAGGCTTTGTTACGCAAAATGGAGTTGGCGAGACCACAGAAGGGATGGTACTCTCACTCAAAGGTGCAAACTCAAAAGAGACAATTGTGGCGATCAAAGAGAAATTCGAAGAAATTAAGCCACTTTTGCCAGAAGGCGTGAGTTTAAATGTCTTTTACGATCGCTCAGAGCTCACACAAAAAGCAGTTGATAATGTCACAAAGGTTTTAGTTGAAGCTATTGTGCTCATTATTGTGCTGTTGTTTTTATTTTTAGGTGATATTCGTGCAGCAATTGCCGTGAGTGTTATCTTACCTTTGGCGCTGTCTGTAGCGTTTATTTGTATGCGTCTTAATGGAATGAGTGCGAATTTAATGAGTTTGGGTGGGCTTGCGATTGCTATTGGGATCTTGGTAGATTCTGCTGTTGTCGTGGTGGAGAATGCCTTTGAGCGCTTAAGCACAAACACAACCACAACAAAGCTTCACGCAATGTATCGTGCCTGTAAAGAAATCTCAGTTTCAATTGTAAGCGGGATTGTGATTATAATTGTATTTTTTGTGCCAATTTTAACACTTGAAGGATTAGAGGGCAAGATGTTTGCACCACTCGGGAAGAGCATCGTGTTTGCGCTTCTTGGCTCGCTTGTGCTTTCTATCACGATCGTGCCAGTTGTGGCTTCGCTTATCTTAAAAGTAAAAGAACATAAAGAAACCAAACTCACGCAATTCTTCCATAGAATCTATACTCCAGCACTTGAGTTTTGCCTTAAAAATAGTAAAGTCGTTATCATTTGTGCGATTACATTTTTAGTGTTTTCTTTATCGCTTTTTAGCTTTGTAGGAAAGACTTTTATGCCAACTCTTGATGAAGGTGATGTCGTGCTAACAATTGAGACAACTCCTTCAATCTGTCTAGATCAATCTCGTGAGCTTTTACTTAAAATCGAAAAAGCAATTATGCAAGCAACTCCAGAAGTTAAAGAGATTGTAGCAAGGACAGGTTCTGATGAGCTTGGATTGGATTTAGCTGGGCTTAATCAGACAGATATGTTTATCTCATTTCATCCTAAAGAGCAGTGGGAAGTGAAGAATAAAGAGCAATTAATTGCCAAAATGTCTGAACCACTCAAAAACTTTTTAGGAATTAATTTTATCTTTACTCAGCCAATTGATATGAGAATCTCAGAGATGCTTACAGGTGTGCGTGGGGATTTGGCAGTTAAGATTTTTGGTGATGATATTGATGTGCTTAATGATTTAAGCAATGAAGTTAAATCCATAATAGAGGGTGTGCGCGGATCTAGCGAGGTTTTTACCACTTTAAATAAGGGGGTAAATTATTTACACATAACGCCTGAGCGGCATATTATGTCAAATGTCGGGATTTCTGTGGATGAGTTTTCTAAATTTATGAAATCTTCTTTAGAGGGTGTAATCGTCTCTCATATCCCAATGGGCGTGGCTAGAATCCCAGTAATAATCCGCCAAGAAGAAGATATCTCAAATGACATTACAAAGCTAGAAGCACTTGAGATGGTCTCATCAAGAGGAAATATCGTCCCTGTAAGCTCGATTGCTGAGATTAAAGAAGTTGATGGTCCAGTAACAATAGTGAGGGAAAACAACCGCAGAATGAGCGTTGTGCGCAGTAATGTCGAACACAGAGATTTGGGCGGATTCGTAGAAGAAGTCAAACAAAAAATAAGCCAGAATATAAAGCTCCCAGAAAATTATTTTATCACTTATGGCGGGCAGTTTGAGAATCAGCAAAGAGCAAATGCACGTTTTGGCGTGATTATTCCCATTAGCATTGTAGTGATTTTCTTTATTTTGTATTTTACATTTAAGAGCATTCCTTTAGCACTATTGATTTTACTAAATATTCCATTTGCTGTAACTGGTGGGCTTATATCGCTTTTCTTATCTGGTGAGTATATATCTGTGCCTGCGAGTATTGGATTTATTACACTATTTGGTATTGCTGTGCTTAATGGCGTTGTGATGATTGGGTATTTTAAAGAGCTTATAAAGCAAGGAAAAAGTGTCGATGAAGCTGTTGTGATGGGCGCTAAGCGAAGATTACGCCCAATTTTAATGACAGCATTTATCGCGGCATTTGGACTTATCCCAATGCTACTTTCTCAAGGTGTTGGAAGCGAAGTGCAAAAGCCACTAGCTATTGTTGTGCTTGGAGGATTAGTAACTTCAAGCTTACTTACACTTTTACTTTTGCCAGTAATGTTTAGAATCATCGCAAAGCGTATCAGAATCTAGGGGGCTTAAATGGTTTTGCTTCAAATCTATGCAGACAGTAGGCTAAAAGATCACATCGTAGATGCATTTTTAGAGAGAAATATCAATAACTTTTATTATGTGGATTGTGCGAGATATGCTGCGATTAATTTGCTTTTAAGCGAGCACGAGCAAGTGAGTGGGCGCAAGGATTCCGGGAGTTTCTCGCTGTTTGTGGATTATGATAGGGCTGTGGAGTTGAGTGAGATTTTGTATAGTAAATTTGGGAAAGATGATATAGTGTGTTTTATTATGCAGGGTGTGGAGAGAATGTAGCATTTTAGCTTTAAGCGATAAATTATTGAATCTGTGCTTGGTAAGGGGGTTTTATGTTTATAACCCTCCCTCTTAATCCTGCACTACGAAAACAACGATCTCATCTCAATCTTAGAATTGCTTATGTTTATTCTAGATTCTGCGAAAATCTAAAATCTGAGATTTTCAATTTGCTCAAAATCATATATCCTTTATGGATTCTAATTTTATTGCAGATTCTAAAAACAAAATTCTAGTATTTGTGGTGGTGCTTTGGGAGTTTTGCTAGATTTTCTAAAGAAACTTCGTTTGGAAGCAGGACTTACCTAAGCGGTAATGATTCCTCAAAATCTAGCAATCTATCAAATAATCACCCAAAGGCACATTTATTAGAATCTATTCTTGCTTTGTGCTATTTTCAGTCAATGTATCTCTCTAAAATCTTACAAGCCGCAAGCGAGTCGATAATGCCATTTTTTTGAGCTTTAATTTTGCTTTTTGTGCGCAAATGCCTTAAATCATCTAAAGCCTCAAGGCTTGTTAGATTTTCATTTATATAAACAATTTGTCCGCTAAAATCTATAAGGGAGATGAAATGTCTAATGCGCTTTTGCATATCTTTAAGCCCATATGGGATTCCCACAACTAAAACACAAGCACCTTTCTCATATAAAAGTGTGCTTAAATCTCTTGCAGCTTGATTGCGGTTTTTACGAATTATTGGTGCAAGAGGTAGGATGATGTTTTGGATTTTTTGTGCGATTCCTATGCGCTTTAAGCCGACATCACAGCCAATGACAATTTTTTCCATTTAATTTGCCACGATCAAGCGTCCATTTTGACGTGAGATTCTACCTTCAAGCTCATATTCTAAAATCATATCACCAAAGCGCAACATCGCCTCTTCAAAGCTTGGATTACTTTTACAAAATTCTAAAATCTCATCTTTAGATTCTGCGCTAGAATCCACACTAGATTCTGTGCCAAATCCGATAGATTCTAAAAAATGTTTAATGTTATAAATACATTTTGCCTTTCCTTGCTCTAGCAGGCTTTGTGTGCCCTCGCTCTCGCCGATATGATGCGGGAGAACATAAAGTGGCTTATTTTGCTTAAGGCAAAATCTAGCACTACTCATTGAGCCACTTTGCAAATCAGCCTGAGGGATAATGACTATATCGCTTAAGCCAACTACAAGGCGATTGCGATGTAAGAAGTCATAAGCTTTTGGGGTTTGGCTATGTTTGTATTCGCTTAATATTAAGCCATTTTGCGCTACTTGCTTAATAGTTTTGGCATTAAATGCAGGATAGATTATATCAAGGCTTGCAGGAGAGATAAGGATAGTTTGTGACAGAGAGTTTTGATGGGCAATAATATCAATGCCTAATGCACCACCACTTACAACTATACCACCAGCTTTTTGGATTTCTCTAGCTAAAAGTGCTGTTATGGTTTTGGCATAGTGGTTTGGGTGGCGTGTGCCTACAATAGCAACTTTTGGGAATATTTCTAAAAGACTTGTATTGCCAGTGTAAAAAAGTGTGTTTGGTGGAGAGTCTATAACCTTTAGCTGTGAAGGGATTTGCTTAAGAGGGTAAATCTCAAATCCGCTATTCATCGCCATCCATTTCGATAAAATCTCTTATTTTTTGTTTAGAAGATGGTGAAACTTTTGGCTGGTTATCATCGCTTTGTCTCTCCCAGTGCAAATCTATAAACCCTGCGCTTGTTTTAGGGAGTTCAGGGCAACCCGATATAAAAGCCTCTACCTCATCTTGTTTGTAATCTGTTATCTCTTTTGGAGATTGCTTAATTTGTGTGGTTTTATCTTTCTTTTGCTTTTTGGTCTCAAAAGATGAGACACCCATAAGATTGTGGCTTTTAGCGGTATCTGGGGTTATTTTTGGTACTGGGCGAACAGAGTCAATAATATCTTGCATTGAGATTTTAAGCTGTGGGCGGTTTTTAGCAATTGGCAAATCTTTGATATATACAAGCTCTACTTCTCTTAAAAGTATATCTCTAGCTTCTTTTAGCGCCTTAAAAGTCACAGAATGTGGATGTGCGATTGCTATAGCATAACCCTTTTCCTTAGCAATTGCAATGGCTCGCTCGATTTGCTTATGAATATAATCTTGGTTTTGTTTATTGTCAAGAAAAATATCTCGATAAAGCAGCGGACGTGCACTCTTTTTATAAATCTCAGGGGCTGTGGTGTGCGGTGTCGTACGAGAATCCACAAAATCAATCCCAAAAGATTCTAGCACATATAATAACTTTAGCATATCGTTGTAATTTGCACTAAATTTGCTACCAGTGTGGTTGTTGATAAAAGCAAGCTTTGGAAAATCCTGCTTAATCTTAGCAATCTGGGCGCGTATGGATTCCAGTGTGGAGTGCGATTTTATCCAATAATGTTTTGAGATTTGTGTGTTTTGGGCTTCAAGTGGAAGATGCACCATATAAAATGGCACTTCTTTTGCCATTTTAGCAGTTTGTGGAGAATCCTCGCTCACAGGGAAAAAAGAAGGCGTTATGGGCAGATTTAGACTTTGGATATCTTTGAGTTGATTAGAATAAGCTATATCATCCATAATAATAGCCAAATAAGGCTTTTTTATCTGTGGTTTTGACTCTTTGGTGGGTTTTGTGTTTTCTTGCAGGGAGTTAAGCATATTTGCCCAATCTATTTGGGCTTCTTGATTGTCTTGAGTGGCTTCTGATGTTGTGGGTTGAGATTGTGTGGATATTTTTTGCTTATTTGGAATTTCTTGCTTTTTATAAAAATCATATCCCATATAGCCAATAAACGCGACTGCAAGCATCACCACCAAAGTGCTAATAATTTTTAATATTCTAAATTTTATGCTTTTTTGACCCATATCTTAACCTAAAATAATCTCAACTTCTAGGGTGTTAATATTTTGATTAGAATCAGCTTTAATTGAGATTTTATCGGTATGGGTATATTTTCTGACAACTTCTAGAATCTCTTTTTTCATCTCATCAATATATGGAATCTTAACACTTCTTTCGTGGGCTAAAGTAAGCATAAGGCGGTCTTTAGCGATATTTGCAGACGTGTTTTTATGCAAGAAGTTATCAAATAAACTCATTTAAACAACCTTTTAAACGCCTTTAAGATTCCACCTTGTGATTTAAACTCCACAAACTCTACCTCCTCACCCGCTATGCGCCTAGCTATACGCTTATAACACTCGCCACTTATGCTGTTTTTATCATAAACCACAGGCTCACCGCAATTTGTCGCTGAGATTATCTTCTCATCTTCTGGGATAAGCCCAATAAGTGGAATTGCTAGAATCTTTAGCACATCATCCGCACTTAGCATTTGCCCATTTTCTACAAGCTCAGGCTTAATGCGATTGATGATGAGATGTTTTTGGATTTTACTTCCATTTGCAGCTTTATCGGATTTTGCATCAATAATGCCAATCACCCTATCACTGTCACGCACAGAGCTAACTTCTGGCGTAACCACGATAAGCGCTCTATCTGCCCAAAATATCGAATGTTCAAACCCACTTTCAATCCCTGCTGGAGAATCTAGCAAAATATAATCAAACTCCTTTTTAAGCTCTTCAATTAGCGCTTTTACTTTGCTTTTGTCTAAAATTGTCTTATCTTTGCTCTGGCTTGCTGGGAGAAAATAAAGTGTAGGTGTTTTTTTATCCTGGATTAGGGCTTGAGAGAGGTTACATTTACCTTCCATCACATCAACTACATCATAGACTATGCGATTTTCTAGCCCTAAAATCATATCAAGATTCCTAAGCCCTATGTCAAAATCAACCGCAACAACCTTTGTATGCATTTGAGCGAGTCCTACGGCTAGATTTGCTGTAGCAGTAGATTTCCCAACACCACCTTTTCCAGATGTTATCGTGATTACTTCAGCCATTTTACTCCTTTTGATTTAGATTAGATTCTGTATTGGCAACGTGAGATTTTGGCATTTTAGAATCTAAATCATTAGATTCTATATCGGATTTTTTAGCTAAATTGGCACTAGAATCTAATTTAGATTCCACAATGGATTCTATAGATTTTGCTTGCTTGCATTCTAGCTTAAATCCATCGCCCTTATGCAAATGCTCTAAAGCCTCACAATCTGCAGTATAAAATACTATTATATTTTTTTTGGGTCTATCTTTTTGGGATTTTTCTTTTTCAATGGTTTTTGGCGTAGAATCTGGCATTTTGGAATCTTGTGCCAAATCAGTAGAATCTAAATTCTCATCGCTAGATTTAAGTGCGATTTGTATAGGTGGGAGAATGAGATTCTGCCCACTTTTGAGCACAATGCTAAAAAAAAGTGGCATATTTTTTTTATCATCCCAGCCATTACGTTCTGTATAGCTACCTTTTTGAGATATGATGATATTTTTATTGCTAGGGTCTATGAACTCAAAAGAATCCAAATAATACACACCAGAATCTAGGGTGATACGCTCTAGCTTAGCTTTTTTGAAGCTTGAAGTATTGAGTGCGCGCCAGAAGGCATTTGCCCCACCTAGTGCGAAAGGCTCGCTTTTTGTGCCATCAGGATTTAATTTGCGCCAGTATGTGAGTGCTGAGATTTGCTTTGTGTTTTTTTTATTTTTAATTTCGCTGTAAAAATTTATGCTCAAAGTAGCAGGATTTGCAGAATTTGGCTTAGGAGGCATAGCACAAGAGCCAAGAATCATCGTCAATACTAAAAGCCAAAGAGTTTGCACATAAATCCTTTAAAATTTTTAGGATTCTACTCAAGAAAGCCTTAAAAGTAAATCACATTCCTAAAAGCAGCACTTGATAAGCTTTTGTGATCTCTTCATCATTGAGTGTTATGCTACTGGCATTTGAGAGAAGGTGCTTGATTTTATCTTTATTGATTTTGATACCTTGAGTGCAGTGCATATGCGCACATAAGAATCCTTGCACTAAAATAATCTCATCATCACTCATTTGCTCTCCGCACAAAAAGCAGTTTTCATTTAAGTGATGGCGACCTTCGCTTTGTAGGATTTCTGTATACATCTCTAATGCTACACGCAACGGATTTTGTTTGAGAAGTTTATATGCTCCAGAATCTAGGATTCTAAAATAATGAGAATCTATCTCGTGAATATCCCTTAAATGAGCGTTTAAAAGCTCAATAAACCTTTGCCACACATACACACGCTCAAGATCTCTCTCCCAGCTAAAGCCAAGATGAATGATATTACGCAATTTTGGCATAAATAATCCATTATACTCGCTTATAAAGTCAATCTTATGCCCGATATGCACGATAGGATGCCTAGCACCATAAAAGCGATAGAGATCAAAGATAGATTCTGATGTGAGAATTTTTACGATTAAGTCTTCATTTTTTTGCTTGCGTGTGGATAGAATGTAGCCTTGCATTTTGCCCCTTAAAATCTCTTAAGATTCTCTCTAAAGTTTGCTTAATCTAAAACTAAATACAATACATTCCCAAATCCAATTCTAGGAAAATTGATGAGTGAATTTTTAGAAATGATACTCAAAGCTTCAAAAGAGATTATCCCTGCACTTGTTACTCGAAAAGAGAGTTTGCTAAAAATATATAAAAAGGGTGCAGGGGGTGATGTAAGCACAGGGGCGGATTTATTCTGTGAAGGGGTTTTTAAGAAGTATTTGCTATCTGTGGCGCATCTGGATTCTGAAGAATCAGGTAAAATCAAAAGTCCAAAATCTAAAATCTCTAAGACAATCATACTTGACCCACTTGATGGAAGCGATAATTATCTCTCTAATATTCCATATTATGGTGCTTCTTTGGCGTTGTGTGATAAAAATAGAGTTGTGCAAGAAGCTGGAATTATTAATTTTTGTACAGCTGAGGTGTTCTATGATAGCACCTCCTTAAAAACCCCAAAAAAGCTTAATATCTTTAGCCAAAAAGAAATCCCAATTGGAATTAGTGCGCCAAAATGTGGAATTTTTGAGAAAGCATATAGCAATCCAAAAATAGCAAAAAAATTTTATAAAAAAGATTTAAAATTTCGATCTTTGGGTGCTAGTGCTCTCTCTTTAGCATATGCTTTGGAGAATAATTTTATGTTATTTAGTGGAAAGATTCGTAAATATGATTGCAAGGCTGGATTGTTTGTGTGTAGAAGATTAGAGATATTACATAAAAAAGATTTTCTTCTTGTGAGTCAAAATAAGGAAGTTTTTGGTATGATAGCAAAAATTATTCAATAACAATAATAAGGGCAGCTAATGGGGTTTGTTGAGTTTTTAAAGAATCTAAAGCGCGATGAAGAGCGAAGTGCAAAAGACACTTCTACGCATTGGGTTAAATGCACTGGGTGCGGAGCTCTTATCTATTACAAGGAGGTTGCTGCTCAAGGTCAAGTGTGCCCAAAATGTGGTTATCATTTTAGAATCTCAGCACAAGATCGCATAACGCTATTATGCGATGGAGATAGTTTTGTAGAATTTGATAAGAATCTAGCACCAGTTGATCCACTAAATTTTGTGGATAAAGAGAGCTATAAGCAGCGCATTAAAAAATATGCCCAAAAGACCGGTCGTCCAAGCTCAGTCATCGCTGGCGAGGGACTTATAAATCGCATTCCAATGCAAATTGTGGTATTTGACTTTGCCTTTATGGGTGGGAGTTTAGGTTCTGTTGAGGGTGAAAAAATTGTACGTGCTATCAATCGTGCTATCCAAAAGCGACAATCTTTAGTTATCGTCTCTACAAGCGGTGGTGCTAGGATGCAAGAATCCACCTATTCGCTTATGCAAATGGCAAAAACTTCAGCAGCACTTAATGCACTCTCCCAAAATGGCTTGCCATTTTTTTCTGTTTTGACAGATCCTACTTTTGGTGGGGTTAGTGCATCGTTTGCGTTTTTAGGGGATGTGATTATTGCTGAACCGGGAGCAATGATAGGATTTGCTGGCGCTAGAGTGATAAAACAAACCATAGGTTCAGAATTACCTGAAGGGTTTCAAACAGCTGAATTTTTACTGGAACACGGGCTAATTGATATGATCGTGCATAGGCAGAATCTAAGAAAAACGCTAAGCGATTTAAGCTTATATCTCAATCCTGATGGCTATGAAAATTCTACTTTACACCATTTCTAGAATCTCAAAGCTAGAATCTATCGAGCTTCGTTACCAAAAGCAATGCAAGCAGTTTGGCACCGAAGTTGTGATTAAAGATATTTTTAATCAAGAAATAAACACTGCTCAAAAGCAATCAAGTATAGTTGCTCAAGAGTCATACACAAAGGTATTTCTACCACTTCTTTCAAAAGGCTTGAATATTGCTTTACATCCAAAAGGAAAAATGCTTGATACATTTGGCTTTGCTAAGCTTTTTGAGAATCAAAGCCAAGTGCAGTTTTTCATCGGCGGTGCATTTGGCTTTGAGCAGAAGTTTTTAGATTCTGCTTTTTGTTTGAGTTTGGGGTATCTCACTTTAGGACATAAGATTGCTAGAATTGTATTGCTAGAGCAGATTTATCGCGCATTAAGCATTATTAACAACCATCCATATCATAAATAAGGAAAACTTTTGAAGAATCTAAAATCATTTAAAAACACCCTTCAAAAAAGAAAAGACACGCTTTTAGAGATTTTACATTCGCATAATTCTGATATTAAAATCATAAATTCAAACACGCTAAAAGATGATAGCGATGTAATCTCAGCTTCTATGCAAGGACGGCTTGATACATTATTGATTGAGAAATACACACAAGAGCTAAAAGAGATCGAAAAGTCCTTGTGGAAAATAGCACAAGGTATTTATGGAATCTGTGAGATGTGCGATGATATGATTGATGAAGAACGATTGAGAGCGAAACCTCACGCGAGATTCTGTATCGTTTGCCGCGAGATCTATGAGAAAGATAAAAAAGCCAAACTTGATAAAGAAAAAAGGAAATGCAATGAAGCTTAAATATTATATCGTGTTTTCTATTGTTTTTTTAGCGACGGTTTTTCTTATCGTCTATGGCATCACGCAAGAGAACTATGATATAGGGCTTGGATTCCCACTTCCTGTAGCACTTTGGATATGCCTTATTATCGGGGTGTTTTTTATCTATTCGGTTATATTTCTCTTTATTTCTTGGGTGAGGCTATTTATAGAGAAAAGCACGGATAATAGGGACTTTGATACACTCATTAAGCAAATCATCACCAAAAATTACTCCTCAAAAATTAAAAACCAAAATCTTGCCAAACTCTCTAAAATCCTGCAACGATATGATCTCAAGCCAAATCTATGCAGTCAAGAATCTGGCTATACAAAGATTGATAAAATATTCTCTTTGCTTGTTAATGTCCAAAATGGCGAGGTCGAAGATATTAAAAAATATGGCTTTGCGGAATTTGATGCGCTTAATGACAAGAATTACATTTTAAAAAGCAACAAAAATGCTCTAGAGATTCTCAAAGATTCTAGCAAGACTACCGAAATTAAGCGATTTGCACTCAATGCGATATGTGATTCTAAAAAAGATAAAGATATGCAAAAAGCGCTTGATTTGGCAAAAGATTGTCTAGATAAAACACTCATCTATAAGATCATTGAAACTTATGATGGCACGGATGCAGGACTAGATTCTATGCAGATTAGCGAATATTGCAAGGTGGCGGATTTTAAGCCAATAGATTATGTGAAGCTTGCTAAAATGTTACAATCAAAGCTAGAGCCAGACAAATGGGTGCGGTTTTTTGCGGATTTAGCAAGCCTAGATTCTCATGCACAAAAAGCACATTTATTTACGCTTCTTGAGCTTGAGATGGTTGATAAGGCTTTAGATGAAATCAAAAGGGATGATAAGGAGTTTTTACAAATTAAGGCATATATCGATTTAAAAAGATCTGGAAAAAACTATCCGCTTGATATTTTTATCGCGGATAAACATCTCTAAAACACAATTAAGCACAATAAAAAGCTTTGACAGTAGCACGGTTTGATTCTAGAATCTAAAAAGTATGCCTTAGAATAAGCAAGTATTTGCTACAATCTTTGCTTAAATTTATCTGTAAAGGTCTTATTTATGGATATTCGCTCAGAATTTCTCTCATTTTTCAAAAATAAAGGGCATAAGATTTATGATTCTATGCCTTTAGTGCCTGATGATGCAAGCTTGCTTTTTACAAATGCCGGAATGGTGCAATTTAAGGATATTTTCACTGGCAAGCTATCCATACCAAACCCCCCACGAGCCACAAGCTCACAACTCTGTATGCGCGCAGGTGGAAAGCATAATGATTTAGAAAATGTCGGCTATACTGCTAGGCATCACACGCTTTTTGAGATGCTTGGGAATTTTAGCTTTGGGGATTATTTTAAAGAGCAAGCGATTGCTTATGCGTGGGAGTTTGTCACAGAGGTTTTAAATTTTGATAAAGAAAAGCTTTATATTAGCGTGCATAAGGATGATAAAGAAGCTTATAAAATTTGGAGTAAGTTTGTCAATCCTAAAAAAATAGCCAAAATGAGCGATAAAGATAATTTCTGGCAAATGGGTGATATCGGACCTTGCGGACCTTGCAGTGAGATTTATATCGATCAAGGCGAGAAGTTTTTTAACTCTAAGGAGGATTATTTTGTCGGTGAGGGCGATAGATTTTTAGAAATTTGGAATCTTGTATTTATGCAGTATGAGCGCGATAGTAGCGGAAAGCTATCGCCTTTGCCAAAGCCTAGCATTGATACAGGAATGGGATTAGAGCGCATAATCGCATTAAAAGAAGGTAAAATAAACAACTTTGATACTTCAATTTTTGCTCCTTTAATGCGTGAGATAGAGAACCTAACGCAAAGACAATATGTTAGTGATGATGAATTTTTAAACAAAAGTTACAATGAAAAACAAACCAAAGCCATTAAAGAAACCCAAGCAAGCTTTCGCGTAATCGCTGATCACGCAAGAAGTGTGGTATTTCTCCTCGCGCAAGGTGTGTATTTTGAGCGTGAAGGAAGAGGCTATGTGTTGCGTAGAATCTTGCGCAGGGCTGTGCGACACGGCTATCTTTTAGGACTTAAAGAGCCGTTTTTACATAAAGTTATTAAGGCTGTGTGTGAAAGTATGCAAGCAGCTTATCCTTACCTTAAAGAAAACCAAGATCACATAATCCAGCAATGCAAGGGTGAGGAAGAGCGCTTTTTTGAGACGATAGATTCTGGGATGAGCTTATTTTATAAAGAGCTTCAAACTTTGCTAGATTCTAAAGGGCTTCTCTTTAGCGGAGATGTTGCATTTAAGCTTTATGATACTTATGGATTCCCGCTTGATTTGACTCAAGATATGTTAAGAAGTGAGAATCTAGAGGTTGATATTAGCAAGTTTGAGCAGTGTATGAATGAGCAGAAAACACGCTCAAAAGCAAGCTGGAAAGGAAGTGGTGATGCGCAAAAGTTAGGTGATTTTAAAGAGCTACTAGAAGAGTTTGGCGAGAATGAATTTATCGGCTATGAAGCGATGAGTTCAGAATCTAAGATTCTAGCCTTGCTAGATTCTAGCTTCAAACACATAGATTCTCTACCAAAGGGCGCGCAAGGTTATGTGCTTTTTGATAAGACGCCTCTTTATGCAGAATCTGGCGGGGCAATTGGCGATAAAGGCGTGCTGCTAGATTCTAATCACAGGAAAATTGCAAGCATCACTGATACGAAAAAATACTTTGGGCTTAATATTTCTAGCATTTTGTGTAATATAGATCTTCACTCTGGGCAAAGCGTGATAATAGAAGTTGATAGCTCGCGCTATGAGATTGCTAAGCATCACTCAGCTACACATCTTTTGCATTTATCATTGCGTAAGATTCTAGGCTCGCATATCACGCAAGCTGGAAGCTTGGTAGAATCTAATCGCTTGAGGTTTGACTTCTCTCATCCCAAAGCGCTAAATGATGAGCAATTAAGGAATATAGAATCTGATGTAAATGCGCAAATCTTGCAGGCAAATGAGCAAATATGTGAGATTATGGATATTGATACAGCCAAAGCGAAGGGTGCGATTGCACTTTTTGGCGAGAAGTATGGCGATAACGTGCGCGTGGTTAAGCTTGGAGAATCTATTGAGCTTTGTGGCGGGATACATATCAAAAACACAGCACACATCGGAAGCTTTTATATCATTAAAGAAGGTGGCGTGAGTAGTGGTGTGCGGCGTATTGAGGCGATTTGTGGCAAGGCAGGATATGAATATGCTAAAAGCGCGATAGAGCAGCTAAAAATTGCAAAAGAAAGTCTAAAAGCCCAAGATCTCATCGCAGGAATTGATAAGCTTAAAAAGCAGCTAAAAGAGCTTAAAGATAAAGCCTCTCAAGCTGAACAAAATATAAAAAGCCTAGAATTTGAACAAATTGGGCACACAAAGCTAATCGTACTTCAAATCAAAGAAGGCGATATTAAAAGCATCGTAGATAAAGCAAAAAATGAGTTAGAATCTGTGGCGATTTTGTTGATTACAGAATCTAGCGATAAGATTATGCTTGCAGCTGGAATAAAAAATGCGCCACTTAAGGCAAATGAGTGGATTAAAGAAGTGGCTTTAATTTTGGATGGAAATGGCGGTGGGAAGGAGGATTTTGCTACAGCTGGAGGGAAAGATAAGACAAAGATTGATGAGGCGTTGATGAAGGCAAAGATGATTGCTAAGGAATGCTTAAGTAGCAATAATGATGCCTAAAATCTAGGAAATTCACCTTTGGATTGCAATGCGATAAAATTAAAAATTTTTACAAGAGGAACGCACGCTAAGTGCGCTAACCTCACCTAAAATTTCAAACTTGCGCAGTTATACCACAAATGCTAGAACTTTTGATTTTAGAATCTGCGATAAATCAGAATCTAACGAAGATAAAATTCATCGCGGAATAAAGAAGTCTATTTTATCTTTTATAGGAATTAGAATCTTTATATGATTTTTTGTATGTTCTTTTGCTTGTTCCAAAAATAGCTCGAAACAAAAACCGCAGTAATTTTCTAATTAAATATCTTTCCATTGTTATGCCTTAATTTTCTGGAATATAGCTAATGTTTAAATCACCTTTAAAATCTTGTCCCATAAGTCTGATTAAATTTATTAAGGCATTTTCTTTATGTTTTTCATAATTATTGATATTAGCGCTCATAAATCCAAACCAAATTTGAGATCTCTCTCCCGCCTTATCTCTGCAAAATATACTTACACCGATATCTTTACTCACTATTACTCCTGTGTAATAATAAGTGTGTGTCGTTGGCACTTGCGTTCTAATCGTTCTGCCCGGATTAAAACCATGCCCAGAATATGAACCGGGAATATATGTTGTTTGTGTATGATATGTTGTGTGATGATAGCTTCCTGTATATGTAGATGAACTTGTATCTATTGAAAAGGTTATTCCACAAGGAGTGTTTTGTCTGATGTATTAAACCCGCTTATTTGAAATCCTTCTTTAGCCATTAATTCTCCCAATAAGATTGCAAACTTCTTATCAGAAACGCTTGGATTCTTATCTGTATAAATAGTTAGTGGCTCTTGTTTATTAAATACAACTTGTGGATCTGCTGAAGTTGAATAATAAGCTGTGGCACAACCGCTAAATACAAAACAAACTATGCTTAACAAATAGATTCTGTAAGTCATTTATTTTTCCTTCCATCTTCTAGCACTTTAGATTCTCCGTTAGAATCTATCTCAAGCACGACATAAGGCAAGCCTTGCTTATTTAGCTCAGCCATAAAAGGATCTGGGTTATTTTGCTCCATATTCCACACGCCAGCTCCATTGTGAGAATCTATGCCTTGAGATTCTGCTCCTGCTGGCATATCAGCATTTAGAGCAAGTCTTGCTTTTATATAGTCAGATTCTAAATTATTAGATTCTGCAATTCTAGTATCTTGAGCAAGATTTGAATGTTTTTCAAGGTGAGGCGAAGGGAGTTTGCTAGACGCAAATGACCGAGCCGAACCGCTGAAATCATTCAAAGATTGCGCAAGAGACGAATTGCTATTAATGCCAAATTTACCTTCACAAATTAATTTCGCCCCAATCATCGCTGGCACACCAGTCGTATAGCTCACGCCTTGCGCGCTAACTTCTTTAAAGCACTCTTGATGATCGCAGATGTTATAAATGTAGATTGTGCGCTCTTTGCCATCTTTGATACCTTTGATATAGCAGCCGATGTGTGTTTGCCCTTTCGTGCGAGGTGCGAGAGATGCGGGATCTGGCAAAAGCGTTTTAAGCACTTGGATTGGCACGATTTTATGTCCGTTATGCTCCACTTCATCCACGCGTAAAAGCCCGATATTCTCCAAACACTTCATATGCGTTAAATAACTCTCACCAAAGGTCATAAAAAAGCGGATTTTTTGCAAGCCTTTGATGTTACGAATCAAAGATTCTAGCTCTTCGTGATATAAAAGATAACTATTTTTCACGCCAACTTCTGGGTAATTCCACTCTTTCATTAAGGCAAGTGGCGGAATGTCACGCCATTGCCCGCCAAAGTAGCTTTCATTTTTTAAATCTTGTGTGTTGGATTCTAGCTTGAAATGCTTCTCTTCGCGCTCAAACTTGCGATAGATAGAGTCTTTTTGCAAATCTGGATTTAATGATAGGTTGGATTCTATAATGTCGTTTTCATAGATTCTAGTATTTGCGGTGGTGCTTTGAAGGCTTTTTGAAAAATTTGAGGATGAGGCTAGACTTGAAGTCTGCGAATTCTCAAATTTTTCAAAATCGTTCAAATGATCACCCAAAGACGAATCTTTTTTAACCCAATAACGAGCTTTTGAGCTAACTTCGCGCAAATTAATCTCTGGATTAAAATTAGTCGCAAACGCATATCCGTGATCGCCTGCATTACAATCCAAAATATCAATGCTATGAATCTCATCAAAATAGTGCTTTTGCGCATACGCACAAAACACATTTGTTACGCCCGGATCAAAGCCACTTCCTAGGAGTGCGAAGATTCTCGCCTGCTTATAGCGCGCATCATACGCCCACTGCTCCTTATACTCAAAGTGCGCAGAATCTGGATGCTCGTAATTTGCAGTATCTAGATAATGCGTCTTTGTGCGCAAGCACGCTTCCATAATGCTTAAATCCTGATAAGGAAGCGCGACATTGATGACTAAAAAAGGCTTATATTTCTCTATCAAAGCCACGACTTCATCGACATTATCCGCATCCACAGAATCTATCTCGATCTCGCCTAAACCTTTGTCGCGGATAGAATCTGCGATTGCTTGGCATTTAGAAATATTTCTTGAGGCAAGCACAATGCGCGTAAAAACATCCCTATTCATCGCACATTTATGCGCCACAACTCCACCAACACCACCCGCACCAATCTGCAAAACACAAGCCATAATGACCTCCAAATCTTAATAAATGCAATTAGATAAAAAATAACCTTTAAAGCTAATAAATGTATTGTTGTTTAGGAGTCTTTGTTGGCTCTAGTTTGTGCTCACTGCTCGATAATATCAAGCCTTTTGTCATAAATATTTGTTTTTATCTCAAGTAGGCGTAATATCGTGTGAAATACATAATCGTGATTTAATGTTTTTGTAGTGCTAGATTTTAGTTTATCACGCATGGAAGCATTAGAGAGATAAATCATTGATGGAATGTGCTTTTGATAATCTGATGCGAGGGCATAAGGAAAACCGCCGTGCATATACTGCCCCATTTCCCCTAAACTCTCACCGTGATCGCTTATAAACCATAGCCCAGCTTGTAAATAAGAATTTTTAGAGTTTATCTTGGATTTTAGCATTCTAGCTATTTGGGTTATAAAAAAATCTGTATGTAGTAATGAGTTATCATAAGCGTTGATTATATGTGCTTTATCGCATTTTTGAATATCATCTCGCTTGCATACAGGTGTAAATACCTCAAAGTGTTTTGGATAGCGTAAATCATATCGTGCACCGTGACTACCTAGCAAATTTACTACAATTAGGGTAAGCCCTGAAGCATTATTTATCAATTTCTGTATATGGGGCAGCATATCGCTATCAAGATCGCTAGTTTTATTATAATATGTGATATTTTGAGGTTTTAACCTATCACACACACCACCGATACAACTACCACCATTATTGCTTACCCAATACACTTCATATCCAGCCTTCAGTGCTACATCTAATAGATTTTCAGTGTGGTAAGATAATTTGCGATTGTTATAGTCCTTACTTGCAATTGGCGTTAGCATACAAGGCAAAGAGATTGCTGTAATCACACCACAAGAATAAAATTTAGAAAAATTCACAAACTCTCCAAAATCTCTGCTATATGGAGTTGTATCACGCTCATAGCCATTTAGTGGATAATTTGCTGCGCGTTCAGATTCTCCAATGACTAGCACAAATACCATACCTCTAGATTCTGTGTGCGCATCCACAGCGATATGTCTAAAACCTTTAGACAACGAGATTCTATCATAAGCATAATCAATGGTTGCACTAATTGGCGCCATTGGATTTAGCAAAGTGCGCACATAAACCCAATTATGCTTCTTAAACAAAAACACTATATCCTTGCCATAAAACCCATACATTGCCACAATCGCAATAATAATGCCTATGATTAAGCTTAATTTTATTTTAATGCAATGAAGCGAGTTTATATGATGGTGGGGGGGGGGGATAATATTTGTATTATTATGGCTAGACGCGTAAAATCCTACAGATTCTTTATTGGATTTTATTTTTATGGGAAATAAGAAAATGATCACTAATGGCAATAAGACAAACAAAGCAATATGTGCTAAAAAACTTATGGTAACGAAGTCTTTGCTTTCTCGGATGTTTGTATTAAAAACAGATTCTATAATTGATACATTGATTCCAATCCCCATAGAATCCATAAAAAACCTACTTACACCAGCAATAACAAAAATCACCGATAAAAATAGCTTAGTGCTCGCACGCGCGCAAAGTATCTCACAAGCTCCCCATAATATTAGTACATAAACCAAAGGCAAAATCACAAAACCGATATTGCCTAGATATTGTGAAATATCTGGCGTTATAACGCGCCAAAATGAAGCATTATAGAATCCAACTAGTGCAATAGAAGAAATAAGTAGCAATGTATGGTAGCTGCATAAACGACCTAGAATCTTATTGCTACGGATATTATGCTTTAATCTTTCAAGCATTTACTATAATTATTCTTCTATATAGTTTTTAAGCTTGCGTCCGACTTTTGGGTGTTTAAGTTTTTTGATTGCGCTAGATTCTATCTGCCGCACGCGTTCTCTTGTAACATTTAGCTCTTTGCCGATTTCTTCTAGCGTGCGATCGCTTTCATCATCAAGCAACCCAAAGCGCATCTTGATCACCGCTCTTTCACGCTCATTAAGCTGATCGAGCACATCATCAATTTGTGCACGTAAATCTTCTTTAAGGATATACTCTATTGGCGTCATACTACTTCTATCCTCGACAAAATCCCCAAACTTCCCATCATCATCATTTCCAATCGGTGCTTCAAGGCTAACTGGCTCTTTGGTTATTTTAATGACATTTTTAACCTTATCTACACTTAAGCCTACTTCTTTTGCGATGGTTTCAACATCTGGCTCTTTGCCTGTTTCTTGGATGTGTTTGCGCATAATCTTGTGGATTCTATTGATTGTCTCAATCATATGGATTGGAATCCTAATTGTGCGTGCTTGATCGGCAATTGCGCGTGAGATTGCTTGCCGAATCCACCAAGTTGCATAGGTTGAGAACTTAAAGCCCTTTTTGTATTCAAACTTATCCACAGCCTTCATAAGCCCGATATTACCCTCTTGAATCAAATCCAAAAATGGTAACCCTCGATTTGTATAGCGCTTAGCAATCGACACTACAAGGCGTAAATTAGATTGTGCCATTTTGGTTTTGGCTTTATCAGAGATTGACTTTCCGCGCTTGATTTGCTCTAAAATCTCTTTTAGCTTCTCTGGGTCTAAATCAAACCCACCATCGCTTGCTTCTTTGGTCTGAAAAAGTTTTTTAAGCTCGACATACACGCTAACCATCGTCGTCTCAGGCACAGCAGCAGCAATCTCTTCGCGCGACATATTTGTGATATTCTCTAAAATATGCTTATGATTCTCTAAAAGAGCTTCATTAAAAAGTGGCAATTTATATTCTAGCCTTTTTAGCTCTCGCTCAAATCCATCATCGCTTTTAAGGCTATTTTCCATAGCTTTGACGATTTCATTGATAAGCTTGCTTGTCGGTCCTAAATCAAGAAGTTTTTCTTTTAGAATCTCTTTTTTATGTGCTAAAGTCAGAATATACATTAGCTCATCTTCATCTTTGCTGCGCTCAGATTCTAGGAATTTAAGCCATTCTTTTTTTGCTTTATCAAGGGCTTTAAAACTATTGAGAACTTTTTCTACGCGACGTTGGTCTCTTTTGGGGGCAGGTTGCTTGGAATCTTCGCTTTCATCATCAATCTCATCACCCGAATCAAACCCATCTTCATCTTCACTATCTTCATCATCAAAGCTTTTAAAAAGCTCTTTTACGCGTCTTTCACGATTTATCAAAGCCTCTTTATAATCATAGATAAAATCAATCAAATACGGCACAGAGCAAATCGCATCAAGAATGATATTTTCACCCAATTCAATTTGCTTACTAAATTCTACTTCTTCATCTTTTGTGAGAAGCTCAATTTGCCCCATTTCACGAAGATACATCCTAACAGGACTATCACTCCTGCTCCACTCAAGCAGCTCACGCTCTTTCATAAAGTCAAACTCACTCTCAAGCTCTTCATCTAGAATCTTTTTACGCTCTTCCTCAAGCTTGATTTTATCTTTGGTATTTAACGTTTTGGCAAGCTCTGAAGCACTCACAAGCTGGCATTTATGCTTTTTAGCTAATTCTTGGATTTTCTTTACTTGGGTTTGGGTCGGTGGCTTTTTAAGAATTTGGGCTATACTTTCGTGAGAGATCATTTTTTGATCCGCTTCTTTAAATAATTCTTCAAGATCTTGATTGATTGATTTTACGGACATTTCACATCCTTAAAGCTTTTGGAATGGAATTTTAGAACTTGAGATTATAGCAGTTTTATTTTAAAACCACATAAACCACAAGAAGTTTTATATCTAAAGGACAAAATAAATACCTTAACTTTCTCTAAAAAATCTAGCAATCTCACTAATCTTTGTGCCGATACTTAATCTCCCTAAAGCCTCGCTCATTTGCACTCTTTTATCAAAGCTAAGAGCGCCAAAATCGCTTATGAAATTTTGCTTGTCTGTGATTTTTACGCCATTTAGGTCGCTTAATATGCTTGCTTGGAATTTTTGATTCTCAGCAGTTATGAAAACTAGGCTTGGCAGCCCGCTTAAAGCAATCTCATATAATGTCTGTCCAGCCGCACTAATGGCTAAATCTGATCGTGCCATAAGATTTGCTAAATTTGTAGAATCTAGATTCTGATAAATTGTGTGCTTGATATTACAAAGCACATTTTTATTTATTTGATTTGCATTAAACGCGCCTAAAACTATGTGAAAATGCGCATTTTGCAGTGTTTTAGAATCTATTAAAGATTCTAGCGCACAAGGCTTTAAAGAGCTAAAAGCCATAGATTCTAGCACGAAGCTTGTATAATTTGCACTATCACTCGCACCAAAGCAAATAAGCACATTTTTTATATCTTTATTAATCTTGCGATTTTGCTTAAAAATTTGAGGGGTGAGGTTATATTGCGCGCCAAAAAAGAGGTTTGTAGAGCAATTTATAGAATTGTGGATTCTAGATTCTGCGCCAAATGCGCCATTTAACACAAACGCTTCCAAAGGATAATCCAAAAACAAATCATCAAATATTAAAAGCTTTTTAGAATCCTTAATTGCCATTTTATAATGCCAATCACAAGCCTTATAACTATCGATAATAATATGTGAAAATGGCTTTATTGCCTCACTAAATGTGCTTATATCAAGCCAATTGATAAAATGCGACTCCACCTCATCAATAAGCGCTTTTTTATTGTAATTATTAAAAAACTGCGTTTTATCTAAAAGCTTAAAATATGAAATAAGCCTAAAATTGCGCATAAAATGCCCGCTACCAGCACTCTCTCCCCAACTACTAAAAACACCAATATTCACACTTAAACTCACTGTCTTTTTAAAGCACATAAGTGCTTATATTTTTCTTGAGCTACTTCCCAATCTTGCATCGTATCGATGTCGCAAGCCATTTTAGAATCTAAAATTAGCGCGACAGATTCTGGTGAGAATATTGGAATCTCTGAAGTAAAAGTTTTTGCAAATCCAAAATAAAGCACTCCCGCATCGCTATATATAGGATCTAAATCCTGGGTGCGTGTATTCTGAAATTGTGGAAAAAGCAAATTTGCACCACCATTTTTATCAATGCAAAATCCACGATAAGGATTCTTCTCAAAAGCTGTGGCAAAAAATACATAATGCGCTTTTTGATTCTCTTTTAGCACGCTAAAGGCTTGTAAAATATGACTAGAATCTATAAGTGGCGCAGTAGGATACAAGCAACAAACCACGCTATATTCTGGGATCTCTAGATTCTTAATCGCATGTGAAATCACAGGCAAAGTGCCACAAAAATCATCGCTTAATTCTTTAGGTCGCACAAATGGCGCTTTTGCGCCATAATCGCACGCAATTTTAGCGATTTGCTCATCATCTGTGCTAACTATCACTTCATCAAATATTCTAGATTTTAGCGCGTTTGTGATGGAATAAGCAATGATTGGCTTGCCACAAAAGTCTTTGATATTTTTATGTGGAATTCTTTTGCTTCCGCCTCGCGCTGGGATGATACAAACAGCCTTCATCGCTAGAATTAAAATGGATACTGAGATTCCATAATTTTTGTGGCTTCTTTTTTGTGGTTTGTCGCGCCGATTGAGCCTATGCTTACATAAGCGATTTTAGAATCTGAGATGTATTTAGATGAAATAGTATTATCGCGCGCGATGTCATAAGGACGAATCACGCCACTAATTGTAACCAAGCGCTTTTCGCCATCGATTAACACTTCATTATGCCCATACACAAAATAATTGCCATTTTCTAAAACCTTTAAAATACGTGCTGTGATTGAGAATCTAAGCGTATCATTTCGGCTTTGCTGACCGCTTCCTGCGAAGTTTGAGTTATTGGCAGTTGTAGTGAAGGAGTAATTACTCTGTTCATTGAGTTCTTGGGTTGTGTTTTGGGTGTGCTCATTTTCGCCATTATAAGTGATTGTTGGCGGGTTTGTTGTGCCGTTTGCTGTCTGGGTGTAGTTTTTAGAGCTTGAGAGGCTTGCGTTTGAGCTTTCTTCGATGTTGATTGTGATTAAATCATTTGGACGCATAGCCCTTCTATCAGCAAAAAGCGGTCTCTCACCCTGCCCAAATAAACTTCCTGCTTGTGCAGGTGAGGGTAGAAACTCCTTGCTTGGCATTTCTTCTACATAATCTGGCGGGTTAAAATTCATCTGTGGCTCAACACCCATCACAATACTTGCTATTCCTAAAATAACGCAAATCCTTTTCATATTAGATTCCTCTTATTCCCTTTTGAGTGCTGTTTTGGTATAATTCTAAGCAAAGCTTATTCCAAACCATAGGGGGACATAATGAGTAAAATTAAAGAAAAATTAAATAATGACCTTAAAGAAGCAATGAAAAATCAAGATGTATTTTTGCGCGATACAATTCGTATGCTAAATGCTGCCATAAAGCAAGTTGAAGTCGATACGCGCGAGAATCTTGATGATGCAAAAATCATTAAGATTCTACAAACTGCCTACAAACAGCGCGAAGATGCGGCTAATGCGTATAAGAGTGCTGGGCGAGAAGATTTGTTTGAAAAAGAATCCAAAGAAATGCAAATTATTTTAAAATATCTGCCAGAACAAATAAATGACGAAGCCTTACGCGCTGAGCTTCAAAAGATTATTGTTGAAGTTGGTGCGAGTAGCCAAAAGGATTTAGGCAAAGTAATGGCTAAAACGCAAGATTTACGCCAAGTCGCTGATGGACGCAGAATCTCAAATATGCTAAAAGAGATTTTGGGGAATTGAGATTAGCCTTATAGGTCATAATGCCCTTAAAATTTATAGCAAAACAATTGGCAATCTTTTTGGATTCTAAAAGATTTTCTATTGCCAATGCAAGCAAGCTTTAGTTTAGATTGTAGATTCTAAAGCTTAACTAACTTTATACTTTTTCCAAGCACAGCCTTAATAATTATTTGATACAATACCAAAAACCAAAGGAGACAAAATAATGAATACATCGCAAGACACACAAGAAATCCTAAATCTAAAACAAGAAATTTTGCATAAAGTTAAAACATACTATCAACTCAAGCATAAACCAACTCAAAAATTTATACCAAATACTTCTAGGATCAATTACGCTGGGCGCGTTTATAATGAGCAAGAAATGTGTAATCTCATAGATTCTGCGCTTGATTTTTGGCTGACTTTTGGAGAATATTCTAAAGCATTTGAGAGAGAATTAGCAAGCTTTCTTGGCGTGAAATACGCGCTTTTAGTGAATTCTGGATCAAGTGCGAATTTGCTAGCGTTTTTTGCTTTAACTTCGCCTTTACTTAAAGAGCGACAAATCAAAAGAGGCGATGAAGTCATAACCATCGCGGCTGGATTCCCAACGACAATCGCGCCAATCATCCAATATGGCGCAATTCCGGTGTTTGTCGATATCGAATTAACCCACGCCAACATCGATACCACACAACTTGAATCTGCTTTAAGTAACAAGACAAAAGCCGTGATGTTAGCGCATACTTTGGGGAATCCTTTTGACATTTCTGCGGTTAAGGCATTTTGTGATAAGCATAATTTATGGCTGATTGAAGATAATTGTGATGCGCTAGGTTCATTATATCAAGGCAAGTTCACAGGCACATTTGGCGATATTGCCACAAGTTCATTTTATCCAGCACATCATATTACTATGGGCGAAGGTGGCGCGGTTTATACAAATAATGCGCTGTTAAAAAAGATTTTGCTTTCAATGCGCGATTGGGGGCGGGATTGTTGGTGTGAAAGTGGGAGAGATAACACTTGCAATCATCGCTTCACACAGCAATTTGGCAAACTTCCTCAAGGCTATGATCATAAATATGTCTATTCTCATTTTGGCTTTAATCTTAAGGCTACTGATATGCAAGCAGCCATCGGCGTAGCGCAACTCAAAAAACTTCCACTTTTCACACAACAAAGAATAAAAAACTATCATAAGCTTTATGAAGGGCTAAAAAATCTCAATTCCATTAGCATTGCCAAAGCGCAAAAAGATTCTACGCCAAGCTGGTTTGGCTTTCTTATGATTGTCAATGATAGGGCAAATTTCACGCGCAATGAAATTGTAGAATTTTTAGAATCTAAACATATCCAAACGCGCAATCTTTTTGGCGGGAATATGCTTAAGCATCCAGCCTTTGATGCTTTGGTAGAGCATAAAGATTATAAAGTTATAGGTGATCTTAAAAACACCAATAAAATAATGAATGATGGCTTTTGGATTGGTGTGTATCCGGGTATGAGCCAAGAGAGTTTAGATTTTATGATTGAGATGATGACAGCATTTATCACTAAAAAAGAAAATATCTCAAAGAACATATCTCTGGGGGGGGGATATAAATCCTTAAATAATCCTAGATTCTACAATGTAAATCTTGACACCGCTGGAGGTGTCATATGAGTCGCTTTGAGAAGATAGACACAAGCCTAAAAGGAGTTTGCATCTTGCAGCCAAAACCTATCAAAGATGATCGAGGATATTTTGAGCGCTTTTATTGTCAGAAGGATTTTGCACAATTTGACATCACAAAGCCAATCGCTCAAATCAACCACTCAAAAACTATCGCCAAAGGCTCTATTCGTGGAATCCATTATCAGATTCCGCCATTTTGCGAGATGAAAATCGTGCGATGCCTTAAGGGCGCGATATATGATGTGGCCGTGGATTTGCGTAAAGATTCGCCGACATTTTTGCAGCATTTTGGAATCGAATTAAGCGAAGAAAATGGAAAATATCTTTGCATTCCTGAGGGCTTTGGGCACGGATTCCAGACTTTAAGTAATGAGGCTGAGGTGATTTATCTTGTGAGCGAGTTTTTCAACCCTGAGGCTGATAGATCGCTCAACGCGCTAGATTCTACACTTAATATCAAATGGCAACTTCCCATTGCTCATATCTCTTTAAAAGATAAATCCGCCCCAGATACGACAAGCTTTGAAGGATTGGTAGTATGAGAATCTTACTCACGGGCGCATTTATAGGCATAAAGTTTATTTTACACATTTTACTTAAGGTTGCCTAATGCAAAAAATGCCAACCTCACTTCAAGATTTGTATATCTTAAAACCTCGCATTTTCCAAGATGAAAGAGGGAGTTTTATTAAACAATTCAACAACGCAACATTTGCTGATTTAGGGCTAGAATCTCATTTCACAGAAAGCTATTACAGCACTTCGCAAAAAGGCGTTATCCGCGGTATGCATTTTCAGATTCCACCTTTTGAGCACGCTAAATTAGTCTATGTCAGCAATGGCAAGATTCTTGATGTGGTTGTGGATTTACGCAAGGCTTCTCAAACTTTTGGAGAATATTTTAGCGTTATATTAGATTCTAGCGAGTGTTTATGCTTATATATTCCACAAGGCTTTGCGCACGGATTTTTAAGCCTAGAAGATAAGAGCAAAGTGCATTATATGCAAACAAGCCCATACAACCCACAATGTGATAGCAGAATCTTATTTGATAGCTTTGGCTTTGATTGGCAAGAGCAAGCTAATAAAAATTCCATACCACATTTTATTCTCTCTAAACGAGATAAAGAGTTTGTAAGCTTTGCAGATTTTATAAAAAAGGATGTATTTTGAATAAGATTCTACTCACAGGTGCGACAGGATTTATAGGCACGAATTTTATTTTGCAATTGCATAAAAAGTATGAAATTATCGCGTTAGTAAGGCAAAGTAGCGATATAAGCAAGATAGAGCAATTTTGCCAAATCTATCGCTATGATAATGAGATAGAATCTTTAATTGGGCTTTTTAAGCAAGAGCGCTTTGATGGAGTTATGCATTTAGCGACATTGTATTTAAACAATCATTCCTTTAAGGATCTAAAACAGCTTATAGAATCTAATATCGCCTTTGGCGCGAATATCCTAGAATCTATGAGAGAATCAAAGCAAGAGATTGGCTTTTTTATCAACACGTTGACTTCATTTGAATATGTAAACACTTCAATATATAATCCTAATAGTTTCTACGCGGCGACTAAAAGGGCTTTTTATGATATGACAAAATATTATGCTAATGCTATGCCTACACTTTTTACGCATTTATTGCTTTATGATACCTATGGGGCAAATGACACAAGAGCTAAAATCTTTACCCTATGGAAAAATGCGGCTAAAAATGGCCAAATTCTAGAGATGAGTAAAGGAGAGCAACTCATTGATATAAGCTATGTTGATGATGTGGTGAGTGGATTTGATATGCTTATACAAATGTGCTTAGAACATAGAGCAATAAACAATCAAATCTACACTTTAGAAAATCAACGCTACACGCTTCAAGAATTAGCGCATTTATTTGAAACCTATACAGAATCTAAACTCAATATCAAATGGGGCGCAAAGCCATATAGAGAAAATGAAATCTTTACTCCAATTCGTGCGCAAGATTCTAGCGAACTCTTAAAGCTTCCAAACTGGAATCCAAAAGTAAGCCTAAAAGAAGGCTTTAAAAGACTTATCTCTGTGGGGGGGGGGGAATAAAACCCTAAATTATTCTTTAGATTCTAGCACTTTAGCTACTTTGGAGGTGGCATAATGCGACTTCCAAAAATACAACCTGCAAAAATGCAACTTCCAAAGATTCTACTCACAGGCGCGACAGGCTTTATAGGCACGAACTTTGTTTTACAATTGCATAAAAAGTATGAGATTATCGCGTTAGTGAGACAAAGTAGCGATATAAGCAAGATAGAGCAATTTTGCCAAATCTATCGCTATGATAATGAGATAGAATCTTTACTGCAAGATTTGCGTAACTTTAAGATCATTGGCATCGTGCATCTGGCTTCAATCGTCCCTACAAGTTCCAACCCAGCAAACAACTTCTTATCTCTTGTAGAATCTAATATTATTTTTGGCGGATATTTACTAGAGATAGCCAAGAATCTGCATCTTTCATTTTTCATAAACGCAGCTACATTTGGCTCGTATTGCAACTCACTGACCTATCGTCCAGCGACTTTATATGCAGCGACTAAAAAGGCATTTGAAGATATTATGGAATATTATGCGCTAATTTCAAATTGCATCTTTAGTAATTTAGTGATTTTTAATGTTTATGGTCCCAATGATACTTCTTTGCGAATCTTTAATCTGCTCGATAGAATTGCTCAAAGTGGCGAGATGTTAGAGATGAGTCAAGGCGATCAAATCGTGGATTATAGTTATGTTGATGATGTGGTGAGTGGATTTGATTGTTTGATTGAGCTTATTACTCAAAATCCGCAATTTTGCAAGAATAAAACCTTTGCCCTCAAAGGCAAAGAGAGAAAAACGCTCAAAGATGTGATCTTGCTGTATGAAAAGATTCTAGGTAAAAAGCTCAATATCAAATGGGGTGCGAGAGAGAAAAGAGAGCTTGAGATAATGATTCCTTGGGAAGGCGGAGAGAAATTACCAAATTGGGAGCAAAAGATAAGTTTAGAAGAAGGATTAAGAAGGCTTGCGCTTCTTTAAGCTCAATATCTTATAATAGCCTTATTCAAAATCAATACGAAAGGAAAATTATGTCTAAAGTTATCGTAATTGGGGGGGGGTATCAGGTTTATCAGCAGCTTATCATTTAAATCAAAAATATCCTAGCGCAAACATCATCATCTATGAGAAAACAAATGATTGGGGCGGATTATGCGGAGGATTCTATGTTGATTCTCCTCAAGGTCAATTTTGGTTTGATAATGCGGTGCATTTATCATTTACCACAGATTCTTATGTGCAAGAAGTTTTCCACGCTTCAAGCAAGCCTTTAAGACACACTCCAGATCCAACAAACTTCTATCAAAACTTCTGGGTCAAACATCCAGCGCAAAACAACCTTTATGCCTTGCCTACAGCAATGAAAGTCAAAATTATCAAAGATATGCTTCAAAATCCACATAAAAGTGAGAATCTAACCAACTTTGAGCAATGGCTTAAAGCGCAATATGGCGCGTTTTTCACTGAGCATTTTTCTAATCTTTACACGCGCAAATATTGGACGCTAGAATCTAGGGATTTAAGCACAAATCCAGTGTTTGTAGGCACGAGATTTTATATTCCTGATATTGAAGAAGTCTTATTTGGCGCGATGAGTGAAGATACACCAATTACTTATTATGCTAAAGAAATGCGCTACCCAGAATCTGGACAATATCGCTCATTTTTTAAAAGCCTAACGACACATCTTCACATCGCCTATCATAAAGAAATCATCCAAATTAACCCAGAGTCTCAAGAAATTACCTGTAAAGATGGCTCAACAACACATTATGATAAACTCATCTCAACGCTGCCTTTGCCATTTATGGCTAACATCATCACTAACGCGCCACAATCTGTTAAACAAAGCGCATCCAATCTTCACGCCACATCTGTGGCTATCGTGTCTTTTGGGTTTAATAAGAGTGATATTGCTAAGAATCTGTGGTTTTATGTGTATGATGAGGATAAACTCTTTGCAAGAGTGTATAGTCCATCAAGAAAATCCCCAAACAACGCGCCCAAAGGTTGTTCTAGCTTGCAAGCCGAGATTTACTTCTCCAATCTTAAGCCTTTAGAAACAATGATTGAACATCAAGGCGATATGTCTTCTTTTCTCATTGCGCACACTAAGCAGAAATTCGCGCGAATGGGAATCTGCAAAGATGAAGATATTATATGTGAGGATTGTAGAATCTTGCCTTTTGGGAATGTGATTTTCACGCACGGAATGGAAAAGCATCGCCAAATTGTTTTAGACTTTTTAGCTTCACAAGGGATTATTTCTTGTGGAAGGTTTGGTGAGTGGGATTATTTATGGAGCGATCAGAGCTTTTTAAGCGGGAAAAGGGCAGCAGAGAATTTATAGATAATTGCGAGCATTTTAATAAGAGAGCTTTGAACCACATAAAACGCCTAAATACATCCAATCCTTAAAACAGACCTTAATGCCACCCTAAATGTGATATAATAATCCCTCAACTTTACGCTAAAAGGCATAAGGAATAATATGAAAGGTATCATTCTAGCCGGTGGCAGTGGGACAAGACTTTATCCCATTACAATGGGCGTAAGCAAACAATTGCTACCAATTTATGATAAACCAATGATTTATTATCCTTTGTCTGTTTTACTTCTTGCTAGTATTAGAGATATTTTAATCATCTCTACTCCTAATGATTTACCTAGATTTAAAGAGCTACTTAGGGATGGATCTCACTTTGGATTAAACTTCTCTTATGTCCCACAGCCAAGTCCAGATGGTTTTGCCCAAGCCTTTTTACTTGGAGAGGACTTTATAGGGGATGATTCTGTTTGCTTGATTTTAGGAGATAATATTTTTTATGGACACGGAATTACTGCGCTTTTAGAAAACGCTTCACAATCTCTTCTACAAGAGAGAGCAACAATCTTTGGATATTATGTAAATGATCCAAAGCGTTATGGAGTTGTAGAATTTGACTCAAGAGGTCAAGCTATCAGTATAAAAGAAAAACCACAAATACCAAAAAGTAATTATGCCGTTACTGGATTATATTTCTATCCAAATGATGTTGTAACTAAAGCTAAAAAAGTCAAACCCTCTGCTAGAGGAGAGCTAGAGATTACGACCTTAAATCAATTTTATCTACAAGAGCAAAGACTAAATGTCGAGCTAATGGGTAGAGGCTATGCTTGGCTTGATACTGGGACACACGAATCTCTACTTCAAGCAAGTATGTTTATCCAAACTATCGAAGAGAGGCAATCTTTAAAAGTCGCTTGTCTTGAAGAGATTACTTATGAAAAAGGGTATATCACAAGAGATGGGCTTTTAAATCTTGCTAAACCTTACAAAAATCAATACGGAGATTATCTTATCAAAGTAGCAAATGAAGGAAGGGCGGCTAAATAAATGCGCTTTATACGAACTGAGATTCCTGAAGTTGTGCTTATTGAGCCACAAGTCTTTAGCGATGAAAGAGGATATTTTGCAGAGACATTTAGACTTGAATCTTTAGAGGAATTTTTAGGCTATAAAATAAACTTTTGTCAAGATAATGAAAAGTAAATCACATAAAGGAGTGATTAGAGGACTACACTATCAATTACCCCCATTTGCGCAAACAAAGCTTGTACGTGTGATAAATGGTAGAGTGTTAGATGTGGCTGTAGATATTCGCAAAAATAGTCCTACCTTTGGCAAACATATCAAAGTAGAGTTAAGCGGGCAAAATAAAAAACAGCTTTTAGTGCCCCGTGGATTTGCGCACGGATTTGTTGTGCTTGAGAATGATACAATCTTTACTTACAAAGTAGATAGTTATTATCATCTACAAAGCGAGCGATCCATTGCCTATAATGACCCACAAATCAATATTAACTGGGAACTACAAGAGCTACTCTTATCCCCAAAGGATAAAAATAGTCCCCTTCTAGCAGAATCTAAAGACTTATTTATATATGACATAAATTACTATGAGTAGAATCTTAATTACAGGCTCTAGGGCAATTAGGGAGAGAGCTACAATCTTTAGCGCAACTATTCTCATCATATTTTTTACTTTAGCACAAAAGAAGATTTGAACATTTTAGATTTTTATAAACTTCAAGAAATTATCACTTCTTATGGCATTGATACAATTATCAATTGTGCAGCATATACCGATGTCAATAATGCCCAAATACAACAGACTATTGCAGATTCTATAAATCACAAAGCCGTAGCAAACCTCGCACAAATCTGCAAAGAAAGACAAATAAGCCTTATTCACATCTCTACTGATTATGTCTTTAGTGGAAAGACTTACTTGCCAATCACAGAAAGTAATAAAACATCTCCGCTTGGTGCATACGGCTTGAGCAAACTCAAAGGTGAAAAATCAATCCTGAATATCGGTTCTGAAAATAGCATTATCATAAGGACATCTTGGCTATATAGAGTCAATATGGCAATAATTTTGTTAAAACCATTCTTAAGCTTGCTAAAGAGCGAGAATCGTTAAATGTTGTATTTGATCAAATTGGTACACCAACTTATGCAAGAGACCTCGCAAGAACAATCCTAGAAATCCTCCCTAGAATCCAAACTCCAAGCCCACAAATCTACCACTACTCTAATGAGGGCGCAATAAGCTGGTATGATTTTGCAAAAGCTATTATCCAAATCAAAAATCTACCTTGCAAAATTCATCCCATTGAGAGCAAAGATTATCCTATGCCTACGAAACGTCCATATTACTGCGTTTTAAACAAGGCTAAAATCAAGCAAGATTTTGGAATCGAAATTCCATATTGGTATGATAGCTTAAATATATGCCTCCAAAACATAAAGGAATAGGAATGAAAAATATTTTACTCACTGGAACTGCGGGCTTTATAGGCTCAAATTTTGTGCCTTATTTTTTAGAAAAATATCAAGATTATAATTTAATCAATTTAGATTTATTCGCTTATGCTGGTGACTTGCAAAATCTAGCAGAATGCCAAGGTAATAAGCGCTTTACTTTTATTAAAGGTGATATTTGCAATCGCGAGCTTGTGGAATACATATTTAGTGCATTTGATATACAAGGCGTTATTCATTTTGCGGCACAATCTCACGTGGATAATTCCATAAAAGATCCTCATATTTTTATCCAAACAAACATCAATGGTACTTTTACACTCCTTGATGTGGCTTTTAAGAGTTGGTTTAGTAAGCCATTTTCTCCAAAAGAAAAATATAAAAATTGCAGATTCCACCACATCAGCACCGATGAAGTTTATGGATCACTAGGTGAAGATGGTTTGTTCACAGAACAAACCCCTTATGCACCAAACTCTCCATATTCTGCAAGCAAGGCAAGCTCAGATATGATTGCAAGAGCATATTGTGAAACCTATGGACTTGATGATGTTGTCATCACCAATTGTTCAAACAATTATGGTCCAAAACAGCACGATGAAAAACTGATCCCTACAATTATCCGTAATGCGATAAATGGCAATGCAATTCCAATTTATGGTGATGGTAAAAATATCCGAGATTGGCTGTATGTAATGGATCATTGCAAGGGAATTATCTAGTTTATCATAACGGCAAGAAGGGGCAAACTTATAATATAGGCGGTAAAAATGAGCATACAAATTGCCAATATGATTTGTGAAATTTTAGATACAAAGTGTCCTAAAAATAAAAGCCATAAAGAGCAAATTACTTTCGTAGAAGATAGGGCTGGGCACGATAGACGTTATGCTATCGATGCGACAAAAATAGAAAATGAACTTGGTTGGAAGGCTTGTGAGAACCTTTAGTAGTGGAATCCTAAGAACCATTGATTGGTATTGCAAAAATACAAGCAACAAAAGAGTTAAAGTGCGCCTAAAAATATTAAAGAATCTTTTTTTGTTGATTATACAAGGGGTATAAATGCGATTTTTACAGTGTATTGCCCAAATGGTCGTATCCCTCAAACTACCATACACTATCTGCGGCAACTAAAAAAGATATGCAAAAATATTATTATGATTGGTGATAATAAAATCCTGCCTAAAGAGATTGCAAAAATAAAAGATCTTGTAAGCTATTGTGAATTTAGTCGTCATAAAGAATATGATTTTGGCTCATATAAAAGAGGCTATATCTATGCGCAAGAAAAAGGACTATTGCAAACTTCAGATGAGCTTATTATTTGCAATGATAGTTGTTATGCGATTTTAGATTTTGAGCCCGCCTTCTCAAAATGAAGCTTAATGGTTTTGATTTTTGGGGTATGACTGCAAATACAGAAGTGCGCTTTCATATCCAAAGCTATTTTTTTGTATTTAGCGCCAAAGTTTTTCTATCTGATGTATTTCGTGATTTTATCTTAAATATCACAAGACAAAAAAATGTATGGAAAGTTATCGCCAAATATGAAATTCCACTCACACATCTCTTGCAATCAGCAGGATTTACCTGCTCTAGTTATATTCCAGTTACTAAAGACTATCCCTATATTTTTACAAAATGCATCATTTTCCCTGTGTGGCTACTTGAAAACCAATGCCCACTTATTAAAACAAAAGTATTTAAAACAGCTTTTTAGTTTAGAGGGAAAACTAGACCTCTAAAAGCTATCAAATTGCAGAATCCTAAAATGTATCAATATATCAATTATAATTTACCTAAATATAATGCAAAATTTTCTATCATAATGGCGATTACAGCTAGTATGCTTTACAGGCAGTTCCATCAAATTTGTCAAAGTATCAATACCGCTTAAATCAAACTTATAAATCATTTGAGCTTATCCTCATTAGCGATTCTACTCATCCGCACTCCACGCTTAAAGCCAAATACACACAAGAATTTACCCACCAAAAAATTAAATTCCACCATAGCCCAATTGCAAATAAGGCTTTTATGTATAATCTTGGTATTAATTAGCATCATATGAATGGATAGCCTATCTAGATTCTGGCATTTTAATGATGCGACATTTTTTAGAAACTTTCGCACACCATATCGCTTTATATAAAAATACTACTTTTTATGCCAAACTCCAAAATAAAGTAACAAAAAGAATAATTGGGGGAGAGGAGAGATATATACACCTTTAAGTTTGCTTTATAAAAACACTATGAGTCTTAATGTATTCATATATCACAAGACATAGAAAGGCTAAATGGTAGATTAGTGCCTAAAGTCAAAAATGGTGGAGCCATAAATGTAGTTGTGCCTAGAAGTGATAATG
>CBCPND010000020.1:0-29090 GCA_965120395.1 uncultured Helicobacter sp.
GGGGGGGGGGATACGCATATTATAATCCTTTAAAGGCTAAATTTACATAATTATAAACTAACCCAGCATTATAAACCAAAAAAAAAAAAAATAGCTTAAAGAAGCCATTAAAGATAATAATGCATCAATCACAGCCCAATAGCACCAAATTACAAGAGAAAGCAAAGCCGTGAATATAATAAAGCTAAACTTATTTTAGAATATTTTAAATCAAATACATCTATAATACCTCTTTAGTTTGCCATCAAGGAATACTATGAGATTGGTGCTTGCTGTTTGCCTATGCTTTAGTGTGAGCTTTGCTTATCTTGATCCGGGCAGTGGCTCGCTTTTGCTTTCATCGGTTGTAGCGATTTTTGCTTCTTTTGTGTTTTTTATCAAAAATATTTTTTATAAGCTTACTTCTGGTGCGCTTTTAAGCGGTGGATTCTCTCTTACACCTTTGCGGGGGGGGGCATAATCATTCTTTAAAATCTTCTATTGTCTTTTATTGTGAAGGCAAGCAGTATTATTTCACATTTAAGCCTATTTTAGATGTGCTAGATTCTATACATCATCCTTATACTTACTACACTTCTGGGCAAGATGACCCAGCATTAGAACGCACAAGATCTTGTGGAGAGTATCACTACATTGGAACAGGAAATAAAGCTTATACTAAACTTAATACTTTGCGCGCAGATATTTGTGTGCTTACTGCACCTGGGCTTGATGTGTTGCAGATTAAGCGCTCTTCAGGTGTAAAGCATTATTGTCATATTGTGCATTCACTCACTCCTATGACTTACCGTGCTTTTGGGCTTGATTATTTTGATTCTGTGCTGGTGGCAAATGAGATTCAGAGAGGGTTTGTGCGTGATGTAGAATGTGCGCATAATGTGAGACCAAAGCATATAGGAATCATAGGAAGCACTTATCTTGATGAACTCTCTACTTTAAGGCATTCAGTATTGAGCGATAAAAGCGGGAATCTGCGCTTAGATTTTCAGTCATTTGCATCTAGCAAACTCCATCAATCCTCGCTTGATAACTCACTTTGCTCATCCCAATCCTTAGAATACCAATCCTCTCAAAACACACAAAAAACAACCACAGCCAAAATCCCAGATTCTAGCCAAAATAAGCAAAATCAATTATGTGTGCTTGTATCGCCTTCTTGGGGTAAAGAGACGCTTCTTATGAAGTATGGCTTAGAGCTTTTAGAGCCACTCGCACAAAGTGGCTTTCAAGTCATCATCCGCCCACATCCTCAAAGCTTAATTGGAGAGCTAGAATCTAAGAATATCGCACATTTGCAAGATACGCTTAAAAGCTATGACAACATTAGCTGGGATATTGGCACGCCAAATGTATTTGCGTTTGCTAAAGCGGATGTGATGATCTCAGACTTTAGCTCGGTGATTTTTGATTTTATTTGTTTAGAGGGCAAGCCTGTTCTTACGCTTGATTTTAACTTTGACCCTGCAGGCTATGATCTCGCAGATATCGATATGCAAGCTTTTTATACATTTTCTGTGCTTAAGAAAATAGGCAAAAAGCTAAAGAAAAGCGATTTTTATAAAATCAGCGAGATTATTGTTAATGTTTTAGATTCCAATACCACTAAAGAGATTCAAAAGTGCAAAGATGAGTTATGGAGCTATCCACATAAATCGGGCGCTCAAGCTGTAAGCGAGCTTTTAAGAATCGAGCGTGAGTTACTAGAATTTAGTTTGAAGCCGTATATGGGGCAGGTTAATAGAATTCGTGAGTTAGATTCTATGATTAGGGATTCGTCTTTGGGTAATCATTTCGCAGATTCTAGAGTCTCTAACGATGATAAATCTGCGACAGATTCTATAAAAGAATCTACGCTTTTAGATTCTACAAAGTGCGCAAACACCAAATCAAAAGCATCAAAAAGGACGCTTAAATGACAGAAGTTTTGTATTATATTTTCATCTATCCTATGCAGACTATTTTAGGCGCGGTGTTTGAGTGGCTACATAGCTTAACTAGCAGTTATGGAATAAGCATTATTCTTTTAAGTTTGCTTATAAATTTCTTTTTACTAAAGCTAACTCAAATCTCTGAGCGCAAAGCTAAAGCCATTGGTATTCTTAAAAACATATGTGATGAGAAAATAAAAGAATTCAAAAGAGTCTTTAAAGGCGCAGAACTTCACGCCTACACGCGCACACTTTTTAAGCAAAAGCATTATCATCCTATTTATAATATTTTCTCGCTTGGCGGTCTAGCACTGCAGATTCCATTCTTTTTGGGCGTGCTATTTTTATTGCAGGATTTAGAAGCACTTAAGGGGGCTAGATTCTTTATTATTAAGGATTTAAGCAAGCCTGATACTTTAGCTTTTGGCTATGCGTTGCTACCTTTTATTATGAGTGCTTTAAGCCTTGTTAATGTGTTTATGAGCTCTAAAGAGATAGGCGCACGCTTGCAAGGGAGCGTGATAGCATTAATTTTTCTTGTGCTGCTTTATGTGATGCCAAGTGGGTTGGTGTTGTATTGGACGACGAGTATGGCATTCTCTCTGGTGCGCACTATACTTAATAGAATCAGGAGAGATTCGTCTTTGGGTATGCAATGCGATGGATTTAGTAAATTAAGAGAGGCACGCACACCAAGTGCGCTAACCTCTGAAAATTTGCTAAAAACCGCTCACAGCCACACCGCAAATGCTAGAATTTTAGATTCTGCAAAAACTTTGGATTCTATCAATCCAGAATCTAGCAACATTATAGAATCTATAACAGATTCTTATCAAGGTTTTGCCAATTCTCGCTCTTGTCGTGGTATAAAAAGCACTTACAAAAGCCTCTTGTTACTGCTAAAGCAAATCATCCACTCCATCTTCACTCCCCATAAAGATTTAGATTCTAAAACCTATAAAACTTATCGTAATATTTCAATTTTTGCATTTTTAAATATTTTCTTTCTTATTTTTGTGTTTTCTCCTTATGCAATATATAGTTCTGATGTAAGTCAGTTTGATTCCACTCAAACTTTTCAAACATTAGGAGGATTATTTGGATTTTTCTTACTTTTTAGCTTTTTAGGGATTTATATTACTAGCTTTTTTTATAAAACACGTTTATTAAAGCTTGGGGTTTATGGTGTTAGTGTTATATTAGTCATAGGGATTGTTTATAGTTTTGTGCTTGTTGGGGATTATGGAGCGATGAATCATTTCATACTTGAAAAATTAAGCTTTGCTAATCCGGCATTACGCACACAAAAATATCTTGGATTTTTTGTTGCTTTTTTTGGCTCTATGGTATTTGTGGCATTAACTCTGCGGTATTTAAAAATACCATTTCAAATTCTTTTTATCACGCTTTTTATGCTAAGCTTATTTTATACTTTTAAGATTCTTGATTCTACAGAATTTAATGCCCCTAAAGATGAATTGGCTAAAAATGAATTGCACAAACCTTTTGAGAATGAATTATTCTCATATGCTAAAAACCATAAAAATATCGTTGTTATAGTGCTTGATATGTTTAGTGGTTCGCACACCCCATATATCTTTAAACAATTTCCAGATTTAAAAGACGCCTTTGATGGCTTTGTGCTCTTTCCCAATACGATTTCTACGAGTGATTCAACTATTCATAGTATAGCTACTCTTATTGGTGGAGAATACTATGCAACTTACAATATGAATGCAAGAGCTGATAACCTAGCAGAAACAATCACTAAAGCCTTTGGCGAGACAGCCTTAGCATTTGTTAATGGCGGCTATAATGTGAGCTATTTTATGTCTATAAGCTCACAAGGAGCTAGCTCCATCCAGCAATATGCCAAAAATAAGATATTTACTCTTGATAATATAAGCGTATTCCAAGAATACTACTATACTTCTGTAGGTCTTAGTGATCAAATCAATGCAGTCTATAAATCTATAAAAGATTCTGAAATTACACTTCTTGCTAGCGTTGGGCTATTTCGTTTTGCTCCAGAACTCTATTTTCGCCCTAGAATCTACAACCAAGGTCTATGGCTTATTAAAGACAATACCCTAGGAAGTGCATTTACATCCTTATCTTACATTTCTAGCCTATATGCCTTCACCCACATTGGCAATACAAATGCATTAAAGCCTACTTTTAAATACCTTCATTCTCTTGCTACGCATATGCCTTATGGCACTTATTTTAATCAAGGTAAATGTAGCCACTTTAGTTCTCAAACCACTTGGAATTCCACTTTAATGTTTTATCCAGATTCTCAAGATAAAGATATTTACTACCAACATTATGATACTGAGGCTTGTGCGCTCTCTTATATCACTGATTTTATCAAATGGCTTAAAAGCAATAATATTTATGATAACACACAGATTTTTATTGTAAGCGATCATGGTGGCAATGATGGCATTGGCATACCATCTAACAGGGCTGATGCACTTTTGTTGTTTAAAGACTTTGGTGCTAAAGGAAAGCTAAAGATGGATTCTCGTCTTATGGCAAATTATGATATCACAAGCATATTCTGTGAGAATCTAGAAAATGGTTGCCCTAATGTAGCGCAAAATATCTTAAAGCATTATCCACAAAATAGAGAAGTTATCCACACCATACCAGCATCCTGGATGCTAAATCAACACAAAAGCAATCAATGGATTCTCAATAAAATCTACTCCATACGAGGCAATCCATATGAAAAACAAAATTGGCAAGACATCACCAAAGATTTTCAAAAATAATCTAAATTTCACATTCGCTTTATTTTTTCTCTGTAAAATATCATCGTTTATTTATAAACAATTCAAACCTTAAGGAGTTCTTATGAAAAAGTTAGTTTTAATAGCTTTTATCGGGGTGTTAAGCCTTTTTGCGGCGGATTTTAGTAAGCTTAGTGATAGCGATTTTATCAAACGTGCTGGAAGTGTGCCTGTGGCAGATGAGCCAGACTATATCATTGAGATGAATAAGCGGGCGGAAAATAAGATCGTCAAAGAGTCAATGGAGTTTCTCAAAGCCATCCGCGAACAACAAGAAAAAGTCCTATCCAAACTCTCTGATGAGCAAAAGGAAAAACGCGCAGTCGATATCTACAAGGCCATTCAAAGCAAGCTTGATACAATGACCGGTAAAGAAATTAGAGAATACGGGCTTATGCCTATAAAAGATTATGAGCGACCTCATCACGAAGGAGGCCGTTATGGCAGCAAACATAAACACGGTTACGGTTACGGTTACGGTTACGGTTGCGGTTGCGGTTGGTGGTTGCGGTAAAGATAAACCAGCACCAAAAAAGCCTTAACCAAAGCATTTATAACACAATAAACTACTATACTCTGATTAAGACTTAAGGCAGAGTATTCTAATAATTCTAGCTTATCTCAAAAAGTTAGTTTTGACTCTGATTTGAGATTTTGCTAGAATCTAGGCTAATTTCAAAGCTAAAGTCCAAACGGAAGGATTTTTATGGCGACAAAAATCTTGCTACTTGAAGATGACTTATCACTATCTGAGATGATTAGCGAGTGTCTTGAAGAGAGTGGCTTTAGCATAAAGACTTGTGATAACGCACAAAGCGCACTTAATCTTGCTTATGAAGAGTATTTTGATTTATGGATTTTTGATGTGAAAGTCCCACAAGGAAATGGCTTTGAAGTGCTAAAAGAATTGCGCAAAATGGGGAAAAAAACCCCTGCGATTTTCCTTACATCTTTAGCGATGATTGAGGATTTAAAGCAAGGATTTTTAGCAGGATGTGATGATTACATCAAAAAGCCATTTGACATTGATGAACTCATTTTACGCATTCAAAGTCTGCTAAAGCGACAATTTAGCCATAATAACAGCGAGATTCTAGATCTTGGGGATGGCTTTAGCTTTGATATTATTCAAAAAATTCTCTATCAAAACAACACACAAATCCCACTTACAAACAAAGAGAGCAAACTTCTTGCCTTTCTTTTGCAAAATCAAGGCTGTTTTATCTCACAAGATGAGATTTTTGGGCATATTTGGGATTACGATGAGACACCCACAAATATGGTTTTGCGCGTGTATATCAAGAATCTAAGAAAGATTCTGGGCAAAGAGAGAATCCTAACGCAACGACATCGAGGATATTGTTATGCAAAAACCTCTTGATTCTATCAAATTTAACACCACAATTCTAAAAATCCTTATTTTGTATCTAAGCACGAGTGCAATTTTTTTGGGTGTTATATTTTTTGTGATGTATGAAAAGGGTATGCAAAACTTGCGTGTTAAGCAAATGATTCAGATGCGTAATGACTACATTAGCATAGCTACACATCTTTATGAGAACCCAGCTTTAAAAGTAGCTATTCTTGACATCAAAGATAAAATCCAAACGCCATTTGCAATTATAGATTCTAAAGGACACACACTTTTTAGTAGCCTCTCCATCCCAGCCCATAAAGCCTTATCGCTTATGAAACACTCAAAAGATGGATTTTATATTTTTGAGGATTGGATATTTATCGATTTTACGCAAAACAGATCTATCGAGCGCACGCTCATTCATCACCCCTTTAATCTTGATAGACGTCCTAAAGTAGTTTTTAAGCACCTTGATTCGTTAGGCTTGCGGATTATCCTACAAGGTGAGGCACTTGATGGCTTTAAGCCACCGAAATTTAATCCGAAAAACCCATCCTATCTTAAGGATTCTACGATTAAAGATGAAATATTTTCTTTACGCGTGGAGATTGTAGCTTATCTTGTTTTATCACTTATCATTGTGGGTGTGATTGCGTATTTTTTGGTGCGATTATCACTAAAACCGCTTCACGAGAAGTTTAACACTCTTGAGCGCTTTATTAAGGATTCTATGCACGAAATCAATACCCCATTAAGCGTGATACTCTTAAGTATCCAAAAAATTGATTTAAAATCATTAACAGAATCTAACCTTAAAAAGCTTAACCACATCAAGCTTGCCGCCCAGAATCTAAACCACATCTACCAAAATCTTATATTTTTAAATTTCTACAAACAAAGTGCAATCTTGCAAAGCATTAACCTTAAAACCATTCTTACCCAAAGAATCGAATACTTCACACCACTCTTAAATCAAAAATCAATCCAGCTAACCAGCGATTTACAAGATTGCACAATCCAAGCAAACACCGATGAGATAAGCATCTTGCTTGATAATCTTCTAAGCAATGCCATTAAATACAACAAAAAAAATGGCACAATCACGATTGCGCTTAACAATAAGATTCTATCAATTCAAGATAGCGGGCAAGGAATTGATTCTAAAATTATGAGTGAGATTTTTGAGCGATACTCGCGCTTTAATGAAAATCAAGGCGGATTTGGTATAGGCTTAAGCCTTGTTAAAGAAATTTGTAATCGCTATAGCATAAAGATAGAATGCCAAAGTGAGCAAAATAAAGGCACAACATTTATTTTAGATTTTAGCTAGATTAGATTCTCTGGCACAATTTTAGCAAAGACATTTAAGAGTCTCATCCACACACTTGTGTCAGGAGAATGCGTGTAGCATATTTGTTGCTTTAGACTATTATCATTATCCATAGCACACCAAATTGTCTTGCCCCTACTCATCTTAAGCCTCCAAGATTTATCCATTTCTATTCTCATAAGTTTTGCTGTCTCTTTAGCAAATTCTTTATTATCAAAAACCGCCATCACTTCTGTATCAAGAACACCTGAGCGCGGATCAAGATTAAAGCTTCCCACCCAAGTTATCTTATTATCAAACACTAAAACCTTGCTATGTAAAGAAGACCCAGAACTTAAGCGTCCCTTGATTCTAATTCTCCCCTCACTTTTACGATACTCATACACATTTGCATTTGCCTTAATAAGCCTATCGCGATAGCGCTCCCACGCACCATATGACACCAAAACATCCGTGCTTGAAAGGGAGTTTGTGAGAATAAAGACATTCACACCCTTTTGGATAGAATCTTTAATGTCTGCTAGCCCTCTTTTCCCAGGCACGAGATACGCAGAAGCAATATAAATGCTATCGGTCACTTGCTTTTGGGCTTCTTTAAGTGCGCCATATATTTTGCTTGTAGGGTTTTTGGCATCAATTTTAAAAGGAGAATCTGCCACAAGTCGCGCCTCTCCCCAATACATCACATTCTGCTTCGTCCTATATTTATCAATAAAATTATCCATTGCCTGATGATATTTATCCAACTCATTCTCGTTAGATTCTAGTTTAGAGATAATTTTAGGATAGTTTTTTAGGAATTTTTTCATCTTATGCTTTGATGGAAGAAACTCCACTGGAATAGCGCGATGATACTCCCAATACTCGATAAAATTATTTTGTGCTTCTTTAGCAATATTACCCAAGAAAAACGCATCAGTATCTGAGAAATTCACCTCAAGCGTGTTGTCAAAATAACTATCTGCGATATTGCGCCCACCGATAATAAGTGCGATACCATCGACAATGAAAAGCTTATTGTGCATTCTGCGATTTATGCGATTAAAATCAAAAATCATCTCAGGTAGCCTAAAGAAGCGGATTCTATTACGATAAGGATTGAAAACCCGCACCTCTATATTTGGGTGATTATTAAGTGCTATCACATCAGAATAATCAGAATCTAGCCCATTATCATCAATAAGAATCTTAATCTTCACACCGCGATTTGCTGCCTGCCAAATCTCGTGCATTAAAACCCTTGATGTGATGTCATTTTTATAAATGTAGGTTTGAATCTCTATGGAGTATTTTGCCATTTTGGCTAAAGAAGCCCTATGCATTAACGCATAAGAGCCATCAGATATAAGCATTGCACCACTTTGGGAAGATTGTGTAAGATTATCGATATAGGGCAGAGCCAAAGGGCTTGTAAGCGAGTCATAATTGCCAAAATCACTTTTGGGAATTGGGGCTTTAATGCTATAAGTCGAAGGTGCTACAGAAGCACATCCTGCTAATATAAAAAACCCAATAAATAATATAATCACGATATGCGTATCAGTCATTTTCACCACACTAGAATCTAAGATAAAACCATCCATTGTAAGTAAAAATAACAAATAAAAATTAACAATGTGGCTTGACAATGTTTTTTGATGTTTTAGATACGATTTTGAAAATTTGAAGATTTTCATAGATTATAAATTGAGATTCTAGAATCAAATCTTAAGAGTTCTTATTTTATGAAATTTCTTAATTTTTGGGCTACTCAAACACAAAAGCTTAAAAAGCTGTTTTAGTTTAGAAGGTCAGATTTTTATAATTTTCTAAAAATTTTTATACCAAATCCGATTTTATCTTTTGCCAAGGCAAGGAAGTCCTAGGTCTATATAAACAAGGAGTTACAAATGGCTTTTCAGATTAACACTAATATAAATGCGCTAAACGCGCACGCTTCAGGTGTAGGCACCCAAACAGGGATTAGAAATTCACTCGAAAAATTAAGCTCTGGTCTTAGAATCAATAAAGCAGCAGATGATGCTTCTGGTATGATCATTGCAGATTCTTTGCGTTCTCAGGCAAGTGCTTTAGGTCAAGCGATTGCAAATACCAATGATGGTATGGGGATTATCCAAATTGCCGATAAAGCAATGGATGAAATGCTCAAGATTCTTGACACAGTTAAGGTTAAAGCTACTCAAGCTGCTCAAGATGGGCAAACCAAAGCATCAAGACAAGCAATCCAAAACGACATCATCCGTCTTATTCAGGGTTTGGATTACATCGGTAATACAACATCTTATAACGGGCAAGCCCTGCTTTCTGGACAATGGTCAAACAAAGAATTCCAAGTTGGTGCATATTCAAACCAATCAATCAAAGCATCTATTGGTTCTACCACTTCTGATAAAATCGGGCAAGTGCAATTACAAACAGGGCAGATGATTACATCTTCTGGCGAAGTTAGGATTAAATTCCGCCAAGTTGATGGTGTGAATGATGTTCAGCTTGAAACAGTGAAGGTTTCTACTTCTGCTGGAACAGGAATTGGAAATATTGCTGAAATCATCAATAAGAGTTCAGATAAAACTGGTATTCGCGCAAATGCTATTGTCTTATCTACTTCAGACTCAGAAATCAAAGCTGGAGAAATCCGCGGGTTAGCGATCAATGACTTTACTATCGGTGATGTCGTCGGAATTAAGCAAGCTGATAGCGATGGTCGTTTAGTTCAAGCGATTAATGCAGCTACTTCTGAGACAGGTGTCGAAGCCTATACAGACAATGAGGGTCGCTTAAATCTACGAAGCACTGATGGTCGTGGAATCAGACTTGAAATCAACAAAACAGGTAACCGAACTGATAGCTCAAAATTGGCTATTGACTCTATCAATGGTCAAAAAATAGAAAAAACAGGTTCCACTAACTATGGTCGCCTTGCTCTTGTAAGAAGAGATGCTAGAGACATCATAGTCGAAGGGACAAATATTTCTGCTATAGGTTATGCCAAAAATCAATCCATAGCTAAGACTGTCGTCAATTTAAGAGATGTTATGGGAACATTTAATGAGGATGTGCGTTCTGCTTCTGGTGCGAACGAAAATAATACCTTAACTGACAAAGGTGAGATTTTAGGCTCTGGAGTTACAACTCTACGTGGTGCAATGGTGGTTATGGATATCGCAGAATCTGCTCAAAAGATTTTGGATAAAATCCGTGCTGACCTTGGTTCTGTGCAAGGACAAATGATCTCAACAGTCAATAACATCACCGTAACACAAGTGAATGTCAAAGCTGCTGAATCTCAAATCCGTGAAGTGGATTTTGCCTCAGAATCTGCAGAATTTAATAAGCTTAACATTCTTGCACAATCTGGTAGCTACGCGATGAGCCAAGCAAACGCGGTGCAACTCAATATCTTAAGACTACTTTCTTAAGTCTCTTTCCCTTTTTGGGGAAGCCTTTTAGAATCTAGCAATCAAATCTTTTGTGATAAATCATTGAATCTATCTTAAATTTAAAAATCTTTAATAAAATCTCTTTGAATTGTTGAATTGTCGCCTCACTTGATAGCAACATTTCTCATCAAAATAATAAAGTTTTCTTTAGAAAAATCTTAGAATTGCTTTTGCTAAATATTTTAGATTCTACAAGGTTAGGCACCAAAGCACCACTATTGTTTTATTTGGCAAAACTCAATTGAAATTGTTGTAGATTCTAGATTTTTTTTACATAAATTTAAAATCTGCTTGACTTATAATAACTCTTATCTTTTATAATTCTATTGTAATTTAATTTAAGGAGGCATTATGCTTTTAGAATCTAATCTAGCTGAAGTCAAAGAGGGCAAAAGAATCACGGCTAAGGGATTTGCAGTCGCGCATAAAAGCGATACATTTAAGCCTTTTAGCTTTTCGCGTCATGCTTTGGGTGAAAATGACATTCTTATAGAGATATTGTTTGCTGGAATCTGCCATAGCGATATCCACTCTGCGCGCAGTGAATGGCACGAGGGAATCTATCCAATGGTGCCCGGTCACGAGATCGCAGGTAAGGTCGTGGCTGTAGGCTCTAAAGTGAGTAAATTTAAAGTCGGTGATTATGCTGGGGTTGGCTGTATGGTGAATTCTTGTGGGGAATGTGAGCCTTGCAAGGCAAGCAATGAGCAGTATTGCGAACGCGGAATGGTAGCAACCTATGATTGCCACGATTATTTCCACGATAATGAGCCAACCTATGGTGGATACTCTAATAATATCGTAGTAAGCGAGAATTTTGCTATCAATGTCCCACAAGATGCACCACTTGATAAGGTCGCACCTTTACTTTGTGCGGGAATCACCACTTATGCGCCGCTCAAATTTAGTCAGATTAAAAATGGTGATAAAGTCGCAGTTGCTGGATTTGGCGGGCTTGGGATGATGGCGGTTAAATATGCTATCCAAATGGGTGCTGAAGTCTATGTCTTTGCAAGAAACAAAAATAAAGAGCAAGATGCGCTTGCTATGGGGGCTAAAAAGCTCTATGATACGACAGATTCTGGTGCGATAAAAGAGCGATTTGATCTTATAATCTCCACTATCCCCACACCTTATGACATTGTGGCATATCTAAAGCTTTTAAAGCTTGGTGGAGAAATGGCAATTGTGGGCTTGCCACCTACAGAGGTTGATCCAAAAGTAAGTGCAGCAAATCTTATCTGGAATGCACATAAAAAGGTCTATGGCTCTCTAATTGGTGGAATTAAAGAGACTCAAGAAATGCTAGACTTCTCACTCAAACACAAAATCTACCCAGAAACTGAGATTATCTCAGCAAATCAAATCAATGAAGCCTATGAGAAGCTAACTAGCGGTAAAGCAAAATTCCGCTATGTGATTGATATGAAGACATTAGAAAATTAGTGGATACCCTTTATTTACACACTCAATTAAGAGCACTTGAAGTGCTCTTAAGATGCTACTTAAAGAAATTGTGCAATCAAGCTAATCATGCTTAAAATATGAGTTGTTTTGATACAAGAATCAAGGCTATTGCAACTATGGAAAGTATGGTAGATAAGGTAGCAAGCGCAAATGATATGATCGATAAACGTTTATTGCCTTCTAGCTTTAATATTCTGTCATTTAGGGCATTTATGGCTTTATCTTGTCTGTCATCAAGAATATCTTTTTCGTCTAATTCTTTTTTTATCTGGGCAATTTTTAGCTTCTTGCTTTCAAGCTTTTTTTGCAAGTCCTCAATGTCCTTGTTTTGTTGTTCATCAAGTTTATCTTTTGCATCAAGTCTTTCGCCTATGCTTGCCATCTTTTTATCTACTCTCATTTCTCGATCAATGCCTTTTTGTATCGAGCTCATCATATGTTCTACCATTTCTGTGGCTTTATTATTTAGGTTTATAAGATACCCATCTTTATCTTTAAACCCTTTAAGAACAAAATGACTAAGATATTCGACCATACGATTAGCAAATACCATTGAGCAGCAAGTAAATTTTATGCTTTCTTGGATGAGCTCGTTCATATGTAGTATCGCCTTGCTTTGTTTAGCTTGAGCTTTATTGCTAAGATTTTGCTTATCATTCAATTTATCAGTTTTTGATTTGCCAAAAAAGCCAAGAGAAAGTTTGTTTTTCAAATCGCCTTTGATTTCCATTGTGCTAGCTTGATCATTTAAATCTTGTGCCTCTTGTATATCTTGGCTGATGCTATGTATTTTTTCTACGATTTTTTTAGCCACTTCTTTGGTATATTTGTCAAGATCGCCTTTTTTCATACGATTAAGTTCTTGCTGGGTTAGAATTTTAGTTTCCTCCCATAATAAGCTTTGTAAGTTATTTTTTGTTTTTATGATTTCTTTTGCCATTGATTATCCTTTGTTGTTTTGACTCATATCGCGCAAACGAAATAGCGCATTATCAAGTTTATTAGAGCTCTCTTCTACTTTTTTATGATTTTCTTCATATTCATCTTTATGTGCCTTAAAGATTGCTTGCATTCTTTGAGCCTCAGCACTAAGAAAATGATAACCATCTAAAAGCGCAAAGTAGCTTTGTGCAGTTTTATATTGCACGGCTACGCCACTTGTGGTAACCAATTGTAGATATATCTTAGAATCTTTCCCTTTATTTCTAAACTGATCCATATAATAAATCACTATCGTGCTAAGCACAGCTCCAGCTGCTGCGCTAATGCAGAGTGAAAGTGCGCTACCTATAGTATCATTAGAAAATGGCAAAGGCGTAATCAAGAGAGTTCCTAATCCGGGCACAGCATATAAAAACTTTTCTATAGCTTCACTTGATAGCATAGTAATGGATGCTATAAGCCCTGTTATAAAGATTTTTGAAGCTTCATATAGCACATCTTCTTTACTTACATTCTTTGGAGGATTTATGATAAATTTTACCGCTTGATAAAGGGAGTTAAAGCCAGCGCGAATGATGCGCACCAATCTTTTTAATGTGGTAAAAACAATATTGCAAAGAAATACAATAAAGTTTGAGAAAAATGCCAAAAGCCCAGCTTCTAGCGATGAAGCCAAGATGCCCTTAATTTCCGCTTTGAGTTTTTCATATACATTATTCATTCTTGTTTTAAATTCGTGGTAAATATCTCTAAAGCTCTTATTGCCAAAATCTTTAAAGATGGTTTTTAATCCGTTAAAAAGCTCTATCAAAAATTCTTTTAGCACCAAGCCAAGTGCTGTATAAGCAGCCATTTTTGCTCCATCTTTTGCACCTGTAATTAAAGCTTGTTTATAGGGCTTTAAGCTTGTGTAGTAGGTTTTATCTACCGTCTTATCCATCTTTTTTTCTCTTCATCGTAACGTTTTCTGAAAGCTTCATCATCGATTTCTTTTTGTTTTGAAAGCTTTTCAAATTCCTTCTCTTCGCTTTGTGTGAGATAGCCTCGTTTTTCTCTAGCTTGCTCTAGCTCTTTAAGGCGCCTATCTCTGTGCTGTAACATCTCATCTGGGCTTTTATCTTGTTTAGAACGATTATAACTAGAATCTGTAAGCTCAATATTTGATGGTGTATTCGCTATTGTTGGTCCATCTGCACCTGATAAAAACCTTGCACTATCGTCTTCAATTGTCTTTGTTGCGAGTATATGATCTGAATCTGTCTTGGCATTCCTGTCTATTTTTTTCCCTGTCATATAGTCTGTTGCTTCGCCTCGTGCTTTTTGCTCATTTAATTCTTTATTTCTCTTGATATATCTTTCATCTTTGTGATATTTATCAGGATCATATTCTTCTTTGGCTTCATACTCTTTGTGGAATTCTTCGGAGAGAAGCTCTTTAGCCTTGTTTGTCTTTGCTTCAAATTGATCTTTTATCATTTGTCTTTCGTGATCTGTTTTAGCTGTCTTAAGCTGGTCTTTGTATTCTCGCTTTGCTTGGGCTTGGAGCTTATCTACTTGTCTTGCGTTATGTGTGGTATCTACATTGCCTCCATCTTTGTTAGTTATCACTGCCGCAGCCAATCCAAAATTAGAAACCACTGCATTTATCGCGCTATCGCTACATTGTTTAATCAAGCTTGCTGTCTGCTCTTTTGATAGGCTCTTTTCTAACTCTGCGAGCTCTTGTAGATTCCGCTCAATCCCTGCATCAATTTCTAATCTTAACTCTTTTAACTTATCAATGTCAGATAATTCCCTATCCATAATTTCTATTTCTGATAGTTCTTTATCCATAACCTTAGGGTCATAAGAATCATCAATTATTTCTACATTCTCTGATATGCCTGTCATCATTACTCCTTTTTATAAAAAATCAAGAGAATTGTAAAAAAACGCTAAAAGTCAATACCTTAAACTCAATACAAAATTTGAGAAATTGTTTTTCTCCCCTTAAAGAAAGCAACCAGCCAATCCCTAAAAGTATAAAACTAGAATGTATCGAGGTAATCCTAGTAGCACAAAGGTTTAGATTCTGCAAAAATCTATAAACATATCACACTATTTAGATTCTATTCAAGTCGCGTAATATACGTTCATATAACTTTTCTTTTGGAAGATGGATAGCGGTTTTGAATTTGGAGCGATTAAAGGTTTCTTGCCTTTTGGCAAGCTGGCAAGTATGCGTTGTTATAAGATTCTCTAGCCCGTCTTTATCAATCTTATTATCCAAAAAATCAAGGCATTCTTTTAGCCCTATGGCTTTAAAGGGTTGAATTTCCCTACCATAAGATTCTAGTAGATTCTCCGTTTCGCTGATTATCCCAGAATCTAGCATAGTTTTTGTGCGTTTGGCTATTAGCGCTCTTAGCTCATCTCTTGGGATTTGTAGCGCGTATATATCGATGGGGTAAGGAAATGGAGTCTTTTTATGTATGGCAAAATAATGGCTTGGAATCTTATTTGTCGTGAAATATAGCTCTAAAAGCTTATAGATTCTGTATGTGTCATTTTGGCTTATAGATTCTGCACTTATGTGATCAATTGATCTTAAAAACTCATAAGGATTTGAAAGATTTTGAATCTTTTGACGGATTTCATCGCGTTTATGCTGCGTTAGGATTGGCATTGAAGAAAGCCCATCGATAATGCTAAAAAGATAAAATCCACTTCCGCCGATGATAAGAATATTTGATTTTTTCGTAGTTTGCATAGCTTGATGCAAAAGATTTAAAAATACCCCCGCATTGCAATGCTCATTTGGTGAGAGCTCATTGATTCCATAATGGCGGATTCTAGCTAGATCTTGCGTGCTAGGCTTGGCTGAAGCGATGTCTATTTCTTTATAAATGCTTAAAGAATCAATCGAGAAAATCTCAGAATCTAGCTTTTGAGCTAGCTCCAAACCAAGCGTGCTTTTGCCACTTGCTGTTGGTCCGATGATTGCAGTTAGCTTTGGTGTTTGCATAAATTAGGATTTTAGCGGATATTTTGCTTCACGAGAGAGGCTTAAGACAAGTCCGATTGCTAGGCAGTTTGCAATCATTGAGCTTCCACCATAGCTTAAAAATGGCACAGCAATTCCTTTAAGCGGAATCAACCCTACCATACCTAAAGCATTCATAATAAAGCTAATCCCAATAAGCATTGCTATGCCTATGCAAAATAGATAATACACATCATTTTGCACGCGATTTGCATTCTTAAGAATCCGAAAAACAACCGCACAAATAAGCACCACACAAACAAAAACCCCAATAAGCCCAAATTCTTCAGCAATTCCTGCTAGCACCATATCTGTATGCACTTCGCTTAAAAATCCAAGCTTAATGATGCCATTTCCAAGCCCTTGCCCAAAGAATCCTCCATTATAAATAGCATTTGTCGCATTATAGATCTGATAGGGCTCTGGTAGATTCTCTATGCGGAGATACTCACTAAACTTTTGAGGTAAAATTGCCAAAATAGAATCTTGCGCATTTGCCCACCACAGCTTTAAGCGCAAGATTCTATGCGGTGCGATTGCAATAAAAATGGTTGCTAATGTCCCACTAGCCAATATTAAAATTCCAAAAAGTCCAGCACTTCCACCTGCTGCAATAAGCATAATCACAAGTGTGAGTGCAAGCAAAATCACCTGCCCTAAGTCATTTTGCAGCACCGCAATCAAAAATACCGCAATCAAAAATACCGCAATATAAGGCAAAACCACAAGGATTTCTTGTAAGATTGTGCGGGATTTGTTATCGACAAATTTGCGTGAAAAGCTCCAAGCCAAAAAAACCACAAATCCAATTTTAAAAAATTCTGATGGTGCTAGTGAGATAAATGGCAAGCGCATCCATCGCTTTGCACCTCCTGCAGAAGAAGTCAGGCTATCTGGCAAAAAGGGCATAATAATGAGCAAAATGAGTGAAATAGTAAAAAGCGAGAATCCAATTTTAATAAAAAACCGATTAGGATCGATTTGAGAAAAAATCCACATAATAAAAATCCCAAAAATCCCCGCTATAAGCTCGCGCACAAAAAAGTGAAAATCACCATAATGATGCATCAGCACCACATATGTAGATAGTGAATAACTCATCACCACGCCGATAGTTATCAACAAAAATGTATAAATAAAAAGTCTAGAATCTGCCATTGTGTCCTTTCAAACACAGAATTCTACACAACTTAAACTTGCAAGCATTTTAAAGCCAGAATCTTATGTGTCACGCCACAATTAAATCTCAATATAAAATCCCACTATAAATCGTGCAAGGGTGTGGCTTAAAGTGAAGATAAATTCTAGATTCTAGCCATAAATCTTAGGTTATAAATAATTTTATCTTTCATATCAAGTATGGGTAAAAATTCATCCCAAGCCACGGCTATGATAAGGACTTTGCATTCTTTGATTATCGCATCTAGGGTTGTGTAGTGGATTTGAAAATTATATGTTTTAGCAAACACATCGCTTGCCATTGGATCATAAGTATAGATATTTTGGAATCCCAGATGTAAAAGTTTATCAATTAAAGTGGCTGATTTGCTATCTCTCACATCATCGCTTTTAGGTTTAAAGCTCAAACCTAAAATGGCTATTTTCTCATTTGTTGGGATTTCGTTATAAATTTTTGTGGCATAAAATTCTAAAATCTCTTCATTAACCTTTAAAATATCGCTAAGCATCTTTGCTTCATATCCTTTATCTTTTGCTTTTTTATAAAGTGCTAGAGTATCTTTAGGCAGACAATAGCCTCCAAATCCCATTCCTGGATACAAATAACTTGTGATGCCTGCTTTATTTTTGCCTTGATTATCGCTAAATCTTTTATCGCTATGCAGAATCTTAAAGGCATTGATAATATCAATATTGCCTATGCTTTGAGCGATCATACTCATTTCATTTGCATAGCTGATATTTAGGCTTAAAGTGGTATTGCTCAGATATTTTATAAATTCTGCTGTGTTTAAAGAAGTGAAAAATATTGGCGCATTAAAGGGTTGATATAAGATTTGTAATTCTTTGATGATTCCAGAATCTGAACCTATAACAATTCTATCAGGATGCATAAAATCGCTATAAGCAAATCCTTCTCGTAAAAATTCTGGATTATTAGCAAACAAGCAATCTTTGCCTACATCAACGCCTAAAGTTTGCAAATGCGGAATAAAGATTTCTAAAGAACTTGATGGCGGGATTGTGGATTTGACAACTAAAATTGGCTTTTTAGCACATAGTGAGAGATTTTGTGCGGTTGTTTTTAAGGCTTGTAGAATGTAGTTAAGATTGGCACTTCCATCTTTGTCCATTGGCGTGCCAATGCAATAAAAAATAATATTGACATTTTTTAGCGCAGATTCTATGTTGCTTGTTATGGTAAGCGTTTCGCCTAGTACAGAATCTAGCGCGTCATTTAAGCCTTCTTCATAAAAAGGAATTTTTGCATTTTGCAAAGATTTTACTTTAGTTTCATCAATTTCATAACCAACAACCCTAAAACCCTTTTTAGCAAATCCAACAGCCGTTGTAAGCCCAACAAACCCAAGCCCAAATACGCTAATTCTTAAGGATTTCATAAGGATTCTCCGTATTCTTTTTGAGACCTTAAGAATTCTAAGAATCTTGCAATGCCTTCTTTAATGAGAATCTTTGGCTCATAATTGAGATTTTGCTTTGCTTTAGTTATGATTGGGCATCTTCTGTTTGGGTTGTCTGTGAGATAATGTTTGTCTTTAGAGGTTTTGAAAATAATTTTAGGTTTAAAGTTAAAAAGTTCATTTGAGATATCAGCATAAATGTGGGCTAATTCTTTGATAGAGATTTCAGGTTTATCAATGCCAATGTTAAAAACATCAAACTTGCCATAAGTTAAAACCTTGATATAACCAGCAATTGCATCAGCAATATAGCAAAAAGTGCGCTTAGGAGAGCCATCACTTAAAATCTCAATATCTTTATGTTCTACAATAGATTTTGCAAAATCTGCTGGTACGCGCTTATCTAAAATATTCATGCCTGGACCATAATTATTAAAAGGTCTTGCTATGGTGATTGGCATATAAAATTGCTGCGCAAATAAATAACACATCGTCTCACCAAAGCGTTTAGATTCATCATAGCAAGCCCTCGGACCTATGCAAGCGACATTGCCTCTGTAGTTTTCATCTGTTGGAATATAATCTTTATGTGGATCGCCATAAATTTCAGAACTTGAGAAAAATAAAAAACCTTTTATATGTTTATCTTTATAAAAATCAAGCAAAGAGCGCAATCCCCAAATATTTGCATCTAAAGTCTCTATGGGATAAGTTCTATAAAACACAGGACTAGCAATACTTGCAGCGTGGATGATAAAATCTGCTTCAAAAGCACTTTTTATAGAATCTATCTTATCAGTGATAATATCAAATTTATGGAGTTCTAGAACATTATGAGAATCCGTCAATGTTTCTAGCCATTTTGGCTTTCTTAGCATAAAGTTATCTAAGGCGATAATTTTTTTAATTTGCAATTCTTTGGCATATCGCACAAGAAAATGCATAAAATAAAAGCCCAAAAACCCAGCACAGCCAGTAAATAAGATGGTAGAATCTTTAAGTTTTAACTTTTGAGAATCTGTAAGGCTATCAAAAATATAAGCCAAATCCTGCTTGACAATAGGATTCTTAAAAGAACTATTTTGCATAAGGCATCCTTTGGGCAGAATGTATAAGCGCAATAGCTAAAGAGATTAAGAGTTTATAAGAATCTAATTTATATAAATCATAGGGGACTAATTGGTGTTTTATAATGGAGCTTAAAATAATAAAGCCATACATTTGGCAAGGCAAATTCCAAAACAATTGGATTTGCAAGTAAAGGTTATCTAAGTCATTGCATAAAGTGTGATTTGAGTTGTTTAGGGGGGGGGTGATTTTATTGTCTTATTAGACATTATTTTATCAGATATTGTTTTGTTAGATTTGGCAGTAATCTTATCCCAATCAGGCGCAAATGCTTGTCCTACTTGGATAAAGCTTTCTTTGCGATTCCAGTTTGCATGCGAGCTTTGATAGCATAATTTGCATTGGATTGGCATTTCTATGCCATTTTGGAGTTTGTTACAATTTACGCTTGCTCTAAAATCTACAAAAGCTTTGCTATTCCACATTGCATCAAATGTCTCAAAATCCCTAAAATCTCCAAGTTTTAGGCTAGTGCTCTGGCAAGGTCGTATAGAATTATCGCTTCCTATGAATAAATCTCTCCACGCCACAAAGCAATCTTTATGATATTTATCTAAAGCAATATCTTCGCCTTGAATATAAGGAAGTTTGAGCTTGATGCCAAGATTTTGCGCTAAATCTAAAGCTTGCCTAAAAATATCTTTAAGCAAAGATTGTTCATTATAAAGGCTTTCTTTTAGCATATCTTGGCTAAAGGCTGTAAGGAATACAACTTTGACTTCTTGTAAGCCAATTTCTTTTGCAAGGGTGATCATTTTAGGCAGAGTGTGGATATTAGATTTCATCGCGACAAACACAAAATTCATATAGGGGAATTCAACTTGTAGTTGCGCTTTTTTATCTTGGATTTTTTTAATGTTTGCAATGATTTTCTCAAACTTCGCGCCAACTCTGATATGGTCATTTGTCTTGGAATCTGGACCATCTAAACTCACGGCAATAATATCGACCTTATGCGTAAAAATATCATCAATGAATTTATCAAGCCTTGTGCCATTGGTTACAAAATATTTTCTTACAGGAGTTTGATTAAGTTTAGCTAGAAATTGGCTAAAGTTAGGATTAATAGTTGGCTCTCCCCAGCCAAAAAGCGTAACTTCTTCGCATTTTTCTAATGCTGGTTTTAATTTATCTAGCACATCAAGCGATAAATATGTCTGATTAAAATCCGCTTCATCTCTTCCGCAAAATATGCATTTAATATTGCAAGCGCTTGTCATTTCTAATACAATGCGCCTTGGGTAAGATTCTAGAATCTTTTTTTGCGCGTCTATTTCTTTTAGATTTAGGGCTGAATTCTTAGCTTGAGATTCTGTAAGTTTACCTTGAAATAGGTATTTTGTTTTGGCTCTTAAGATTTTCATAAATATCCTTTGATGCAAGATTGTCTTGTGTAGTTTAGATTTAGGTGCGTAAAATATGTACTTATAAGCAATCTGTAAAAGCAAGATAAAAAAGAATGCCGTAAGAACAAATATGTCGCAAGTGTTGTAAATATATAGATTTCTATGGAATATATAAGCCAAAAATCACTGCTATAACGCACTAAAAATAGCTTACGATTTCTAAAATCTAATTTGATAAGAAATACTAGGATATAAAAAAGATGAGGTAATAAGAAGTTGTTTAATTTTAGAGAATAGCTTTTTAATAGGGAGTTATTACCCCCCCCCCTTGGAATTTATTGCTTTTATGTATTCTTGGAGTTGATCTTTGGTTGCGACTATATTGTCTTGTATAAAGTTTTTATACCAAGTGATGGTTTTTGCAATTGATTGCTCTGGGCTTAAAAGTGGCTTCCAGCCTAGTAAGTGATAAGCCTTTGTAGAATCTAACATCAATAGATTTGCTTCGTGGGGATTTGATTTGTCTTGATTGACTTTGTATTGGATTCTATCCCAATGTGACTTGCTAATTTCAAGCATTTGTAAAACTGATAGATTCCCATCAATAAATGGACCAAAGTTAAATCCTTGAGCGTAATTCTTATCACCACTAAGAAGTCTTGCGCCCAACATTAAATATCCTCGCAATGGCTCTAAGACATTTTGCCAAGGGCGCGTAGCAAGAGGATTTCTAATATTTGTAATTCTGCCTTGCATAATGCCTTTTATCAAATCAGGAATGATTCTATCTATACTAAAATCCCCTCCACCAATGACATTTCCAGCCCTTGCAGATGCAATGAGGACATTATGGGATTTATTAAAATCATTAAGATGAAAAAAGCTATTTCTCATAGAATCTATGACAATTTCCGCACAAGCCTTTGAAGCGCTATAAGGATCATACCCTCCTAATGTGTCATTTTCTCGATAGCCCCAAATCCACTCTTTATTTTCATAAACCTTATCTGTCGTGATGACCACTATGGCTTTTAGATTCTGCAAATCTCTAGCACATTCAAGGATATTTAAAGTGCCAATGGTATTAATTTCAAATGTTGAGATTGGATTCTTATAGCTTTCTCTAACTAAGGGTTGCGCTGCAAGATGGAAAATAATATTAGGCTTAAAATCTTGCAATGATTTTTTTAGCTGCACTCTATCACGCACATCAGCAAAGATTCCTTGAAATTCTTTGCTTCCTCCTAATAGTTCAAAATGATTTGGTGTTGTATTTGGCTTTAATGCATAGCCATAGACTTCAGCACCAAGATTTTTAAGCCATAAATTAAGCCAGCTTCCTTTAAATCCGGTATGTCCAGTTAGAAAAACTTTTTTATCTTTATAAATAGCACTAAAATCCATTATAACCCTTGCTGAGTCCATAAAGCCCAAGGCGCTTTATTCTCAAGCCACATTTTTGTCAGATCATTTTTATCTTTTAGTGTGTCCATACATTTCCAGAATCCAAAATGTCTATAACTATAAAGTTCGCCATCTTTTGCAAGATTCTTAAGCGGCTCTTGCTCAAATATTGTCTCATCGCCTTGCGTGATATAATCAAATACTTTTGGCTCACACACAAAAAACCCTCCATTGATCCAGCCAGCGTTATTAAAGCTTGCATCGCCTTTTGGCTTTTCTGTGAAGCTTTTGATACGATTTGTTGTATGATCAATATCAAGCGCGCCAAATTTCCCTTCAGGAAGCACAGAAGTCATTGTAATGGCTTTATTGTGGCTTTTATGAAAATCTAAGAGTTTATGCAAATTCACATCACTAACGCCATCTCCATAAGTGAGCATAAAGGTTTCATTGCCCACATAAGGTTTGGCGTGCAAGATTCTGCCACCAGTCATAGAATCTTGCCCAGTATAAAGCATTGTCACTTTCCAAGGTTCGTGCCTTGTTGTATGAATTTGCAAAGAATTATTTGTCATATCCACGGTTATATCGCTATATTGCGTGTAGTAGTTGATGAAGTAATCTTTAATAATATGCCCTTTATAACCAGTGAGAATGATAAAATCATTAAATCCATAATGGCTATAAATCTTCATAATGTGCCAAAGGATTGGCTTGCCGCCTATCTCGACCATAGGCTTTGGTCTTAAGCCTGTCTCTTCCGATAGTCTCGTGCCTAAACCACCTGCAAGAATGAGGACTTTCATAATTCTCCATAGATTCTAAATGCAATGTGCGCTATTATATCAAAGTTTAGCTTAAATAATTTGGCTTGAGAATCTAAATTATTTTACTTTGGTAATTGGTGGATTCTGATAGGTTTGCATAACAAATAGTGCAAATCTTAAATTTTATACATTAAAATAGATCTGATGCAATTATGGTGAAAGTAGATTTAGTTTTGAGGTTAGATTATGTTTGGCTTTAATAGTGTAAATATATTTTATTGGATATAAAGAACTAAAGGGGGATGTATGCGCACTAATAAGGTGTTTCCACTGGATTTAAAAACTGCTAAAAATATGATTTGTCTTGAGACTCCTCATTATTTTCTTGCTAAATACACGCAGTCTAAATCCGATTTTTCACAGCAAGTTTATATGCAAATGCATTGTCTTGTTGTCGTGCTAAAAGGGCATAAAATTATTCATACGCAAAAAAATGATTTTACCATTAGAAGTGGAGAAGGGCTGTTTTTAAAATCCGATACGCATATTATTAGCAATATAACTTCTGATAATGGAAATTATGAAGCATTGTTGTTGTTTTTTGATAATACTGGGATTTTGGACTTTATACATAAGCACAAAGAATATTTAGATACAAGCCTAAAATATAAAAATTTTGATAATCTATTTTTGCGCTCCTCATCTATGCTTACGACCATTGCAAAGAGCTTTGAGCTTTATTTAAAAGAATCCTATAGGCAAAAAATCGCTTTATTTGTATCGCATAAATTTGAAGAATTGTTTTTATATTTAAGTGTCGAATATGCCAATGTTTTTCGTAAATTTATGCAAGATATCTTACAGGGATTTAAGCTTGATATAAGACTGGCTTTTGATTATGTCGATAAAGAGTTTTTAAATGTCTCGCAAATGGCAGAATTTGCAAAAATAGATTGCGCTACTTTAAGTCGAAAATTCAAGCAAACTTTTGGAATATCGCCTAAGCATTGGCTTGATGAGAGGCGGTTTGAAAAGGCAAGGTTTTTACTAGAGTATTCAGGCAAGAATATCAATGAGATTTGCAATGATTGTGGGTTTAGCTCACCTTCGTGGTTTATAGAGAGATTTAAAAAGAAATACAGCCTCACGCCCAAACAATATCAAAAATCAAAAAACTTATATTTTTTATCGTAAAAATAGCACAATGTTTTATATTTTTTACTTATAATTCACCTCAAGCTTTATGCTTAATTTATTAAGGAGAAAAAAATGTTAAAAAATAGTTTATATAGCTTTTTATTGGTTGCAGTGTTTTTGCATTTTGTTAATGCGGAGGATTTAGGTGGATTTTCAAATCCTGAGAGTGTGTTTTTATCTAAAGATAGCGTATTTGTAAGTAATCTAGGACAAAAACTTGAGCCACTTGCCAAGGATAATGATGGTTTTATCTCAAAGCTTGATAAGAATGGCAAGATATTGGAATTGAAATTTTTAACAAATCTTAATGCCCCAAAAGGTATGAATGAGATTGATGGGGTATTATATGTTGTGGATATCGATGTTTTGAAGGGTTTTGATATTAAAACTAAAAAAGAAGTTTTAAGTATTCCTATTAAGGATTCTGTGTTTTTGAATGATATTGCCGTGCTTAATAAAGATACGCTTTTGGTTAGTGACACGGGCACAGGTCTTATTCATAGGGTTAATTTAGTTAGTAAGGCTTATGATACATTTGCAAAGCTAGAAATTTCTAAATTTGGCGGACCAAATGGACTTTTATTAGATGCAAAAGCTAATCGTCTTATTGTTGTGGGGTATGATCCAAATGGTAAGGCTAAAGGTAGTGTAGTCGCATTTGATTTAAAAACTAAAAAAATGACTACCATAGTTAGAGAGCTTGGGGCATTAGATGGTGTAGTGTTTGCTAAAAATGGAGATTTACTTGTGAGTGATTGGGGAGAGAACTTGCAAGGTTGTATTTGGCGTATAGATTTAAATGGCAAGGCAAATAAATTGGAGCTTGAATCTATGGGTGGACCTGCGGATATGAGTACTGATGGGGAATTTTTATGGATTCCAAGGATGGCAGACAACAAGATTACAAAATTAAAGTTGCCATAAAAATTTGAGATGGCTTATCTATAATTCTTGATTGTTAGATTTTAGATTGCTTTGTGTGGCTATATTGCTGATAAGTAGCAAAATAGCCACATATGAGCATTCACTTCAACCTAGAATCTAATAAAAATTAGGGTTTTTTCTTTGCTATTAGAAAGTTATTCATACCACATTGGAAGTAAGAATGTGAAAGAATCTCTAGTTTATCTAAATGGCTAAAGATTTCAAAAAAATCTCTTTTATTATAATATCTCTTATGATCTCTAATCTCGCGCTCATCGATAATGTGGAGCCTATAAGAAAGAAATTCTAGCACAGGTTTTGCTAAATGGCTTGGGGCTGTAAGCAGTAAGATTCCACTTGGCTTAAGCACGCGCTCAATCTCTTTTAGCATCTCAATTGGGTAGGATAAATGCTCAATTACCGCAAGCATAGTAACTACATCAAAGCCTTCATTTTCAAAAGGCAGATGTATTAACTTATTTTGCCCCCCCCCATAACAGAATCTTTAAAATTATATGTTGATGTGAGTTCTGGTTTTGGCTCGAGCATATATTTGAAAGTGTGGATTTTATCTGTTTTTATATCTGGGGCTTTGAAATCAATCCCCACGCCAGAATCTATAAAAGGCTCAATCTCTTTTAATAAGCGCGCTTCCCAGCCACAGCCCACATCAAGTAATCGTGGGTTTGCGAATTCTAGCACACTTGGTAGCACTTGCTTAAGTCTCATTTTCCGTAGCAATGGCTCTAGTATGGCTTCTTTCATTTTTTTGTTTGATCCTTTTGTGTGTTGATGTAAGCTTTGCGTCCCATAATTTTTTCTTGCTTGATTTTTGGATTCCAGTATGGTGTCGTTGGTAATGGTTCATAATCTACGCTTATAAATCCATTTTCTAGCTCATCTCTTCGCACAAAAACCTTTGTCCCAAAGTCAGTAATTCTTTCTTGCACGAAAATAGGCTTTATTTTCTGATAATTTTTAATACTTACATAATCCCTGCGCATCAAATTAAAAATATCAAGACAAACCAAAGCCACAATGGTAATTTGTAATATTTTAGATTTTGGATGTAAGGCACCCAATGCAAGACCTAAACTCAAGAAGTGGAGCTTTAGCATCAATAAAGGAGCAATGCTCAAGAGAAATAACCCATAAAATAATTTTTTGTATTTGGTGTTTTTAAACGAATAAATAGTATAGAGATTATAGGCGCATATAATACCAATCAAAGGAATAAGATACGCCATACCAAACCGCGGATCAGGACCACTTAAAAACCAAAAACAAACTCCTACTAAAATCAATCCAATTATAATTAGAAAATTTTTAACCTCCTTATAATCTCGCTTAAGTAAAAATAATCCAATTCCTAATGCTAGTCCTAATCCATAGGAATAGATGAAATATTTAAAATACCAGCCAAAGTATCTTGTCTTCATAAAGATAAAGTTTTTAAGCCACGCATAACTTGCTAATACCTCTTGGCAGTTTTTGCCAGGATTGCGCGCCCAGCTCATTATCCAGCAAACTTCATTTGTTCTCTGCTCATTGCTTACAGCCCAGCTTAAAGATTCTATATAACCAACGCTAGCAGGATAAGCTATCATACCTGAAGTCATTATGCCTTTAATAACCCAAGGTATAGCATAAATAAGGCTAAAAATCCCTAGATATAAATAATTTTTTATAAATGATTTTTGTAAAACTTGAGTCCTATATGCCAAAATAAAACACATAATTACGGCAAGCAAAAGCCCAGTATTTGCTATTTTAACAAGAGAGGCAAACAAAGCAATAAAAAATGCTAGTATGAAGATTTTATATTTTTCACTAGAGTCTAGGGCAATAAAAAGCAAACAAAATACAATGATTCCAAGTACTGCCCCAATACCTTCACAATAAAGCCCCCTAAATTCTCCCCAATATAGCAAAAACGGAAAAGCTATAGAGGCGCATAGCAAAAAGAGTGTGTATTTTTTATCTATACTCTTGGTAAAAATCACATAAAATACACTAACAAACAATCCAAAGTAAGTGATTTCATTACCAATAAAGCTTCGTGTATTTGAGAAAATCTGACTTACATCAGTGAGTGCATAAAAATTATAAATAATGCCATTAAAACCAAGCCTTCCGTGTATATTTGCAAGACCAAATATGACCGGGGATTGCTGTATCCAAGTAGCAATTTGTATGTGGTAATTTACACTATCGCCATATGAATCAGAGATAAAGCTTAAAATCATAACAATAGTAAAAGCGAGCAAAATGCTTAATGTGATCTGCCAATTAAAAGTAATTTTAGAAAGCCAAATAAATAGTAGTATGCCAATTATTAAGAGCAATAATGAGATAATTGATGTGATAGGGGTAAATAAGTTTATGATTTGAGTCAGAAAACTTAAAAAGGCTATGCCTATTATAGGGATTAACGCAAAAGCTAATATTTCTGTGTGTTTAAAGCCTTTTATGAGTTTATCATATACATTTAAGATTCCATAGCCAAATCCATATACTGCCAATATCCAGCCTAAAAGCACAATTGTAATTTTAGCATTTACTAGCACTGCTTCCATTTTACCCCTTAAATCTATATTTCACAATTGCCCAAAGTGCGCGGAATCCATCTTTTATACCAATCTTTTTGCCTTCTTCATATGTGCGTCCATAATATGAGATTCCAACTTCATAGATTCTAATGCCTTTAATTTTGGCGATTTTTGCTGTGATTTCAGGTTCAAAGCCAAAACGATTTTCTTCTATGGCAATGTTTTGGATAATTTCTCTTTTAAAGACTTTATAGCAAGTCTCCATATCAGTGAGGTTGAGGTTTGTCATCATATTTGAAAAAAGCGTAAGAAGTCCATTTCCCATTCTGTGCCAAAAGTAAAGCACCCTATGAGAATCTCCGCTCACAAATCGCGAGCCAAACACCACATCAGCAATACCTTTTTCAAAAGGCGCTAAAAGCTTTGGATATTCATTTGGGTCATATTCTAAATCCGCATCTTGGATAATGATGATATCACCGCTAGCGTGCTTTATGCCAGTGCGAAGTGCTGCACCTTTACCTTGATTATGGACATGTGTGATAATGTGCAGCTTGCATTTTAAAGAAGTTTGTAGGGTTTGTAAAAGCTCTTGTGTGCCGTCATTTGAGCAGTCATCAATGATAATGATTTCTTTTTGGTATGGAATCTTGACATTTTGCACAGATTCTAGAAGTTGTGTAATTGTCTCTTTTTCATTATAACAAGGGATAATTATAGAAATAGTATCAAAAGTATGTCTAGATTCTTGTGCCCCCCCCCCTTCAGAATTATTCATAACGCATTTTCTTGTATTGTTCTTTTTTATGGTTGGCTTATCAGAATCTAGCTTATTGCGACCCATATTGACCCTTTCTTAAATTTCGAAAGTATAGCAAAAAAGAGCTAAAATAA
>CBCPND010000021.1:0-20149 GCA_965120395.1 uncultured Helicobacter sp.
TATGAGAAGTTTTTCTTAGATAAGAAGGTTAATTCTGGGAAGATTACATTTGTGCTGCCAAAGGGAATTGGTGATGTGGTGATTAGGGATGATGTTTCTAAAGAGAAAGTTCTAGAAGTGTTAAAGCTTTGGAGTTAGAATATAGAAATTCACCTTTGGATTCTGGCAATTTATCTTTTTGCGATAAATGTGGGAGACTCAAAAAATGCTTCGAGTCACTACCGCTTTAGGTAGCTCCACTCGCATTTTTCTCGCAACCCACATTTCTCATCAAAAATCTTAAATTGCGTTTGTGGTTTTAGGTTCTACGCTCCTTGTTTGAAAACAACGATTTCTCATCTCAAATCTTAGAATTGTATTTTGTGTTTTAGATTCTGCAAAAATGCATAATTTGGAATCTTATATTCTAGAATCTAAAGCAAAAATTCTAGCATTTGCGGTATTGCTTTGCAAAGAATCATAATATAGTTTTTTGAAAAATTTGGGGATGAGGCTAGACTAGTAGTCTGCAAATCTTCAAATTTTTCAAAATCATTTGAATGATTACCCAAAGGTGAATTTACAATAAGGAAAATGATTTTTATGGATTTTGATGTAATTGTCGTTGGCGGCGGACATTCCGGTCTGGAGGCAGCCTGCATTGCTGCTAAAATGGGTGCTAGAGTGCATTTGCTTACGATTTTAGTAGAAAACATCGCACTTGCAAGCTGTAATCCTGCAATTGGCGGACTTGGCAAGGGACATTTAGTTAAAGAGATTGACGCGCTTGGCGGAGTTATGGGGCAAATCACTGATAAATGCGGAATCCAATATCGCACGCTAAATGCCTCAAAAGGTCCAGCTGTGCGAGGTACGCGAGCACAAATCGATATGGACACTTACAGAATCACAGCACGCAACCTTGCACTAAACACGCCAAATCTAAGTGTCTCTCAAGAAATGGTTACACAAATTTTGCTTGATGAATCTAAAACCTCAGCAATTGGCGTGAAAACAAATATCAATAAAACCTACACTGCACATAAAATCATAATCACCACAGGCACATTTCTTAAAGGACTTGTGCATATCGGAGAATCTAAAATCAGTAATGGGCGCTTTGGCGAAAGCGCGAGCAATGATTTAAGCGCATCTTTGACGTCTTTAGGGCTTAAAATGGGGCGATTAAAGACTGGGACTTGTCCTAGAATTGATAGACGAAGCATAAACTTTAGCCAGTTAGAAGCACATAATGGTGATGAGAACCCCCCACATTTTAGTTATAAGACTAAAGATTTTAGCCCAACGCAGTTACCTTGCTTTGTCACTTATACAAACGAAAAAACCCACAACCTTATACGCGATAATTTTCATCGTGCACCACTTTTTACAGGGCAGATTCAAGGTGTGGGACCTCGCTATTGCCCAAGCATTGAAGATAAGATCAACAGATTCTCAGATAAAGAGCGTCATCAACTTTTCATCGAGCCTCAGACAAAAGATTGCGTAGAATATTATATTAACGGGCTTTCAACTTCGCTTCCTGTGGATGTGCAAGAAAAAGTGATTGCTTCGATTAAAGGCTTAGAAAATGCCAAAATCACGCGCTATGGATATGCGATTGAATATGATTATGTCGATCCAAAAGAGCTGCATCATACACTAGAGTGTAAAAAGATTAAAAATCTCTTTCTCGCAGGGCAGATAAATGGCACAACAGGCTATGAAGAAGCTGGCGCTTTGGGGCTTATGGCAGGGATCAATGCGGTACTTTCTTTGCAAGATTTAGATTCTAATCGCTTTAATTTTGGGTTAGATTCTCTTGTATTGCGTAGGGATGAAGGCTATATTGGCGTAATGATTGATGATTTAGTCACAAAAGGCACAAATGAGCCTTATCGCGTATTTACATCGCGTGCAGAATATCGATTATTGTTGCGCGAGGATAATGCGATTTTTAGGCTACTTGATTATGCGCATAAGATTGGCACGATAGATTCTGGCGATTATGAAAAATTTAACAAAGATAAGCGCGATATTAAAGAAGCAATTGAGTTTTTACAATCCACTTACATCACGCCAAGCAAGGCAACAAAGAGCTTTTTAGATTCTATAAATCAACCAATGATAAATGATAAATCTTTAGTGCTTCTTATCGTTGGACGCGATGATTTTAGGCATTGGCAAAAATTAGAGGAGTTTTTAGCACAAATTAAAGAGCTGGATTCTATCCCGAGATTTAGTGCGATGAGTGAGCAAGCACTTAAGCAAATCCACATAGAATCTAAATATTTTAGCTATATCAAAAAACAGCAAGATTCTATCAAAAATATGCGCTCAATGCTTGAAGTTAAGATTCCACCTAACTTTGTCTATGAAGGGATTTCTGGACTCTCATTAGAAGTGATTGAAAAGCTTAGTGCTTGCAAACCTGCCACACTTTTTGAAGCCTCACAAATTAGTGGCATTACGCCTGCGAGCCTTGATGTGTTGCATTTATACATCCATTTACGCACAAAGGAGGGGCTATGCTAGAGTGTGTGGAGTTTTTGTGCGAGCTTATAAAGCGCGAGAGTGTAACGCCAAATGAATGTGGAATCTATGAGCTTATAAAGCTAAAATTGCAAGGTTTTGAGTTTTTAGAGATAAATGAAGGCGGAGTTAAGAATCTTTTTGCCTATAAAAAAGGTGTGCTAGATTCTCACTTTTGCTTTATGGGGCATATTGATGTCGTGCCACCGGGTGAGAATTGGAGTGTAGCGCCATTTAGTGCGGAGATAAAAGATGGTTTTTTGTATGGCAGAGGTGCACAGGATATGAAAGCTGGTGTGAGTGCGTTTGTGTGTGCGATGAGTGATTTTATTAGGACAAATAAAGATTTTAAAATGCCTACACTCTCAATACTTCTTACAAGTGATGAAGAAGGAAGTGGCGAGTATGGCACTAGATTTGTGCTAGAAAAATTAAAGCAAAAAAACCTTTTACCCAATTTGGCAATCGTGGCTGAGCCTACTTGTATAAAGCAGCTTGGTGATATGGTTAAAATTGGCAGGCGAGGCTCGATAAATGGTGTGCTTAAAATCATAGGTAAGCAAGGACACGTAGCCTATCCACAAAAATGTATCAATCCTGTTGAAGCATTAGGCGGGATTCTAGGACAAATAGCAGGCGTTGAGCTTGATAGTGGGGATGATAATTTTGCGCCATCAAAGGTTGTGGTTACTGATATTCGCGGCGGAATGGAAGTGGTAAATGTCACGCCTGAGAGCTTAAAAATGATGTTTAACATTCGTAATTCTCCACTTACAAGCCTAGAATCTATAGAGGCTTTTTTCGCACAAATCATAAGCCAAATTAAGCGCGTAGAAGGCATAAGCTGTGAGCTTACATTAACCCAAAGTGCAAAGCCGTTTTTAACAGAATCTACAAGTGAGCTTATCCAAAATCTATGCAAAAGCATTGAGAAAATCTGCAAGATCACGCCTAAATTTAGCACAAGTGGAGGGACAAGTGATGCGCGCTTTTGCGCAGAATTTGGGATTGATGTGGTGGAGTTTGGTGTGTGCAATGATAGAATCCATAGCATTGATGAGTGCGTGGCGATAGCCGATGTGGAGGGACTTTATAAGGTGTTTTATGATTTTTTAAGCAGCTTTGGTTGCCTTTATAAAAACTAAAAGTATTTGATTCTGGTTAGTTTAAAAATATGAAAAAATTTAATTTTCTCATCGTTTAATCTAAAATTTTAGATTCCAATTCTTTTGACCTATAGAATTGTGACGCCTTTTATTGGGTTTTACAAACTAATAAAGCTAACTATCTTTTATCGTCCTCTTGATACTCTTTTTATCTAATCCAATTTTTTGATAAAAAAGAGTTACGACATATTCTCTTGTCTTAACCTCTTGCATTTGATCTATTTTGAAATCCCATTTATAGCCTGCCACAGTGCCTCTCTTGGCACGATTGTGGAGTTTAGAGAAGTCAATCTCGCTATTTTTCTCTAAACGCATATAAATAGAATCTGGCGCAATACCTATAAAAGCAAATATAATCACAATTTGGCGTATCCTTAATATGTTCGTTTTGAAATTTATTATTTATATCAAGGCTAGAAGTTTTTTCTTCAATCCTTATATTATTTATTTTTATATCCCAGTCTCCTTGATCGCCATCTCGGTAAGTTAAACTTATATTACGCTCTTTGCTAAAAATATCTCTTAAAAGTCGCTCTCCAAAGCTTCCTCTTTTATCAAATTGCAAATGTCTAATGCGCGCGTATGTGCTATGACTTTTCCATTTTGTCATCTTATCAACTTCGGCTTCTATCTCATCAAACACAGCCTTAGCAATATCTGCTATATCCACTACTTCTTTTCCTTATCATGAAAGCCTTTTTCTATCAATGCCTCTTCTATCAAAGATGTGCGAATATTTAGGCTAGAATTTGTCCCTAAAAAGCTAATTTTTTCCCAATTTATGCTTTTTAGTGCTCTTTTTACCTTGGCTTTTTCTTTAAGAATTACTATCCCATAGCCTCGTCTATGGGGCAAGGATTCAAAACTATCATAGATTTTCATTTGTAGATTGCTTTGTGAATTAAAACAAGTGCTAGGTAAATACACATCGCATTTATCCAGCATAGCTTTATTTCTCGTGCTAGATGGAGTGCCACCATCGCTTAGAGAATAGACTTTGATAAATTCTTTACAAGTTTTTTTAACTTTTTTATCCACCTGCAATATTTTATTATCAATGAGTGTATTATTCGCCCAGATTTGAAAAAGTGTTGCTACCTCAACTTCCTTACCATTTGGGTAGATAAAGCTATTTAGGGGAAGTTTTTTACTAAAAGCCAATGTGAGATTTTCAATCCTTGTTTTAGGACTTCCCTTACCATCACTATCAAAAAGTGGCGGTAAAATAAAAGCGATGAAATCTGCAAAATTACTGGCGTGATTTATGAATCTTAAAGCCAGATTTCCACGAAGTCCAAAAGGTGGATTCCCTACAACAAGGTATTTTTCACTATCTTGTGGCTTAAATGAGAGAAAATTCTGACATAAAATTTCTTTATTTTTGTATTCTAAGTCAATGCCTATTCTTTTTTCTTTTGGCATTAAATTATAAAAGCTTAAATTACCACAACTTGGCTCTATGAAAGTATATTCTTGTATATTTATGGCGTGTGTTTTAAGAAAATCTATAAAAGTATTAAAGCAATAACTTGCGATTTCGTCTTTTGTAAAAAACTCATTATGGCTTCTAAAGCTCTCTTTAGGAATTGTATATTTATTATCAAGCAAAAAGTTAAGATCGTAAATGTAATCATTTGGGATTTTTTGTGTCATCTCCCATCTTTTGAGAGTTCCTGTGTGGAGGTTTAGCTTTTGTGCGATCTGCTTGATATCATAATTTTGCCTTAACTCTTGATATATGGCATTGGCGGTCATACCACTTCCTATTTTTAGCTTCTGATTTAAGATTATAGCTCAATTTGATAAATACCACCATAGTATAAAGCTCACAGAAATTCTAGCTTTCTAGTCAAAATAACCAAGACCCGAAAATCTAAATCCTTTCAACAAATCACAAACAAAAATTAAATATAATCCTTCATTCAAAGATAATCAAAGGGTATAAATGCTACTTGAATTACTAAAAAATGGCACTACAGATGAAATCCAAAGCGAAATTTCAAGGCGAATGGTTAAGAATATGGAGTTTTTTCATCAAACTTCTCCAGAGCTCTTTGATGCGCTAAAAGCCAAACCAACGCAATATAATCTAATCATAAACGACGAAGGGCTGAATATCATAAATCTAGAGACTTCAGGGCTTACTTATCCGCTTGAAAATGGTAAATCTACAATGGTTAGCGTGTGTGAAGAGCTAAGCCTCTCGCCTCTTAAAAACCCAAAGTGGAAAATCCACTCAAATGGAATTTACCTTGACAAAATGGATACCCAAAAGCTTTCCATAACGGGCGATACTTGCAATGGATTTATTGACTTGCTTTGCAAACACAATGGCATAAAAGAATATTTTCTAAGTAAGGATTTTTTGCCTTGCACGACTATTTTTGGGCTTTTAGGCGGGATGTTTTTAGAATTTATACGCGAAAGGGGTGTGTTTTTCCATTCACTTTTGATCTTTGAAGAGAATCTGGATATGTTTCGCGTGAGTTGCTATTTTGTAGATTATGTAGCACTTTTTGAGAATGTAACGCAAAAGTCTTGCTATTTATTTGTTAGGGATTTAATCAATCGCTTCTTTATTCGCAATTTCTTCGCACATCAAAAAATTACAAACAACTTCTTGCGCCTTGAGCTTAAGCTCTATCAAAGTCCAAAAATAGATTCTGCAATGCAAGTCATCAACGAAGAGCACGCGAGCAATGCACGCGGCTGGGGGAGCTTTGAAGATGAGATGATTGGCATTGCAAACACACTAGCAAACCTCCCGCAAAAAAAGAAAAAAAACTATCTTTTATGCAATCCCAAAAAGCTTGATATTCCTATTTGTGTTGTCGGAAATGGTGCGAGCTTAGATTCTAGTTTGGAGTTTTTAAAGCAAAATCAAGACAAAATGATTATCTTTTCTTGCGGAACTGCGATAAAACCGCTTAAAAGTTATGGAATCCAGCCAGATTTTCAAATCGAAATTGAGCGCGTAGATTATTTGAAAGACTTTTTAGAGCCATATTTAGGCGATACACCTTTACTTTGCGGGAATATGGTAAATCCAAGCACACTTAGCTTGGCTAGAAAAGAGCGCTATTTATTTATGCGTGGTGGAAGTGCAAGCGGATATATGTTTCAAAGTCCTTATGTGATGGAGTTTTGTGCACCATTTGTGGGGAATGCTGGATTTGCTTTGGCTTGTCAGTTAAGTGATGAGATTTTGATGTGTGGGCTTGATTGCGGATACATCAAGGGCAAGACAAAGCACGCTAGCAATTCCGCTTATGGAGAAGAAACTAGCGAAATCCCAAAGGGTGCTATGCGCGTGCGTGGGAACTTTGACTCTGAAGTGTATAGCGATTCTATCTTTCTACTCTCAGCCCAGATGATAACCCAAGCCATCAAGACACTTAACCCAAAATTTGCACTCAACCTTAGCGATGGAATCTACATACAAGGCGCACATCCCGTTAAGCCAGAAGACTTTGAGCTTAAAAAGAAGAAAAAGAAAAAATTCATAAAACAGCTAAAAAGCTATTTTACAGAGGATAAAAATCGCGTTTTCAAAGATTTTAGGGATGATTTTTATTTGGATGAAATTGTGGAATTTAAAGAATCCCTTGTCCAAACTCTTCAAGCCCAAATCAAAACTAAAAAAGAGCTATTTTTATGGGTGGATAAGATGTTTGAAATAGCAGCAAAGAAAAGTGCAAAATCGCCTTATGTTGGGATCTTATTTGAAGGGAGTTTAGCACACATCTGTCAGAATCTTATGCTTGCAGTGCTTCATCTCCCAAGCAATGATATACAAGATTTTTTCAATGATGCAAAAGCGCTTATCATCAACGCGCTTGATAAGATGATCTTGCATTATAAAATGCTGGCTTCTGTGCATCAATCTTGATTATTCTACAAAAGGAGCGATATGACATCCAAGACAAAATCCCAAAATTACATAGGGGTTAAATTATGTTAGAGTTTGACTTTATGCGCCTTAGAGATGAGAAATTTCGAGCAGAGTTTAAAGAAGATTCTGTGCGAGAATTTATCATATCTGCACTATTAAAAGATTTAGGTTTCGTGATAAAAGATTCTATTAGACAAGCCAAGCTAGAAATGCAACTTTCCTTAAGGAAAAAGGTTGATTACCAAGTAGGAAGTAATAAAAACATAAAGACTGATATAAGTCTAGATTATGCGCTATATGTAGATTCCAAGCTTCATTGTGTGTTAGATGCCAAAGCTCCAAATGTTAAGATTGATAAAAATAGCAAATCTTTTAAACAAGTTCTAAGCTATGCTACGGCGCTTAATGCTCCATTGGTCGCGCTATGTAATGGCTTAGAGTTTAGAATATTTAGCATTTTAGGACAAGAAGTTATACTTGAGATAGACTTTTTAGCAAAAGAACTAGATTCTAAATATAACCTTTTAAAACAAATCCTAAGCACGCCAGCTCAATCATTAAGGCAAATTAGCACAAATGCTAAAACCGCTAAAAAGCCAGATTCTTGGTATCTAGAAAGAACCTTGCCACAAGCAATTAAAAATCCTAAAAAGCAAGAAAAACTTCGTTATTTTGGTTGCACTGCCTATTTCACAAGACAAAGTTGGGATATCGTAACCCAAAATATCAAAAATTTTACAGATTATGGTGATGTCGTGCTCGATCCTTTTGGGGGTTCTGGCGTAACTGCTATAGAATCTATGATGAATGATCGCATAGGCATACACACAGATTTAAATCCTCTCTCTATCTTTATGGTAAAGGCTTTAAGTGCCAAAGTAAATCTAAGTGAAATGTTTGAATTAAGCGAGGAGATAATAACAGAATTTGAGAATATTAGACCAAAAAGCGACAAAGAAGCAAAAGAGATTCTAAAAAATGCCAAATATTATCCCAATGCCTTAAGTGAGGAGTTTGGAGAGATAGCTACACAAAAGGAGCAAGATTCGACACTATGGATTCCACAAGATGAGATACTACCAAAAGGTAGTGATGTAGATTCTGTATTGAGACTTTTTTCTCACAAACAATTAGCCGAGTTAGCCCTTTTACGCAAACTTATCTTTAAAAAGACAACGCCTAGTGGCAACAAAGAAAGCAGAATCCAGCAAAAAAATATGCGGTATTCATTGATGCTGGGGTTTTATAATACAATCACGATGTGTAATAAAACATACCACGAAACTTGGCAACGACCGGGCAATGCTGGTGTATGTGGTGTATATAATTATTATAGATATAGAATTGCTCCAAAGCCAAATAAAATTGATGCTGTAGAAACATATAGGCGCAAAATCCAAAGAGTCATAAAAGGCAAAAAAGAATTAGAAAATTCTCCTGTCTTTTATGATTCTTACTTTTTTCCAACACAAAGAGTAATCAAGGATTTTAAAAATCAAACATTAAGTAAAAGAGAGCAAGAAGACTTTAGCAAAGTAGATTCTATACTACATAAAACCAATGGCGAAAAGATATTCCAAGCTGATGCGACAAACTTGCGAGAGATAGAATCTGAATCTATTGATTTTATCTATACTGATCCGCCTTATGGGGCAAAGATTCCCTATCTTGATTTAAGCACGATGTGGAATGTCTGGCTTGATTTGCCTGTAGATTCTAGTTTAAAAGAAAAAGAATGTATAGAAAAAGGCAGCTTGGATAAAAGCAGCGATGAATATCAAGAGCTTATGACAAAATCTTTAGGAGAAATGTATAGAGTCCTGAAATATAATCGCTGGCTAGCTTTTGTATTCCAACACCAAGACCCAAAACTATGGCAAACTATCGTAGAATCTGCTAAAGATATAGGCTTTGAATATGTAGGCACAGTGCGCCAAAGCAATGGGCAAACCACTTTTAAAAAGCGACAAAAACCCTTTTCTGTATTAAGCGGACAGCTTATTATGTATTTTAGAAAAATTGATAAGGTAGAGAATAAGGCTAAAGATAAGCTTGGATTTAGCTTTGATATACTTATTGAATGTGCTAAAGATGAGATTATGAAAAACAATGGAGCAACCTTAGAGGAACTCCACGATGCAATGATGATAAAGGCGATGAATGAAGGATTTTTAGGTGAATTAAGCGAGAATTACAAACTCATAATACCAGCGATACAGCAACAATTTGATTTTGATGAGGAGACACAAAAATATCATTTCACAGAGATTGATCCGCATAGACATTTTCAGATTCCACTAGAAATACGGGCAAATTATTTTATTATCTCATACATCAATCGCTGCAAAAAGGAAAATCGCCCCGCTTTATTTGATGATATTTGTTTAGAAGTTATACCAAAGCTTAGCAATGGCGTAACTCCTGACAATAAATATATTAAAGATGTTTTAGAGGAAATTGCCACTTGCGATTCTAAAACAGGAGAATGGAAACTAAAAGATAAAAAAGGCACGCAAGGCACGCTTTTTTAGCATAGTCATTTAAAATCAAAGCCTTAAAAGGAGAATAAATGGTAGAGCGTTACGCAAGAGAGAAGATGAAAAAACTTTGGGATTTAGAAGCGAAATATAGCGCGTGGCTTGAAGTGGAGAAGGCTTTAGTGCGCGGGTGGAATAAGCTAGGATTGATTCCGGATTCTGATTGTGAGAAAATCTGCAAGAATGCACGCTTTAATATCGCGCGAATTGATGAGATAGAAGCCATAACTAAGCACGATTTAATCGCTTTTACTACAAGCGTAGCAGAATCTTTGGGCGAGGAGTCGCGCTGGTTTCATTATGGTATAACTTCAAGTGATTGCATCGATACGGCTGTCGCACTTCAAATGCGAGATTCTCTAAAGATAATTATCGAAGATGTCAAGATTTTACGCGAATCGATAAAAAAGCGCGCTTATGAGCATAAAGATACGCTTATGGTTGGGCGCAGTCACGGGATTCACGGCGAACCAATTACTTTTGGGCTTGTGTGTGCAATTTGGTATGATGAGATAGGGAGGCATTTAAGAGCTCTAGAATCTACGCTAGAAGTCATAAGCATAGGGCAATTAAGCGGCGCGATGGGTAATCTTGCCCATACGCCAATTGAGCTAGAAGAGCTTGTATGCAAGGATTTAGGACTAAAGCCAGCGCCTGTGAGCAATCAAGTAATACAGCGCGATCGCTACGCAAGGTTAATTAGCGATTTAGCACTTTTGGCTTCTAGTTGTGAGAAAATCGCTGTTGAGATTAGGCATTTACAGCGCACGGAAGTTTATGAAGCAGAAGAGTATTTTAGCGAGGGTCAGAAAGGCTCAAGTGCTATGCCTCACAAGCGAAATCCTGTGCTGAGTGAAAATATCACTGGGCTTTGTCGTGTGATACGCGGATTTGCATTGCCTGCGATGGAGAATGTCGCACTTTGGCACGAGCGAGATATCAGCCACTCAAGTGTTGAGCGCTTTATCTTGCCAGATTCTTTTATCACAACAGATTTTATGCTCGCGCGCCTTAGCGCTCTTATTGAAAAGCTTGTCGTGTATCCTAAAAATATGCTAAAAAACCTTAATCTAACAGGCGGACTTGTCTTTTCTCAAAGAATCTTGCTTGAGCTGCCAAAGCGTGGAGCAAGTCGCGAAGATGCCTATAAAATCGTGCAACGCAACGCAATGAAAGTCTGGCAAAGCCTGCAAGAAGGCAAACCAGCGATAAATGAAAAAGGTGAGTCGCTGTATTTGCAATATCTTTTAGCAGATTCCGAGCTTGTGGAACTTTTAAGCAAAGTTGGAGAATCTACAAGTTGCGCAAACTCTGCCCAATCTAAAAGCGGTGCGCAAATTATCAAAGAATGCTTTGATTATGACTATTACACTAAAAGCGTGGATTCTATATTTAAGCGTGTGTTTAGATAATTTATACAACCTAGATTAAGGGGGCTACATAAAATCTTAAAAGATTTATTCAGCCCCTTAAAGGTTTTCAAGGCGCAAAGATATAAAAAAATCTATTAGACCATCAACCTTTCATAATAAATTTAACTATCTCTGTGGCAACTATGCCTATAGCTGTACCAAAAAGCGTATATAGACTAAAGCGCCTTAGGTAAAAGTAGGGGTCTAATATTTTTCTAGCAGTACGGTATCCTGTCAGTATTGCCCCAGTAAATCCTCCTCCCGGAAATCCAAACGAAGAGGCGAAATACAGATTTTTAATGCTTTGGGATTGAAACCGCTCTCTGCTAAAAAAGCCTTCGCTATCTTGATCGTAGCCATAAGGGGTGCCCTTTATAGTGCGTGTATAACGTTCAATGGTTTTTGGAGTGGCTAGTTCTGAGTGAATGCAGTAGGACATAATATTGGGAAAGTATGCTTCTAGCTTGCTTTCAAGAACTGTTTTTATATTTTGTTTTTTATTTTCATATTCCTCTTTACTAAGATTATCCCATTCATCATAGCTACTTAGTGCGGTAATAACACCAAAGAACCTATCATTCCTTTGACTCAGTCCATGATCAATTTTAGAGTAATTTACAAAAACAAATCCCCTATCCTCTATTGGTATATTAAGCAAATGTGCAGTTTTTTCATTAAATTCACCATTAAACCATTGAGAATCCACAATAAAAGTGGAATAATCCATATCTTGATATTTTTCGCTTAAATTACTATCAAATACCATATAAATTGAAAGCAGAGATGTATTGGTTGTGAAATTTTGCGTGAGCTTAGTATCTTTGTTGTTAGATAAATTTAAAAGTTGTCCATAAACAATGCGCGGGTCACAATTAGCTATGATATTGTCTGCATATAGTGTGAATGTTTCATCACTCTTTTTATCTTTATAGATTACTCCGATAGCCTTAGTTTTGCTTTCATTAAGCAGGACTTTTATGACATCAGCATTGATTTTTATCTCACCTTTATTTTCTATAATAATCTCTGCAAGAGCATCTGATAAGCTTTGAGAGCCACCCTTGATATACATACCTTGATTATAGTAGTTGGCTTGAGCTACTGCATGAAAATTCCAATTAAATTTATAGGGGTTATTATGATAGTAGGCAAGGTTTATGTTGAGGATTTTTTTAAGTTTTGGATTTTTAATCATACTATCAAGCATATTACCTACTTTACGATTTTTTATAGCACTTATGGTTAAAAGGATAAGTGTGCGTAATGCCATAATAAGTTCAAAAAATCCCATATCAAAAGGAAATTTATAGTTTAAACGCGCCTGAGATTTTATCTTCTTAAAATACTGTTCTATGCCATTTCTTTCGTTAGGAAACATTGTTATAAGTGCTTCTTTGGTTGTTTTATGGGGAATTGTAAGTTGTTTATCTTTGGATTCCTTAATGCTCCAAGCAGTAGGTAGAGGAACGAGTGTGATTTTTTTATCCAATCCAAGTTTTTTAAATATTGTAGATTTCATATCGGTATCTTCATTTCCCCAATCTAGCTCGTGAAGACCGGCATCTATAAGCGTTCCCTTACGCCTAAAACAGGTAGCACATCCACCAATAAGATTGTGTTGCTCTAATAATAGTATTTTTTTACCTTCTTTAGCTAGTGTGGCTCCGCAAGTTAATCCTCCCAATCCTGAGCCAATAATAATGGAGTGATATTTTGAATTTTGCATAAACTATTCCTCGTTTGGCATACTTACATCAATTGTGTTGATATCTAGTCTTTTGCTATCAAATTCCTTAGATTCTTCTTTGCTAAGTTTTATCCATTCAAATGTAGGACCAAATATTACATCAATTTTAATTTGCAATTTTTCTTGTTTTGCTAAAGCCTTTATAGGATACATTCTACCCTTATGGAAGCTATAAATATTGCCACTACAAGTTTCTTGTTGGCAATTAAGCCATAAAAATACACTGCCTTTAATTGGACGATTTTGTAACTTTTTATTTGGATTTTTAGAATCTAGCAGGGTGTTTTCTTTTCCATCTTTTAACGCAAAACCTACTCCATAGTATTGACCATTTTTTTGAAAAATCTCAACTATACTTTGTTCGCCTTCAGTATTTTCAGGAAGCATATAAATTCCACTAATATTGGCTTGCATGCTCGTAAGCAAAATAAAGATGCTTGCTATAAACAACCACTTTTTCATTTTTCTCCTTTTTTTTGTTTTTTTATAAAAAATGTATTCAAATCAAACATCTAGATTTTGCACATCTTTTGCGTGAAGCTGGATATATTCCCTGCGAGGTTCGACCTCATCACCCATAAAAAGCGTAAAGACTTTATCTGCTTCTTCATTATCATCTGGAAGTGTAACCCTTAGAAGTGTTCTGTTTTCTGGTATCATCGTCGTATCTGCAAGCTGCTCTTTATTCATTTCTCCTAGACCTTTATAGCGCTGGATATAAGCGCCCTTTCTAGCAGATTCCTCAACTTCTTCTAAAACAGCTATAGAATCTTGACCATCTAGAAAACTTAAATCGCGTTGTGTGATTCTCTCATAAACATTGCGCGCTTCTTTGAAAAACTTATCCATAAACAGCGCTTCACTGATAAATAGCTCTACTAATCCTGTTTTTGTTTGAACATAGAGCATTATAGAATCTGGCTTGATGATTTTATTTAAGATATTACATTCTATCTTTTTTAAAAATTCTTCAATCTTTTCATACATCTTCTCAAAATCAAGAGTTTCATAGCTTGGATTCTCGATAAGTAGCCTAATGACATCTATCATCATATAGCGCTTTTCAAGTTTTTTTAGAATCGAGCGATAATGCGAGATGTATTTTAGAATCTCTAAAAGTTCTTTTGTGCCAATATCTTTAAACTCAAAATTCTCAATTCCATTTTCGATAAGATATTCACTCAAAGCCTTTTCATCTTTGAGATAAATCTCTTTTTTACCCTTTTTAAAGCGATAAAGAGGAGGCTGGGCAATGTAGATATGACCATTTTGGATAAGTGGCTTTAAATACCGATAGAAAAATGTCATTAAAAGTGTTTGAATATGGCTTCCATCGACATCAGCATCTGTCATAATGATAATTTTATGATAGCGCAACTTTTCTATGTTAAACTCATTGCCGATTCCACATCCAAAAGCTATAATCATATTCTTAATCTCTTCGGACTTTAGAATCTTATCAAGGCGAGATTTCTCGACATTTAAAATCTTTCCACGCAATGGCAAAATCGCTTGATTAAATCTATTACGTCCGCCTTTAGCACTACCACCTGCAGAATCTCCTTCTACAAGGAAAATTTCAGATTCTACCGGGTCTTTACTCTGACAATCTGCTAATTTCCCCGGTAATGTCCCAATAGAGAAATTCTCTTTCTTTCGTGTAGCTTCTCTTGCCTTTTTAGCAGCTTCTCGTCCTCTTGCAGCAAGCAGTGCTTTTTGCATAATTATTTTAGCTTCATTTGGATTCTCTTCAAAGAATTTTGAAAGTTGATCAAATGTAAGCTTTTGGACGATTGGCTTGACAAATGAGCTCCCTAACTTGCCTTTTGTTTGCCCTTCAAATTGCGGATCTATGACTTTTGTTGAAATTATTGCAATCAATCCCTCTCTAACATCATCTCCGGTTACTTTTGTATCTTTTTCTCTAGCATTTGCATTTGCTTCGATATAATTTATAATCGCACGACTTAATCCAGCTCTAAATCCAGCCTCGTGAGTCCCGCCATCTGGCGTTCGTATATTATTTACAAAGCTCAAAACTTTCTCATCATAGCCTTCATTATAAGCAAGGGCAATTTCTACTTCTGTCTCTTGCTCTAATGCTTTGAAGTTTAAAATTGTAGAAATAAATGGCTTTTTATTAGTATCTTGGATAAATTGTGTAAGTCCGTTATCGTAGTGATAGGTTTCTTCTAAACCTATTCTTTCATCTTTAAATTCGATAGTTACATTTTGATTAAGATATGCCATCTCTTTAAATCGCGTAGTGAGAATCTGATTATCAAAGTCTAGAATCTCCATAATTTTCCCATCAGGGAAAAATTCTATCGTTGTGCCACTCTCTTTTGTCTGACCGATAATCTCTAAATCCGAAATAGGAATACCCTCTTTAAATTCTTGGCGATAGATATTACCATTTTTCTTAATTGTCATAATGAGATGTTTTGATAGTGCATTAACGACAGATACGCCAACTCCGTGTAATCCACCAGAAACTTTATAAGTGTTATTATCAAACTTCCCACCAGCGTGGAGAATTGTTAAAACAACAGTGGCTGTAGGGATATTTTCCGTTGGGTGAATATCTACTGGAATACCGCGTCCATTATCTTCGATTATCGCACTTCCTTGATCGGTAAGCGTGATTTTGATTCTATTACAAAATCCAGCCATCGCCTCATCAATAGAGTTATCCACAACTTCATACACCATATGGTGTAATCCCCTAATATTTGTATCTCCAATATACATTCCGGGGCGGGTTCTAACGGCTTCAAGACCCTTTAAAACTTTAATATTCTGACCTGTGTATTCCATAAAAATCCTTAACAAAGCACAGGCATAATGATATTCAGATAGCTCTCATCTTTTAATAAGAAAGGCGTATTTGATTCATTAAGTGAAATTTCAAAAGATTCAGAATCTATGTGAGAGAGAAAATCTAAAATATATTTTGAGTTCATTCCTAATGTGATTGGCTCTTTTATATCAAGAGTGAAATCAATCTGTGTGCTTGCAGATTCTAACTCTTCTGTGCTCATAGCTTCAAGGAATAAGCCATTTTCATTAAAAGTGATTTTGATATTTGTTGAGAGTGAGTTGATACGGCGGATAGATTCTATAATTTCTACTTTTGGAAGTTTAAAAGTTGTTTTAAATTCTTTTGGAATGATTTTTTCGTAATCTGGATATTTACCATTGATAATTTTCGTAAAAAATACATAATTATAAGATTTGATAAAAAGCATTGTTCCTGAGAAATAAATCTCAAAATCTTCATAAAAGAGCTTTAGAATTTCACCAATTGCTCTTTTTGGGATAATGATTGAGAGTTGTGAGCCTATGGATTGAGTATCTTGGTGAATAATGGCTAATCTTTTTGTATCTGTGGCGACAAAGTTGCATTGGTAATCTTTTACATCAATTAGCGTTCCTGTGAGCTCTATTTTTTGGTTATTTGTATCTGCAGCTATGGTTACTTTTTTAATAGCATTTATGAATTGTAATGCATCAAGATTTAATTTTGTATCAGATTCTAAGATTTCTGGGAATTTTGTTGCGTTATTAAATTCTGTTGCGTTAAAAGTTCTTAATTTATATTTTGTTTTTGTTTTTTCTTGTTTAATAAACATAGAGCCTTCACTATCAGTTTCTAGTGTAATTTCCCCTTCTTTTAAGGATTTAATGTTGTCAAGAATCTTTTTTCCATTTACAGTGGCAATGCCATCTTCTATTTTATTAACGATATCTATTGTTGATTGGATTCCGATTTCATAGTCTGTAGCTTTTAATAAAAGTTTATTATCAATAGTTTCTAGGTAAATGTGAGAAGTGATTTGAGATGAATCTCTTTTTTCTAGGAATGCTTGAAAATTATTGAGGACAATTTCGAAGTTACTTTTGTCTAATATTATTTTCATAGGTTCTCCTTATTTTAAATTTTAGTATGTAATAGTAGAGGATGTGAAAATGTGAAAAAGCCCATCTAGTATCGTTTTTTAGGTAAAATTAAAAGATAAAACTTTAGAATTACTTTATCACGATAAATCACAAAACTTATCTGGGCATTGTATCAAAAAGTTTTTTAAACTATGTATTGTTTTGTTCATTTTGTATTTTTATTTTCAAATCATTGATGAGTTTTTTAAGATTTTCATCACTTTGGATTTTTTTGTTGATTTGAGAAAATGCCTTGCTTATTGCGCTGTGGTCTTTCATATTAAGCCTTTGTGCGAGGATTGCCATTGAATTGACATTATTTGCAAGAGTCCTTGTGAAATAAATCACAATATGCCTTGCTTGGGAGATTTTAGAGATTCTAGATTTACTCGTAATTTCGCTTGGTTTGACATTAAGCTCTCTTGCGATGACATTGATGATTTTCTCTAATGTAATTTCTTCTAAATTCTCTTTTTGGATTTCTTTTAGGGTATTTTTTGCCATTGAAATACTTATTGGTTGATTAGTGATATTTGCTTTAAAATTCAGTTTTGTGATAATGCTTTCTATCTGGCGGACATTGTCGTTGATATTTTCAGCTAGAAAATTAATTATATCTTTTTCCATATTTATTCTATTATCTTGGCATTTTTGTGTGATGATGCGGATTTTGGTCTCAATCTCTGGAGGTTCGACCTCAATCATCATCCCACCTTCAAATCTAGATCGTAGCCTGTCTTCAAGACCTATGATTTGCTTTGGAGCTTTATCGCTTGTCATCACAATTTGTTTGTGGCGTTTATATAGTGCTTCAAAAGTATTAAAAAACTCCTCTTGAAGCTGGTTTTTCCCGCCTAGAAATTGTATATCATCAATCAAGAGATAATCACAATTTCTATAAATTTCTCTAAAAATATCCATAGTTTTAGTACGGTGGAGATGTCTCATATATTCATTCATAAAATCTTCAGTGGTTATATAAATAATAGTCTTATCATTTTGTTTAGCATAATTTCCAATTGCATTTAAAAGATGTGTCTTTCCAAGCCCAGTGCGTCCGTAGATCAAGACAGGATTAAAAGCTTTACCTTGAATATCAGCAATTTTTTTTGCGATAATAAAGGCATAGTTATTGCTTGCACCTACAACAAAGTTATCAAAAGTATAATCAGCCAAAAGTGTATTATGTGGTTTATTTTTCGGATTTTTATTGCGATAGTTTTTCACATTAGTTTTGTTTTTGGCTATGGTTATTTTGATTTCTGGTTTGATTTTAGAGACAATTTCAAAGAGGTGTGCAATCCTATGAATATATTTTAATTCAATCCAATTAGCGATATAAATATTTGGCACAATAAAGACAGCTAAATTCGATTTTGAGGCATCTTCATCATATTTCATTTGTGAGATATAAGTCTCAAATTCATTAGGTGTAATCTCGTCTTTTAAGTGTATAAGTATGTCATCCCAGATCATTTTTACTCCAAAAATATTTCACATTCATAAGGGGTGTTATGTGAAAAAATATGTGAATAAGTTTATTTAATTAAACCTTAAAGAATAAGAAGTTACAAAGCATAAATGCAAAATTTTGGATTTAGGTATGAATATTTTAGGAATTGATCCCGGAAGTAGAAATTGTGGCTATGCCGTGCTTTTAAGCGATAAAAATATATTAAAACTCCTTGAGGCTGGTTTTATTAAGATTAGAGAGAAAAATTTTCAATCCCAGATTCTAGAATTCATCGAAGGAATTGATTTAGTCTTAAAATCATACAAGATAGATTCTGTGGCGATTGAGGACATATTCTTTGCTTATAATCCTAAAAGTGTGCTAAAGCTCGCTCAAATGCGAGGCGCAATAAGTCTTAAGATACTGCAAGATATAGGTAATTTTTATGAATACACACCATTACAAGTCAAAAAGGCTCTAACTGGCAAAGCTAAAGCTGATAAAACCCAAGTAGCATTTATGGTGAAGCGACTTCTTGGCATTAAAGGTGAGATAAAGCCACTTGATATTACAGATGCTATCGCAGTGGCGATCACGCACGCCCAGCGCATACGACTTGAAAACCCTAAACTCTAAAATCTCCAAAGCCACAAGCCTTTATAAACCTTAAGCATAGATAAATCTAAAATAAAAGCCAAAATGTTTATCTCAAATTATCTAAAATCTCTAAAAAATTGTATAGATAAATGGCGCAATAGCACTGCCTTGTGATAGCACGATTAGCACACCTAAAAAGAGCATAACCATAATCACAGGAAAAAGCCAGAATTTCTTTCTTGCTTTCAAAAACTGCCATAATTCTTTAATAATGCTCATATATTCTCCTTTATTTTGATTTGTGTGAGCCTTAAAAGCCAAAATCCACAAAATCTAAAATTGATTTTTCATACTTTGTGGCTTTGATGTGCGCTTTGAAAAATAGCTTTTGGCATTTTTATCTGGAATCTGGTGTAAAATATCGCGCCCTATAAGCTTAAAAAACAGCGATATAGGCGTAAAGATTCCAAAAAATAAAATGCCTAAAATCGTGCGTGAGATAATAAAGCCTAAAATCTCACCAAAAATAATCCAGATTCTATAAACTGGTATAACCACGCGTGGTGTAAGCATAAGTGCAAAGCTCACACCACAAGCCACAATCGCCCAGATTCTAATCGCGCTAAGATCATAAGCCTTTATCAATGGGAAAAGTGCAATAACTGCAAAAATACTCGCCCAAATGCCTAAAAATAGGTAGATATCTTTGTGATTGATATGTGAATTTGTCTGTGTGAAAATGTGAAAAACTCTCATTTAATCTCCTTAATATGCGATTTTATGGTGTTTGCTGTGATTGTGAAATGTGATTTGTGCTGTGAAAAGTTATGTCTTTATTTTTGATTTGTTCTGCTAGAAATTTCGCAATGAGCTCATTTGCTAAGGCGTTTGGATG
>CBCPND010000022.1:0-3290 GCA_965120395.1 uncultured Helicobacter sp.
AAGACATAGAAAGGCTAAATGGTAGATTAGTGCCTAAAGTCAAAAATGGTGGAGCCATAAATGTAGTTGTGCCTAGAAGTGATAATGTAGCTAGATTTATAGACATAGAAGATGATAATGGAGAATTCAATAAAGGCTCTATTATTTGGAGAATGAATAATTTTGCTGAAGATCCTAGAAAAAATAACATTCTTGCTTGCACAGGAGAGGCAAGAAAAGCAGCACTTAATTTTAGGCTTATCAATCCTAATGTTGAAGACTTTGAACAATCAAAGCCAATAAAATGGTAGAAAATGTGCTAATGCACTATATAAAGGATATTTATCGATGGATATGGTGATATGAGTTTAGAGAATCTTTTAAATCTTAACATCGGTAATGAAGAGAGAGTAACGATTGTTTATTGAGATTCCGCGATAATATCTAAATCCCACAATAATCAATCAAGAAAAAAGCCCTATTGATAATTTTGTGTATTGATAAGGATTTTACAAATGTTTGCGTTTGTTTATGGGTTTTTGAGGGGCGTTACTTTAAAATCTTTTGTTGTGATTTGGTAGGCTTTATGTGATAGTGACATCGTTTGCAATATAAATTCTGGCAGAGAGGAAGGGATTCGAACCCTCGAAAGCTTACACTTTACACGCGTTCCAGGCGTGCTCCTTCAACCACTCGGACACCTCTCTAAAGTCAAGCATTATAGCCAAATATCTTTAACCTACAAGGCATTCACTTTAGAGGCTTGCAGCTATGAAATTTTTAAAGAGAGCTTTAGAATTTATAACAAATTTTTATAAAGATAAATCATAAGTCATTACCTTAAAGATATGGATGTTAGATTTTGCCTAATACGGTTTGAGTTTAGAAATTTAATAATTTCTATTAGTTTTTTTGTGGCTATTTTTCTTTATAATATAGGTGCTTTATGCAACAATTTTAAAGGAGATAATTATGTTTGAATTACGAAAATTACCTTATGAAAAAGATGCTTTTGGAGATTTTTTAAGTCCTGTGACTTTTGACTTTCACTATGGCAAACATCATCAAACTTACATCAATAATCTAAATAATTTGATTAAAGATAGCGAGTTTGCCAATGCTGAACTTTATGACATTATTAAAAAATCAAGCGGTGGAATCTTTAATAACGCAGCCCAAGTGTATAATCACGATTTTTATTGGGATTGCATTGCTCCTAAAGCGACAGATTTAAGTGCAGAATTACAAGATGCGATAAATACGGAATTTGGGAGCATTGAGGGACTTAAAGAGAAGTTTCTTCAAGCAGCTACGACGCTTTTTGGTTCAGGCTGGTGCTGGCTTGTGTATAATCCGAGCAATCAAAAGCTTGAGATAATCCAAACAAGTAATGCTACAACGCCTGTAAGTGATAATAAAGTGCCTGTGCTTGTCGTGGATGTGTGGGAGCACGCTTATTATATCGATCATAAAAATGCGCGCCCGGTATATTTGGATAAATTTTTTAATCATATAAATTGGGCGTTTGTCTCAAGTGCATATGAATGGGCGAAGAAAAATGGGGCGGAATCTGTTAGGTTCTACACAGATGAGATTTATAAAAAATAATTTAGAATCTAGCAATTTATCTTTTTGTGATAAATGTGGGAGCCAATATATTAAATAGTATTGGAAACGCTTAGGGTTATGCCATTTTAGGTAACTTCCCTTGCGTTTTTCTCACAACCCACATTTCTCATCAAAAATCTTAAAATTGCTTTTTGTATTTTAGATTCTAAATTGATGGAAAAATCTAGTATTTACTCAAAAAACTATGCCTTGGCTTGTTTTGCAGTGTGGCCGGAAGTTTTGAAAAATTTCTAAAGAAACTTAAGTGGGGTTAGCATACTTGATGCACGCACCTTTTGCAAAATTTTAATCTTATTGTAGCAATCCAAAGGCACATTATTGAATCATACATTTGACATTATAAGAGAAGTTTAGTTATAATCTCAGTTTTGTATATCTTAAGATCAGTATGTAGCGGGGCGTAGCGCAGTCTGGTTAGCGCACTTGGTTTGGGACCAAGGGGTCGAAGGTTCGAATCCTTTCGCCCCGACCATTTTTTGGTGGGTGTAGCTCAGTTGGTTAGAGCATCAGTTTGTGGCACTGAGGGTCGTGGGTTCGAGCCCCATCTCCCACCCCATTTATGCGTTCGTAGCTCAATTGGATAGAGCACCAGACTTCGGATCTGGGGGTTAGGGGTTCGACTCCCTTCGGGCGTACCACCTAACGAACAATGCGCTCATAGCTCAGCTGGATAGAGCAACGGCCTTCTAAGCCGTAGGTCAGAGGTTCGAATCCTCTTGGGCGTACCATTAGTTTATAGCCTAGATTCTATGTTACAATGTCTATTATCACACGAAATAAGGGAACGTTATGAAGCTACAACATATATTCTAAAATAAAAATACAAAGAAAACTTGCAAAGAGGCATTATGAAAGGTGGCGCAAAATATTTTTACAATGGGCTATTTCACAGAATTTAAGATCTTATTCACAATATCAACAAGATTTGTTCGTTAAGTATTTTTTTAGAGATAAAAAGAGGCCTTTATTTTTTGTCGATATTGGTGCGAATGATGGTATTACATTTAGCAATACATATTTATTAGTTTATTAGAAAAGTCTGAGTGGGGGGGGGGGATACTTATAGAAGCTGACAGTAATGTCTTTAAAAAACTACTTCAAAACAGACCAAATCCCAACATCACTAAATACAATGTCGCAATCTGTGAATATGATGGGGTAGTAGAGTTTTTACAAATAACTGGCTATGCCCAAATGCTTAGTGGAATCGTGAGTATGTATGATGAACGACATTTGCAACGCATAGAAAATGAAGTCAAAAAGTATGGAGGCACAATAACTAAAGTCAAGATGCAAGGTGTGCGCCTTGATAGTATTATGAAAAATCATCAAAAGCATATCGATTATCTTTCCATAGATGTAGAAGGTGGAGAGCTTAGTGTATTGCGAGGTATTGATTTTAATGCGTGTGATATTACTTTGATTGGGATAGAAAATAATTATAAAGATAAGGCAATTAGTAAAATTTTAAGTGATAATGGTTATATAAAAATTATGCAACTTGGTTGTGATGAATTTTATGTGAAGCGCTGATCCCTTATGGGGCGACTTTACTCAGAGTTGCAAAATCCGACATTTAGTTATTTTAGCATCTAAAGTCCTCAATACGTGCCAAATTTTAATAAAGCTACTGCACACACTACAAGCACGACGCCTATATAGCCTAAATAATTAAGCCTTTC
>CBCPND010000023.1:0-12903 GCA_965120395.1 uncultured Helicobacter sp.
TTAAAGCAGTGATTGGCTTAGGCTATCAAGCTACTTGGACTAACAAATCAAGCGATGGGTTAATAAACACCTATATGGTAATGGCTCAGCTTCCTTACAAGCTTGATGGGCATTTCACCATTACACCACAAGTAGGCTGGTATGCATATGCATCAAGTGGAAAAGATATAGCGTATAACAGCAGTAATGAATTGTTAGTAAGTGGCTATGATAATAACGCTGTAGTCGCATTGGTTCAGTTTAGATACGACTTCTAATCTAATTTATGCAAGGGGCTTCTTCTAGTCCCGAGCAAATCACAAGATAGAATCAATAATGCAGATTATCACGCATTCTAAGTGGTAGTGAAAATATGCCACTAGAGAGGGTTAGCTCTATATTTTGTATCTTTTTTGATTGCTTTTTAAACACATTTAACGCTTCAAAAATCAAAAAAGTATCTCTAACACATTAATATCAAAAGACAATTAAAGTAATTTTTGACGCTTATTTTAATTTTATTTAGAGGGTGCAGAAGGATTAAGCGCCCACGTTATAGTTGCGAAACATGACGCTTTTTAAGCAGTTTCAAGTGCAAATATAAAATTTCTGATCTTTTGTATCTATTTTTTTCAAATTTATATATAATTACTATGTTTTATTTTTCTTCAGAGGAGTCTATTATGAAAGAGATTATAGTAGGAATTTTAGCAGGTATTATGGGTGGTTTTTTTAAGCTTGGGTGGGAAGTGCCATTTCCACCAAGAGAAGCAGGACGCATAACGCCACCTGATGTGTTATTAGAAAAACTTGGAATGACATTAGATTCTAGCTATGTGTTCTCTGGATATGAGATTGCACCAGGTTCGCTCATCATACATTTTGGTTTCTCTATCATCGTAGCTGTGGCTTATGTGCTACTCCTTAAACGCTACACTTTCGTAGGAAAGTATGGTGGAGCTGTGTTTGGGATAGGGGCTTATATCATATTCCATATTATCATCTTGCCACTTCTTAATCTCACACCTAGTGCGTTTAACTTACCACTTGATGAGCATATATCAGAATTTTTTGGGCATATTTTCTGGATGTGGAGTATGGAGTCTGTGCGTAGGGCATTGCTCCCCAATTCACACACTAATGTTTAAAAATCTAAGCACTCTTTCAAACCACCTCATATGGGCGCGCAGCCCTTGTATAATGTGCGCCATATGAAAGCTAGAATACTGCGATTTAGCTTAGGATTAAATCCAAAAATATAGAAAGTGCGATGGGTGCTTTGTTAAATGTAGTGTTTATAGAATATCTCCAAAGGTGGCTAGTGAATTCTGGGATTCTCTAGGGGCTATTAACGCTAAACCTTCCAGAATCTAGAGTTATCAATTTGTGCGTTTATCCCACCAAAGTTGCGCTGGATTTAAATCATACAAAGGCGCGATTTCTGGCATTCCTAAATACTCCCAATGTGCGATTCTAAAAATTGGCAAAAAATAATGTGGCACGACATAATCCCCCCATAAAAGCGCGCGATCAAGTGCCCTTACAGATTCTATTTGTATCTCCCTATTTTGCGTGCTTATGACCTTTTCAATCAGGCAATCTATCACATCAGATTCTATCCCACTATAATTTTTAGAACCCTCTTGTGTCGCGCTTTTTTTACTCCAAAAGATTCTTTGCTCATTTCCGGGGAAAAGGCTCTGCCCGATGATGCCTACAATCATCTCATAATCAAATCTTTTTACACGATTTGTGTATTGATTAGAATCTAGCTTTTGGATGTTAAGTTCAATGCCTAGAATTTTGAGATTTCTCCGATAATGAAGTGCCAAGCGCTCAAATGCCGGATTATCAAGCAAAAGCGTGATAACTAAAGGCTTGCTAGTTTTAGCATCAATAAGCTTGCCATTTTTATAGACATATCCCGCACTTAAGAGCAAATCGCGCGCTTTTTTTAGATTCTGGCGCTCCTTTAAACCATCACTTTTTGGAATCTCATAAGCTTTTGTGTAAATCTCTTTTGGCAGCTCATTTTTTATATCACAAGTTTGTAGAATCTGCTTTTGAGCTTGAGAGATCACGCCAGAGCTGGCAAATATTGAGTGATTAAAATAGCTTGTTGTGCGCTCATACTGAGAGAAAAATAGATTCTCATTTGCCCATTCAAAGTTAAAGGCATAAATGAGTGCTTTTCTAAGAAGTGGATTTTTAAGCACATCTTTTCGCGTATTTAAGAAAAAGCCCTGAAGTCCCGTTGGCAAGCCGTGATTAAGCGTGATTTTCTTAATCTTACCAGAATCCACATTTGCACCGATATAACTCCTAGCCCAAACTTTTGCCGCACTCTCTAAGCGCCAATCATACTTCTGACTTAAAAACGCTTGAAGCGCAACAGAATCATCACGATAATATTCATACTCTATAACATCAAAATTAAACTGCCCTACCCTGCTTGGCAGATCGCGCGCCCAGTAATTTTTATCGCGCTCATAGGTGATTTTCTTACCTACTTCAAAGCTTTTTATTCTATACGCACCACTTCCTAGCGGGATTTGAAGCGGATTCTCGCCAAATGTGTTTTTACCATTTTGGATATAAAAATGCTTTGGTAGAATGCTTAACTGCCCTAAAATGAGTGGCAACTCCTTATTTTGCGTAGTTTTAAAAATAAATTTAATTTGTGAGTCTGATAGAATCTTAGCTTCTTTGACATCAGCATAATACTGCTTATAAAGTGGATTCCCGCGCTTTATCATCATCTCAAAGCTAAAGGCGACATCACTTGCTTTAATTTTCACTCCATCAGAAAACCTTGCGCGTTCATCGATTGTAAAAATCACAAAATCATTATTTTTGCTAACCTCGATGTCTTTGGCAACTAGCGCATATTGCGCATAAGGCTCATCCATACTTTGCGCCATTAAGCTATCATAAATAAGCTCTAGCCCGCTTGCACTCTCGCCTACAAGGACAAATGGATTAAGCGATGAGAAGCTTCCTAGCGCATAACTTCGCAGAATCCCGCCCTTTTTGGCTTTTGGATTAACATATTCAAAATATTCTAAATTCGTATATTTTGGCGCATCACCTAGCGCAATATAAGGCGCGCTAAAGCAAATCTCTATAATCAAAGCAATGCACGCAACAAATCGCAATATCCGCATAACTCACACTAATCCCACAAGCTCTTTTGCTTTATCATAAGTGGCTTTTGCGATTTTGCGCACCTTTGTTGCGCTAGATTCTAGAATCTGTGCGATGTAGGCTTGCTCACTTTGAAGTTTTGTGTAATTCTCTCGTATCGGGCGCAAGGACTCAATTATCACTTCTGCTAAACTTTGCTTAAACACACCATAGCCCTTGCCTTCAAATTCCGCTTCAATCTCTTTTCTTGATTTTTGAGTAAAAATCTCATAGATTCCAAGTAAGTTATAAAGCCCTGCGCGCTCAGGATCAAATGTGATTAAATTATTAGAATCTGTGGTGGCTTTTTTGATTTTCTTTAGAATCTCATCTGGCTCATCTAGCAAAAATATCGCGTGATTTGCGCCATTTGCGGATTTGCTCATTTTAGATTCTGGATCATCAAGCCCCATAATGCGCGCACCAACTTTAGGAATAAGAGGCTCTGGAATCCTAAAGCACTCGCCATAATCGCGATTAAAGCGCATAGCCACATCGCGCGTAAGCTCTAAATGCTGCTTTTGATCCTCTCCCACTGGCACAAAATCGCTCTGATAAAGCAAAATATCTGCCGCCATTAACGCTGGATAATTAAAAAGACCGATATTGATATTTTTAGGATTTTTAAGGGATTTGTCTTTAAATTGTGTCATTCGATTCATCTCACCCATTTGGATATTACAATCCAGAATCCACGCAAGCGCAGCGTGCTCATCAATCTCGCTTTGGATAAAAAGACTTGATTTATTCACATCAATCCCACAAGCTAAAAGCATAGCCGCAAGCTCATAAGTTTGAGCCTTAAGTTCAGCAGGATTCTGGCGGGTTGTGATTGCGTGAGAATTGACAACACAAAAGATATTTTCATACTCATCTTGAGAATCTACCCAGTTTTTAACCGCGCCAAGATAATTGCCTAGATGGATTTTGCCTGTTGGCTGGATTCCAGAAAATACGCGTTTATTTGCCATTTTTGCCCTTTTTTAAGATAATCTTAATGCTTATTGGATAAAATCTAAATCGTCATTTTAACACAAAGGATACATAATGAAAGTAAAGCTTTTAATGGTTGGCTTATTAGCCGTAGGGTTAGGATTAGTCGGCTGTCAAGCAGAAAAGACAATGGAAGAGAATGCCGCGGTAAATGCGTCGCTTAAGGGTGCGCCAGAGTGGGTTATCCAAGGCGGTAAAGATCTTTTAAGTGCGACAGGAAGCGCAAAAATCAAAAACAACAATCTTAATATGGCGACCACACAAGCGGAAGCAGCCGCAAGAGTAGCAATAGCTAGCAATATCGCCTCACAAGTAGAGAGCAAATACAGAGAGCTAGCCACAAGCACAGAAGAAAGCGCAAATCAAGAAGCCGTCCAAGCAATCCGCATTAGCGTGAATCAAACTCTAGCAGGCACAAGAACCACTCAAAAATGGATAAGTGAGGATGGCACTTTGTGGGTATTGGTCGAGACTCAAAAGCTAAATACTGAACTTCTTAAAAATAATTTGCTTAACAAAAGCGGACTTGATAAAGCCGCGGCTAAAGCTCTTGCCCAAGCAGTAGATGAACTCCTTGATTGATGCCCCAGCACAATAATTTAATAATCTAATGCCTTTTGGCATTAGAAAGGTTATGCCTCGATGACACCCACACGCTCTTTGGAGTATTTAGAATCTAGGGCAATGTCAAGCAATGCACTTGCATAGTCTGCATAACTGCTTTTGGATTCTCCTTTAGCATTGACTTCAAACTCTTCACCAATGATTTTATATTGACCTGTTTTTGGTGCATCTGGAATAAAAGCTAATGGAGGGCTCACATAAACCCAATGAAGAGAATCCGCATTACGCAATGCTGCTAAAGCTTCTGTGGCAGCTTTTGATACAGGAATATACTCACTTGGAAAATCTGACTTATCCATAAGCATAGTAGTATGGCTCTTATCTGTATAGAGGCTTCCTGCGCCGCCCACAACTAAAAATTTTGCTTTATTTCTTGCGAGAATCTGTATTAAATGCTCCATATGCCTTGCGTGCAAATTAAGATCTTTCCATTCGCCAAATGCATCGATGATAATGTCAAACCCTTGCAAATCTCTAGATTCTAACTTAAATATATCCTTTTGTATTACACATACTTTGCTATCAAAATTCACCTTACTGGCATCCCGCACAAATGCTACAACCTCAAGATTACGACTTAGAGATTCCATTACTGCCAACTTTCCTACTTTACCGCTAGCGGCTAATACTGCTACTTTCATAGTTTGCTCCTTAATTATTTCTTTGTTGAGATAAAATGAATTAATGCTACTAAAAGCATTTTATATATAAGAAAATTTTTCCTTATATAAAATAGCGTTACAAAAACAATTTAATTCACCGCACACCTCCTAATGGTTTATAAAATAATGTTGAAATAATAATAGACTAGATATAAAAAATCAAGTAGGAATAATTTTATAATATAGTATAGATTTTCATACTATTATGTAATATATGTATTTAATAGGTAATAAATTTTTTATAATTATGGATAATATTTTTCTAAATATTGTAAAATACTATAATTACAAAGCTTACACAAAGGAGTAAAATGAAAAAATATCATTCACCTTGCCCGGTTGAAACTACTCTTAATCTCATTGGGAATAAATGGAAGCTACTTATTGTCCGCGATTTACTTAACGGCACAATGCGATTTGGTGAGTTGAAAAAAAGCATTTCAACGACCAAAAATCAGAGCATTTCTCAAGCTGTGCTTACACAAAATCTAAAAGAGCTTGAAAGCGCAAAAATTATCAAGCGCAAAGTCTATGCACAAGTGCCTCCGCGCGTAGATTATTCACTCACCAATCTTGGCAAAAGCCTTTCATCCGTATTAGAGAGTATGGCATTATGGGGCGAGCAATACAAACAAATATAAGCAATCCGGTTTAGCCACAAATAATATAAACAAAATTCTAGAATCCTCAAAATCCCAAGGCTTACAATGCTTTCTGATGTTGCTTTTGGACTAGATTCTGCTTTATGCTTTACTCCACTCTGCCAAATCGCCTCTGCCTTAAGCTAAAATCCTTAATGATTCTCTCTAGTTCTTGAGCTGAAAAATCAGGCCATAAAGTCTTACTAAAATAAAATTCTGCATAACTTACCTGCCATAAAAGGAAATTTGAAAGCCGCTGCTCACCTCCTGTGCGAATGATGAGATCTACATCAGGCAAGCCTGCTGTATCTAGATTCTCACTAATTAGGGACTCTATGGCTTTTGGGGAGAGATGAGATAAATCTTGTGGGCTTTGTGTGAGTCGCAAGAATGAGCGTGCTATCTCGTTTCTTGAGCCATAATTGAGTGCTAGGGTCTGGGTGAGATTCTCATAGCTAGCGGTTTTGGCTTGAAGGTCTAGGATTAGGCTTTTTAAAGGCTGGTAGAAAAAGTCAATATCACCTATGGCGCGGAATCTAATGTTATGCTTATGGTAGGTCTTTGCTTCTTCTTTAAGGTATCGCTCTAAAAGGCGCATTAGCGCATTAACTTCGCTTTTAGGGCGATTCCAATTCTCTGTGGAGAAGGCATATAGGGTTAGGAATTTTATGTCATTTTGCGCACACCAAGTCGTGATCTCACGCACATTTTGCGCACCTGCTTTATGCCCAGTGGTTCTTGTTTTGCCTTGATTTTGCGCCCATCTACCATTACCATCCATAATTATGGCAAGATGATAGAGCTGATTTCTAGCATTGCTTGGAGAATGTAGAGAATCTGGCATTAGTGTTCCTTGAATTTTAGGCGTAATTATACATAAAGTTTAAGAAAATCTATTGTAAAATCCCCTAATTTAAACCAAAATGAGCGATAAAGCTAATGGAATGCGCCTTGTTTTACACTTCTCTTGCCACACCGATAGGGGTGCTTCAAATCACTGCTAATGATAGTGCTATTACTAGCATTTCTAAAGCTAAATATCAAAAAATCCACACAAAATGCCCTACTTCTAAGCTATTAGATGAGGCTATTAAGCAGCTTGGGGCATATTTTGCAAAAAGGCTTATGAAATTTTCCCTTCCTTTACAGCCTCAAGGAAGTGCGTTTGAAAAGAAAGTATGGCAAGCAATTACACAGATTCCATACGGACACACAAGTGATTACAAAACCATAGCCACACAAATTCACAGCCCAAAGGCTTATCGCGCTGTGGGCAATGCAAACCATAAAAATCCTATTTTAATCCTCATCCCTTGTCATCGCATTACACAAAGTGGCTTTAATATCCAGAATCTAGCGCGAGAGAATCCTAGCAAAATGGGTGGCTATGCGCTTGGAGTAGAAGCTAAAAGAAAGCTTTTATCTTTAGAATATGGTAAATATTAAGGAGAGATTATGAAATTTTCAATCGTTATTCTAGCTGCTGGGGCAGGCACGCGTATGAAATCAAACACACCAAAGGTTTTGCATAAAATCTGTGGGCGTGCGATGCTGGATTCTATCTTAAACTCTGCTCTGCAAGTAAGCGATGATGTGCACATCATCCTTTATCATCAAAAAGAGATAATTCAAGATCACATCGCTAAACATTATCAAGCACAACTTTCCACACAACAAATCAACATCCACACGCAACATCACGAAAAATACCCCGGCACAGGTGGTGCGCTTTTAGATTCTAGCGGTGGGGTGATAGATTTTAAGTATGAGCGCATTGTTGTTTTGAATGGTGATATGCCTTTAATTCAAGCCCACACGATTCAAGAGATAGCAAAGCTAGATTCTGAGATAACTTTAAGCATTCTTACGCTTTCAAATCCGCAAGGCTATGGCAGAATCTTGTTTGCGGATTCTAATAAAAGCGAAGTTATCGGCATAGTAGAGCAAAAAGATTGCACGAAAGAACAGCTTAAAATTTGTGATGTTAATGCTGGAGTTTATGCCTTTAGCGCACAAGCCCTAGCTAAACTCCTCCCACTTCTTAATAATTCTAACGCACAAAAAGAATACTATCTTACTGATATTATCGCTCAAGGCGTGCAAAGCAAGCTTAAAGTTAGTGCATTTTATGGTAAAGAAAGTGAATTTATCGGTGTAAATTCTAAGGCTGATCTGGCTAAAGCCCAAGAGATAAGGCTAGAGTATTTGCGAAGTAAGGCTATGGAAAGTGGTGTGATTATGCACATTCCTAAAAGCATCTACATCGAGGAGGATGTGGAGTTTGAGGGAGAATGCGAGATTGAAAATGGCGTAAGGATTTGTGGAAAAAGCAAGATTATAGAATCTAAGATTAAGGCTCATAGCGTGATTGAGGATAGTGAAATAATCTCTAGTGATGTAGGACCTCTAGCACACATCCGACCAAAAAGTAAAATCACAAATACGCATATTGGCAACTTTGTCGAGACTAAAGTAGCTGTGCTAAATGGAGTCAAGGCTGGGCATTTAAGCTATCTTGGGGATTGTGAGATTCAGAAGGGTAGTAACATTGGTGCTGGTGTGATAACTTGTAATTATGATGGCAAAGCCAAGCATAAGACATTTATAGGAGAAAATGTGTTTGTCGGGAGTGATACACAGCTTGTCGCACCGCTAAATATAGAATCTAATGTAATAATTGCGGCAGGCTCTACAATCACAACGGATGTCAAAAGTGGGGATTTGGCGATCTCAAGAATAAAGCAACAAAACAAAAAAGGCTTTTTTTATAGATTTTTTAGGATAAAACAATAAAAAGCTTAAAAAAATAGCAAAATTATACGATCTACGCAAAATATACAAAACAAGGGGATAGAGTGCCAAAAACATTTCGAGGCAAGATAACTTTTACTCTTATCGTTTTATTGATTGTTGGTGTTTTGGGATTGGTTTTCTTACTGAAGCAAAATTTTGAAAAACTTGCCAATAATGAAGCAACAAAGACTTCAAGGATGTTAAGCCAATCCATATTCTATACAATTATGCGGGGAATGCTTAATGGATCAAGAGAAGATATCGAAGCAAGCATAGAGGATTCCAAAAATATTCAGGGCATAGAGAATATTAAAATCTATCAATCTCAAAATGTAGTCGAGCTCTTTGAAATTGCCAATCCTCTCCTTCCCACAAAAATAGTCCAAGAAGTCTTTGATAGCAAAAACCAAAAAATAGAAAACATCGTAGAAAATGGCAAGAATTACGCTATTTTACATAAGCCACTTATCGCACAAGAAAACTGCATAGAATGTCACGCAAATGAGCAGATTGGCGATGTGCTTGGTGTTATGGAGCTTAAAATATCCCTTAATGATTTATATGAAGACGTTACAGAGAGTATGTATTGGGTGATTGGCTGTGCGATTTCTGTGTGTTTGTTTGTCATTGTGGGGTTATGGCTGTTTTTTGAAAAAGAGCTTGTAAGACCGCTTAGTTTACTACGCGATGTAGCTAAAGACTTAACAAGTACACAAGAAAGAGATCTCACAAAGCGCATTAGTATAAAAAGAGAAGATGAGATTGGGATCACTTCGCTGTTTTTGAATAAATTCATTGAGAAAATCCAAGACATAATTAAAATCTCAAAAAACGTCTCTAAAGAAAATGTCGATGAAATCTCTGGACTTGATAAGGTCTCATCAGAGCTTTCTAAAAATTCAAATATCCAAGTTAAACATATAGATTCTATGAATGCACTTACACAAAATATTACCTTGCAAGCAGAATCTGTTAAAAGCGAGATTCAAGCGACAATCCAAGATATCGAACATGCACAAAATGTCTTAGATCAATTTGTCCAAAAGCTCAATAACACTGCAAAACAAATCCAAAACTCAAGCCAGAATCAAGACACCATCACTGAACTCACAAATACTTTAGCCCAAAATGTTAATCAAACAAAAAATGTCCTTTCAGTCATCTTTAGCGTAGCTGAGCAAACAAACTTACTTGCGCTTAATGCTGCCATAGAAGCAGCGCGCGCAGGAGAGCACGGCAGGGGCTTTGCTGTTGTGGCAGATGAGGTTAGAAAGCTTGCAGAAAACACTCAACACGCCCTAAATGAGATCGTCACCACAACAAATGCAATGATCCAAAGCGTATCAGAAGTGCAAGAAGAAGTTAGTCAGTCCGCAGAGCAAGCAAAAGAAGTTGCCCTCCACACTGATAAAATGATTGAAGAAGCCAATAAGACAAAAGAATTTTTAGCCAATACCAAAGAATCCTCATATAAAATCTATAAACAAAATGAAAAAATAATGAACAATTCTTTTGCCTTTAAGGAGGAGATGGATAAAATTGTGGCTATTTCTATTCAGACAAAACAGCTAGGACAAAAGATAGAATCTATAGCACAAAATGTGCTTCACAAGACAAAAGATCTCAATGAAGAAATATCAAAATTCAAGACTTAAAAATGGAAAACCTTTGCGCATTTATCCAAAATCTATATTCATAGCTGATGCACATTTTTTTGAAGATAAGTCACAAACCCTAAAAGACTCATCAATGGATTTATCTACTAAAAATTTTACAGGTGACAAATATGACACAAATTTACTCTCACTGCTTGAGAATCTAGCACAAAATCCGCCCCCACAAGTCTTTTTAATGGGTGATATAGCACATTTATTCATAGGGCATATACCAACAAGCCAAAAAACAAACCGCGCATTTATCCAAGCTATAAACAATCTCGCCCAAAAATGCGAAGTTTTTTACTTTGAGGGGAATCACGATTTTGGTATTGATATGAGGATTCTCCCAGATGTCAGAATCTACCCGCGCGCATTACAGCCTGTGCATTTTGTGTTTGAACAATCACATTTATTGCTATCCCACGGGGATTTATTTGTGGGTAAGGCTTATGAGTTTTATATCTCACTAATGAATTCTGCACTCATTTTGAGTATGTTTAAAATCATCGATATACTGACTTTTGGATTCTTATATAGGCTTATTGAGCGCAGAATCCAGCATAAAAAAATCAAATTCTTTGATATGGATTTAGCAAGCTTTCAAGCCTTTAGTCAAGAGCGATTTAGCCAATACAGCCTTTATGCGCAAAAAATTGGCTTATCAAGGCTTGATGGCGTGATAGAGGGGCATTTTCATATTGGTAAAAATACAAAAAATTTTATTTCTTTACCTTCTTTTTATTGTTCTCATAAGGTTTTTATTATAGAATCTAAAAGTTTCTTAGGGTGATAAAATGACAGGTATTTTAAATAATCAAGTTGATAACTTCAATGAAATAGCCCTCATTGATTTTAGAATCTTTGAGAAGCGCGAAGGCAAAAGCTATGAGGGTATTTACGGCGTGAATGTAGCGAAAGTTCAAGCAATTATTGAACAGCCTACAGAGATTTTTGAAGTTCCAGCGAGTCCAGATTATGTGCTGGGACTTTTTGATTTAAGAGGGAGCATTATTCCGCTGGTTGATTTGTCAAAATGGCTTAATATCGAACCTGATGATACTCCCCGCAAACAAAAAACCATCATCACAGAATTTAACAATGTCAAAATAGGCTTCATCGTGCATAACATTAAGCACATAAGACGCGTGAATTGGAAAGCCATAAAGCCTGCAAAATTCAATTCTTCCAATATAATTGAGCGAGGAAAAATCACAGGCACTACACATATAGAAGATGGTCGCATATTGCTGATTTTGGATTTGGAAAGTATTATTGATGAGCTTGATGTCTATGAGAAGAAAGCCGACCAAATAGTCAATATCATCGAAGAACAAAGCAAATTTAGTGGATTAGCACTTGTGTTAGAAGATAGTAACATTGCTAAAAAGAGAGTCGTTAAGAATCTAGAGGCAATGGGCTTTGAGACTATCACAGCAAACAATGGCGAAGAAGGTAAAGAAAAGCTTGAAGAGATTTATAAGCAATATGGCGATGAGATTGAGAAACATTTAAAAATCATCGTCTCTGATGTAGAAATGCCAAAAATTGATGGATTCCACTTTGCCAATGAAGTAAAGCAAGATGCACGTTTCAAAAACATCCCAATTCTTTTTAATTCTTCGATATGTGATCAAAATAGCATAGCAAGAGGTAAAAAATCAGGAGGTGATGGCTATGTGGTTAAATTCGACCCAGATATATTCTATAAAGAAATCAAAAAACTCCTTACTTGAGAGTGTATTTTTTGTGTTTTTTTGGTAGAATAAGCAAACTTTGATGATGGTGAGGTATTTGTATGGATGATATGCAAGAAATAATGGAAGATTTTTTAATTGAGGCTTTTGAGATGGTCGAACAGCTCGACCAAGATTTAGTCGAGCTTGAAGCTAATCCTGAAGACCTTGAGTTACTCAATCGTATTTTTAGGGTTGCCCACACGATAAAAGGATCAAGCTCATTTTTAAACTTTGATACTCTTACAAGTCTTACACACAATATGGAGGACGTCCTTAATAAAGCCAGACACGGGGAGCTTAAAATCACACCCGATATTATGGATGTCGTGCTTATTTCAGTAGATTTGATGAAAGCTTTGCTTAATGCTATACGAGATTCTGGCTCAGATGCTAATAGCGGTGTAGATATTGCCGATACAGTTACTAAACTTCAATCTATCTCTCAAGGTAATGCCATCCCACAAGATCAATCATCAGAACAAGCAGAACAAGACCACATACAAAGCCAACAAACCAAAACTACGGATAATAATCCACTATTTGATGAACCAGAGAAAGATTATGCTTCTATGAGCACAACTGAAATCGATGCAGAGATTGAAAGGCTACTTAAAAAACGACAAGAAGCTGATAA
>CBCPND010000024.1:0-18267 GCA_965120395.1 uncultured Helicobacter sp.
ATTCCGCCAAATAGCCCAAAGCTAGATGATTCTGCATTAACAAAGTCAAATAGATAATCTACATTTGCTGTAATACGTTGTGCTGTGGCATATGTAGTATTTTTGCTACTATCACTATCTAAATTAGTGGAACTAGATTCAGGATAAGCGTGAGCCATACCATAATTTACATAAGCTCTTAATCCTTGAGATTGTGTGAAATAGTGCTGATAACCTAGCTTAATTCCCCAGTCAAAGCCAATTGAAGCACTTCCACTATGATCAAAGTTGGATGTATTGACATCACTTTTGTAAGTTGTATTTAATATGCCCCCCCCCCAATTCAACACCTACAAATACACCACTTTTGGTGTCTTTAGCCATTGCGCCTGAAGCTAGCGCGCCACATAAGATACTTGAGATAAGTAACTTTTTCATTCTTGTCCTTTATGTTAAATTTAGGTTGCCAAAGGCAAACCTTGGATGTGATTATACTATAAAAAAAATCGTTTTTTTTTTTTGATTTTTGGGGCGGATTTGTGATTTATATAAGAAATAAAGAAATCACAAAAGAATACTATTGTCATAAAATAAAAGATTCTATGGCTTATTTATGCCACGTTATGCTTTTAAAATATTTTAGCTTTCTGCTAACTTTGCCAATTGGCGTGAGTGGAGTGCGTGAGATTTGAGCTAGGCGTTTAATCTTTATAGAATCTTTTTTAGCAATTGCGCATAAAAACTCATATTCCTCGCCACTATTAAACGCGCCAGAATCCTTAAAAAGCTTAATTCCGCGATGATTGAGTTTTATCAAATAATTTAGCTCATTATAGATTCCATCAGATACATCAAGCCCGCAATGCACAAAGCGCGCGACTTTAGAGATAAAATTTTTACGCAATTTTGGAGCGATAAATCTTGCAAATCTTTTAGAATGCGAGATTCTACCACCTTTTAAAAGCCAATCAAGCGCGTATTTACTCGATCCTAAATTCCCAGTGCAAAAAAGCACATCATTATGCAAAAGCTTTTTGCGTAAAATTGGCTTTTTGCTTAAGCGATTATCAAGCTTGCCAAAGAGCGTGATGTGAAAACCAAGCTTTTGAGAGCTCATCGTATCGCCACCGATAAATTTGATTTTATACTCTTTTGCTACTTCGCTTAAACCTAAGGCGATTTCATTTAGCGCGCTGGGATTTAAATTTGGTAGAGTAATTGAGAGTAGGGCATAGCAAGGTGTGGCATTCATAGAGATGATATCTGAGATATTTACAAGCATTGCTTTTTTGGCGATTTCTCTAAGGCTTAGCCAATCTCTTTTAAAATGCACATCTTCGCAGAATCCATCACAAGCAATAATGATTTTTTTAAAGTTTGGTGCGCTTGCGTAATTTTGGATTCTAGAATCTTGCGCGCCCAAACTAGAATTTAAAGAATCAGAATCTAAAACCACGCCATCATCGCCAACGCCTTTAAGAACGCCATTTTTTTTTAAAGCATTGATAAAAAACTGCTCTTTGTTTATCATTTTAAATTTGTTATTGTGCCATTTTCATACTCATATCAATCCATTTGGCTTGATGAATGATAGAACCACAGCTTATCGCATCAGCGCCTAAATTTGCGTAATCTGTGATGTTTTGCAAAGTTACATTACCGCTAATTTCTACAAGCGCGCCAGAATTGATTTTATCGCGTAACTCTAGCGCCTTTTTGATATCATCTATTTTCATATTATCACACATTATAATATCAGCCTTTGCTTTTAGCGCGCTTTTAAAAACTTCAAGATTTTGCGCTTCAACTTCAATGGCTACGCCAAAAGGAATTTGCTTTTTTGCTTGGCTGATAAATGCGCTTAAATCGCTAATGTGTGTGAGATGATTATCTTTAAGCATAAGCATAGAATCTAGTCCGAAGCGATGATTGCAAGCCCCGCCATTGCGCACAGAATACTTCTCAAAGTCCCTTAAAAGCGGGCGCGTTTTACGCGTATCTAAAAGTATGCTTTTTGAGCCTTGCATTTTATTGACAAACTCCCTTGTAAGCGTGGCAATTCCGCTGCTGTGCTGCAATACATTAAGCAATGAGCGCTCGATTTTCAAAAGCTCAAGATATCCACCTTCAAGCTCTAATAACACATCTTTAATCCTAAATTCACTTCCATCTTGCAAGCTAGAATCTATCTTGATATTGTGCATTTCACACATTTTCGTAGCATAAGTAACTCCTGAGAAAATGCCATCTTGCTTAGCTAGAATCTGTGCTTTAGTGATTTTATTCTCCCCTTTAAAAATTGCACTAAATATATCACCACGTCCCAAATCTTCAGCCAAAATAGATTCTATAAAGTCTCTCATACAAAATCCCTCATTATGAAATCTCTAGCATTTTATCAAGCGCGATTTTAGCATATTTTGCCACATCATTTGGAATTATCACTTCATTCATCCCCTTAAATAAATCACTTTTATTTTCTTTAAAAGCCTCTAACACGCGCAATAAATCTTGTAAGGTCGTTTCATTCATTGTCGGGCATTGCGGAATTGTGCTTGAAAGCACAAAAGTGTTTTTAGAGCCTTTTCGCAAGCGATTTACAAGGTTAAATTCCGTGCCAACAGCCACAGCTTGATTCTTATCAAGATTTCTCACAAACTCAATAATCTGACTTGTAGAACCTATAAAATCCGCCCTCTCTACAACTTCTGGGCTACATTCTGGATGCACGACAATTAAAATATCCTTATAATGATTGCGATAAAAATCTATATCTTGCACGCTAAAAAGCTGATGAATTGAGCAAAATCCATCAAAGCAAATCACTTCACTTTCTTTTATGTCTTTTGTGCTTGCGTTATTTAAAATGCACGATTTCAAGCCATTTTGATTAGCAAGATTGATGCCTAAACATCGATCTGGCAAGAAAAAGATTTTTTTCTTGGTTTTTAGTGCATATTGAAAAATCTTATTTGCATTGCTTGAAGTGCAGACAACGCCGCCCATTTTGCCAACTTTAGCCTTTATTGAGGCATTTGAGTTGATATAAGTCATTGGGAAGATTTCATCTTGTGTTATTCCAGAATCTAGAATCTTTTTTATGCTTTTATCAAAAAACTCATCGCTAATCATTTGTGCCATCGAGCAGCACGCAAGCTTTGGCATAATTACACGCTTATTAGGTGAGAGAATCTTAACACTTTGTCCCATAAAAGCCACACCACAAAATACAACCACAGATTTATCACTCATTGATGCCTTTTTGGCAAGCTCTAGACTATCTCCACTAAAATCCGCAATCTCAAAAATCTCATCTCTCTGATAGTAATGTGCCACCAAAAGCGCATCAAGCTCTTTTAGATGTTGTTTGATTTGTGATTGTATATCCATTATCTCTCCTTAATTTCGCATCAATCAAATAAAGCTACTTCTTGCCCAAACTTCACGCTAGATTCTAGACTCTGGCTTAAGGTTATATTTTTGGCAAAAAGCACAATTGTCGAGCCCATCATAAACATCCCTAATTCATCGCCTTTTTTAACTTTAATTGGTGTGTCATATGTGAAGGTTTGGTTTGTGTTTGGCTTGGCATTAGTCCTGATTCTAGGGTCAAAGTGGAAAACCATTTGCCCCACATTTAGTGCGCCAACTGCTATAAAATATAACTTCTCACCATTTTGATCGCGCGCGATTATCACCACGCGCTCATTTTTTACAAATAAATTCTCATTTTTACGCAATGAAGGCTTATTTACAGGTAAAAGCACACCGCCAAAATGCCTAGATTCTAGAATCTCCATATCACAAGGTGCGTGATAGCGATGATAATCTCTAGGTGAGAGATAAAAATTTATATAGCTATAGTTAAATTCTATATTCTCGCCTAAAAGCTCATCTACGCTATAACTCATACCCTTTATTTGAAGTGCGAGATTATTCTTTGCTTTATCATTTTCTGCCTTATTATTTTTTATTTCGCCTTGTGCGAGAATCTTGCTATCAGCAGGTGAGATTATAACCTTATCGTTAGAATCAATTTTGCGTGGGATTTGTAATTGTCTCGTGAAAAGTGCATTAAGCGTAGCATAAGTGTGTGCTGGTTGAAACTCGCTTAAATCAATATCAAAAATCTTCACATAGACATTGTTAATAATTCTTTGAAACCACGGCGTAAATGCTTTATTTGCAAATTTACCAAACAATCTTGAAATAGAATTTGTCATATCTTTCCTTTTATTTAGATTCTTGATTCCAAAGAGGCTCATCAAAAATATCTGGCTGATTGCCTAGAATCTCAAATGGCAAGAATTTATTTTTATAGCCCATACTATAATGATTTTTGATCCAATAGCCCGGATAAAAATACTCTAGATTCTTGTTTTTTGCAATTAAGAGTTGCGTAATGATGTTAAAAGTCCCTAAACTCAATTTTGCAAAGCGATGATCATAAAAAAAATATGTCGCTGAAATCGCATTATACAATAAATCAAAATACCCTACACCCACAAGATTCTCATCAATCCTATAATTTATCTCATAGCCAAAGTCATTATAGCCATACACGAAGTTCTCACTATACATCTCTGGTGTGATTCCTTTATAATCCCAGCCTTTTTTCTTGTTCATAAAAATATGATATTTATCATATAGTTTAAGCTTTTCTTCACTAAAGCTTGGACGCGAGATTATAATTAGCGTGTTTGTGTTTTTAGCCAGCACTCTTTTATGCGATCTGCTTGGCTGATACGATAATGCAAGTTGCCTTATTGAGATACAATCTTTACATTTTTGACAAACAGGAGTGAAAAAATACCCTCCAAATCGCCTCCAGCCTCTCTCAATGAGTCCTTGACAAAAATGCTTAGAGCAATCTTGAATGTAAAAATACCGAAAATACGAGCAACGATCATCTTTATAACTACAAATTTCTTTTGGATTTGAGTAGAATTCATAAATTTGCAAAGATTCTCGCTTATTTGATATTGGCGAGCTTTAGCGTAAATTCCACTTCTCCACGCCCAATTCTTAATTCTTTAGCAATAGAATCTATACTAAAGCCATTTTGAAACATATCGATGATTTTTTTCTCATCGACTTCAACTCCAGCAGAACTAAAATTATTATATTCTCGCATACGATTCTCAAGCGCGATAACCTTCTCATCAAAATAATTTTTTATATCTTCAATGCTTCGCTCAATTTCTAGAATCTTTTTGTTTGTTGTGGTGATTTTTTCATTCGTGTTGTTTTGAGATTCATTGTTTAATCCTAAAAATTCCATACTCGATTGGTTTTCTTGGAATTGTTGTTGGGTTTTTTGGATTTTGTAGATTTCTTTTGCGACAGCCTCAATGGCATTCTCAAATCGCGTTATACGCTTTGCTACATCTTTATCTTTGGCAATCATATATCCTAAAATACATAACATCACAAATCCTAGAGCACCAACGCATATAAAAAACATTTGTTCATCAATCATTGCTCAATCCTTTTTTGTCTAAGATGTTCTATTTCTTGGGTAGCGATATAATTATCAAGAGAATCTATATCACAAGTATGAATAGATGTCAGCTTCATAACCTCATCGCTAAGAGCCTCGCCAAATGCGCCAATCATTTTCCCTGAAATATTTGGTAGACAAAAGCGCAAATAATATAAACTGCCCTTTGCAAAATTGCCATTTTTAGCGCATAGAATTCCGTGTCCTAAAGCATTTATCGTAATTTTGCTTTCAAGCCTTAAAAAGACTTGTTCATCTTGCAAAAGCATTCTTTCAATTTTACTTATTTTTTGATAGAGCTGGATTAATAATTCTAAAATAACATCATTTTCTTTTTGCCTTGCTTGCAATGCTTTATTAAGAATATCGCTACTTTGCCCCAGATTCTCGTATTCTTGTAAAAACTTCTCTTGAGATTCTACACATTCATACTCAAGAGCGATCGCACATTCTACAATGCGTGTGCGAATTCCAAGCAAGCGTGTGATATTTAAAAAATAATCCTTCATCAAACCTCTTTATAAAGCTAATCTATCAAGTAAAACAAAGCCAAATAATATAAATCCCAAATAACCATTTGTAACAAAAAATGCCTTTGGAATGTTAGCAAAATTTATGCTCACTAAATACTGCTCATAAATGAGCATACACGCACTCACTCCTATCCCTATCCAACCAAATATCCACAAACTACACAAAACTCCAAATCCACACCACAATATCACAGCTAAAAAATGAAAGATTCTAGATAGTATAAGTGCATTTCTCACGCCAAAGCGCGAAGGAATCGAAAAAAGCCCTTCTTTTTTATCAACCTCAATATCTTGCAAAGAATACAATACATCAAAACCAGCCACCCAAAACATCACTCCAAGCGCTAAAACAATGCTCCAAAGCGTGATCTCGCCTGAAATTGCGATAACTCCAGCAATTGGTGCTAATCCTAAAGAGACCCCAAGCACAAGATGCGCACTTGATGAGAATCTCTTCATAAAGCTGTATCCACCAAGAATAAGTAAAAATGGCACGCACAAATAAAATGCCAAAGCATTGATAAAATAGCTTGCGATGATAAAAATAAACGCATTTATCGCACAAAATACCAAAACAGCCACGCTTGAGATTCTGCCATCCACGCTTGGACGCGACTTTGTGCGTGAATTTCTAGAATCTATATCTCTATCGCAGTATCGATTAAAACCCATCGCAAAATTGCGCGCACTTACTAATGCTATCACGCATAATAAAAACTTCTCCCAGCCCATCCAAATGCTGTGATTTACCTCGCTTGAAGCGATAATCATCGCAATTAAAATAAACGACGCACTAAAAATCGTATGCTTAAACGCCACAAGTTCGCTAAAATTTTTAAACTTTATTGAAAGACTTTTTAGAATCCGCATTGCATTACTCACTTTATCCCTAGCGATACGACTTTTTTAAGTCCATCAGCCACGCTAAGATCAGATTTTTTGATTGTATCTTTTGAGACTCTGGACAAGAAGTCAGATGTTGGGTTTGGCGTAGCTGGGACAAAGACCCAATAAAAATCATCTTCTTCTTTTGTGATAAATCCTATGACTTCTAGTTCTCCTAAAGAAATGTGTGCTACGCCAAGATAAGTGTCATTTTTAGAACCTGAAAACATTCCTACAATATCTTTTAAAATCGCATAAATTGAAGCAATATACGGAATCTTGTTGATTGCAAATTCTGATATTTTTAATAACACAAAATCCTTACTTTTCTCTAGCAAATGCCCAGCATAAGCTAGAATCAATACCATAACAATGAGAATTCCCATTGTCGCAAGCAAATTATGTGCTGTAGTATCAAAAATCACGCCAATAATGCTTGCGATAATATCATAGACAAATTTCAAAATCCAAAGCAAAATAATGACAGGAAGTAGCACTAAGATTCCCTTCCCAATGAGCCGAAACAAAGCCGTCATAAGTTTTCCTTAATATAAATATGCTTTGGCAAAGCCTTAAAATTCTTAAATGTTATTTTAGCACTTTTTTGCATATCTTGCGTATTACATTGTTTGATATACTATTGATGTGAGGCTAAATCTAGATTCTATCTGTGGGTGTAAAATCTAGCTTATAATCTGCACTTCTGTTTGGAGCGTGATTCCAAAGTTTTTTTGCACAGATTCTTGGGCTAGCTTAATCGCATATACCGCTTCATCAAAAGTGCCTCCACCATAATTGACTAAGAAATTTGCGTGATTCTCACTAAAGCCAACGCCTCCATATCGGAATCCTTTAAGCCCCACACTTTCGAGCAATCGCCCGCTATAATCGCCATCTGGATTCTTAAAGCAACTTCCGCAACTTGGAAGCTTTGGATGAGAGGCACGCATTTGTTTGAAACTTTTAAGTAGCTCAAATCTAAAGCCTTTTTGCTTTCTTAAAAACACACTGCTTATGATGCCCTCAATCTTACTTTGCCGATAAGAGAGCCCTATATTCTCGCTATATACGCCATTTATCACAGCACCTAGAATGACATCTTTTATCTCATATTCTTTCATTCCGGCATTCATTTTTGTAAGTCCGCCAGCACTTCCGGGAAGCGATCTTAAAAACTCTAATCCGCATAAATCGTTGCGCTTAAAAAATTCATAGATCTTCCCACTTGGCGTCATCGCACCAACCTCGATATAATCGCCGCAATCCACTATAAAATCAAAGCTCCTATCAAGCATAAAAAGATTTTTTGCATTAGGCGAGATAAGCAGATTGTAAGCCTGACCGATTATGTGAAAATATGCTTTAGAATCTATAACCTGCGCGATATCATCTAGATTCTCTAGCACCTGCACGCTAGATTCTCCCCCAATGCGCAAAGAGCTGTATTGACTAAAATCTAGAATTCTCTTGCGCATAAATCAATTAAAAAACACCGCAGGATCGATAAAGCGTGGAATAAGCCCAAAAAGGTTTGTGGTATAGTCTGTGAGCATATTAAGCATCCAAGGCATTGTAAAGATAATCACAGCGATAACGCCTAGAATCTTGGGCACGAATGAGAGTGTCATTTCATTGATTTGTGTGGTGGCTTGGAAAATACTTATCAAAAGTCCAATAATAAGCCCTGTGGCTAAAACTGGAAGCGAGACGATAAGCGTGATTTTGTAAGTTTCTATCGCTAAAGCCATAAGCTGACCTTCCATAATGAGTGCCTTTTTTAAGAAAATAAAAGCCAATCATAACACATCAAACCTTAAACCCTCTATTTAAAATTCAAGTTAGAATTTCATAAAAATAATCCAAATCTAATTTTTATTAGATTACAATTCTTTTTAACCAAACTATCAAAGGATTTATATGGCAAAAAATTGGTTTTTGTTTTTGGCTTATTTTTGTGCTTTTAGCGCTAGTGTAAGTGCTGATGAATCAATCCCTACACTTAATACGCAGCCAATCTATAATGGGACATTGTATATTTTAGAGCTGCCAAAAAACACTTCCTTATTTGATACGCAAAAAGCTTTCCCCCTTATTAAACATCCCAAAATCAAAAATAAACAAATCGCCCTCATTGGCATTCCCTATCGCCAACAAATGCCAATGCCACTTTTTAGCAAAGCCCCAAATGAACAAGCAATTGGAGAGATTTTTATAACACAAAAACCTTATAAACAAGAAAAAATACGCGTTAATCCAAGCAAGGTTGAATACCCAGAAGAGATCGCTAATCGCATTGCTAAAGAGCGCGATGAAGCATTAGCTATTTATCAGACCATCACTTCTAAGCAATTATGGAAAAAGCCCTTTATCACGCCACTAGATTCTGTAATCACAAGTGCATATGGTAATGCAAGGATCTTTAATGACACTTTACAGTCCTTTCACACAGGCACAGACTTTCGTGCTGCTATGCAAACTCCGATTAAAGCGAGTAATGATGGCGTGGTGGTGCTTGTGAGTGAGCGGTATTTAGCGGGGAATAGTATTATCATTGACCATGGCAAAGGCATATATAGTGCATATTTCCACCTTGATAGCTTTAAAGTCAAGCCAAACCAAAAAGTCAAACAAGGGCAAATCATAGCCTTAAGTGGCAATACAGGTCGCTCTAGTGGTCCACATTTGCATTTTAGCATTATCGTTAATGGCGCGATTATCGACCCTATCGATTTTATCGCTAAAACCAGTGCTATTTTTGGGGAATAGCCAGAATCTTTGGCTCAGCTTCTTTAATGTAAATTTAACATTTTTTCGCTAGAATCCTAGATTCTAAAAATCACAAAAAGGCTTAATCAATGAAAAAAGGAATCCATCCAGAATATGTGCCCTGCAAGGTAACTTGTGTAACAAGTGGCAAAGAGATTGAAGTGTTAAGCACAAAAAAAGAATTGCGCATCGATATCTCAAGCTTTTGTCATCCATTCTACACAGGGAGCGATAAAATCGCAGATACGACAGGACGAGTCGAGCGTTTTCGTCAAAAATACAATATGAAATAAAATCTTGCTAACACTTGTGCCAACCCCTATAGGGAATCTAAAAGATATTACTTTTAGGGGGCTTGAGGCGATTTTGAGGGCTGATATTATCTTATGTGAAGATACACGAGTCGCAAAAAAACTCATTATTTTGCTAAAAGATAGATTCTGTGATTTTTTAAATTCTAATATTGCAGAATCTGCGCGTGTTATAGAATCTTTAGATTCTAGGCAAAAACAAAGACAATTCATCTCTTTTCACTCTCACAATCAGCGTAATTTTCTTATGGATTCTAGTCCAGAGTTTTTTACTCAAAATAATGTCATTTATATGAGCGATGCAGGGATGCCAAGCATTTGTGATCCGGGTGCGTTGCTTGTGCAATATGCAAGAGCGCATAACATCGCTTATGATGTGTTTCCGGGATGTTGCGCGCTTGTTACAGCATTTGGCTTTAGTGGGATAGAATCTCAAGGGTTTATTTTTGGCGGATTTTTACCACATAAGCAAAAAGAGCGTATTTATCAGCTTCAGACTTTGCTAGATTCTAATCTGCCGCTTATCGTGTATGAAAGTCCGCATAGAATCTTGCAAACTTTAAATGATTTGGATTGCGCTTTTAGCGAGTGTGTGGTGTTTGCGATTAAAGAGATGACAAAACTACATCAAAAATCATTCTTTGGCACGCCAAAAGAGATTCTAAAAAGCCTTTCAGATTCTAATGCACAAGGCGAATGGACGCTCATTATTAAAGCAAACACAGAATCTAAATTATCTTTTAGTTATGATGAGATTTTGCATCTGCCTTTGCCATTGAAGCTAAAATCTAAACTCCTTGCCAATCTCACACACAAAGATGCCAAGGTGATTTATAAAGAATTAAGCGAGATAAAATGATCATTTATGGAAAGCAAGTTGTATTTTATGCGATAGCGCATTATGCGCATTTGATTGAAGAGATTTATCTTGCCAAAAATTGGGATAAGCAAAGCTTCAAGCAAATAAGTAGTCTTAAAAAGCCTATCATTTGCCTTGATCATAAAAAAGCTCAAGCTCTAGCCAAAGGCGGCAATCATCAAGGTATTTTTGCTAAAATTTTACCAATTGAGCCTTGCGATTTGAGCCAGCTTAAGAATTTACAAAAACTCATCGTAGTGTGTGGGATAACAGATGTTGGGAATTTGGGGGCGATTTTTAGAAGTGCATATTGTCTGGGCGTGCAGGGCATAATTATTACTCAAATTACAAACCCTAAGATTCCAGCTATTATGCGCGCTTCAGCAGGCGCGCTTTTAAGTATGCCTTATCATATCGCGCAAAATCCGCTTGATGTGATAAATGAACTCAAAATGAGTGGATTTGAATGCTATGGTGCAAGTATGCAAGGAGAAAATGTCGCGCAGTTTAAGCCTGCGCGAAAATGGGCGTTGTTTTTGGGAGGTGAAAGCGAAGGATTAAAAGCTAAAATTTCAAAAAAACTTGATAGAATGCTAGCTATAAAAATGTATAATACTTTTGATTCTTTAAATGTAAGTGTGGCAGCAGGCATTATAATGGCGCATTTAGATTCTAATAATGAGGTGAATGATGGAAAATACACAGATACAAAATAACACGCAAATGGACAATAAAAGCGCACAAGATGACATTGAGAAGCTAAAGCAAATCGGCATAAAGCAAATCTCAAAAGATACGCTTATCTCATATGTTCGGGTTGAAAATATCTTAAATAGGAATTTCGATAAAATCCAAAGGGTGCATTTAGTGGGCTTTATCCAGATTCTCGAGCGACAATATAAAGTAGATTTACAGCATATTATTAAAGAATATGATGAATATAATAAGGATAATAAGGATAATAAGGATAATAAGGATAATCCGCCGCTCGAAAATGTCGCTTTTGACTCAGAAAAGGCGCGATATGATATCATCGAAGAGAAAAAAACCCAAGAAAACTCAAAGCAAAAATTCTACATCACGCTTGCTGTAGCAGTCATTATTATTTTGATTTATCTTATCTATCAGAATCTAGCCACTCAAACCCAGCCAGCTCAAACTACGCAATCTCAAGAAGAACCAGCGAGTCAAGAAGTTGAAATCATTAGCGTAGAGACTGCTCCACTCAATGATGGTATGCAAACTCAAGAAATCATACAGCAAGATGAGCAATCTCAAGAAAAAGACAAAGATGATGAAGCAGACATCGATACTGCTAATGTTACACAGATTCCAAAGGATATAATCACCGTAACAGCCAAAAACAACACGACACTATGGTTTGAGATTATTGATTTGGATACTAATAAGCGCCAATACCAAGGTGTTACCTCAAGCTCTTATTCTACCAAGCCTAAAGCAAATCACCGCCTTTTATTAGCATTTGGGCATAGCCATTTTACGCTTGAGCTTAATGGGCAGTTATATGAGTTTGAAAAGACTAATTTCCCTCTTTACTTTATCTATGAGCCTGAAAATGGACTCAAAAAGATAGGTCACTCCATATATAAAAATATTCTTGAGCGGATACAGTAATGAAAAAACTGCTTTTTTCGCTTTGTTGTTTTTTGAGTTTTGGCTTTGGCGGGGTTGATGATAAAATCCGCGAAATTATCGGTGAAGAAAGCTATAATGCAAATAGAAGTTTTATCAATGTTGTTTTCCAAAATAAAGCTAGATTCTATGCCAATGGACAAATCAATATCTCTGCAATCATTAGAGAGCTAAAAAGCAATGGACTTATCGCGCTTAAATTCCCAAAGCCAATGGATTTAAACATTACTTTTATCTCGCAAACTTCACCTATCCTGCTCACTTATATGATCAATAACACCCTCTCTTCAATGGGCTATTCTTATTTTATGGTGTCTAAATCAAGCTTCGTGCGAGGATTGGCAAGTGTTAGCTTTTCTCTTGTTACAGAGCATTCTATTGATCCTATCATTCTTATTGGCGAACTGCAAAAAAGAGGCTTTAAGCTAACTGATATAAAACGCAATGCCATCAATGACTGGGAATACTTCATAGATGTGCAAAATCCAAGACTTCTTAATGCTAAAACTATCTCTTTAGGCGAGAAATTAAGCCTGCGGGAAGTGAGTGGAGAGTATTGGCTACAGCTACGACAAACAGGCACATTTAGAATCACAGCCAACCCAAGATGGACACCTCATATCGTGTGCTATGATAGAAATTTACGCATCGTTAATTTGATTACACCAAACAAGAAGTCCCAAACTCTTTATGTTAATATCAGTGATGGTGTGAATTTTGTGATGATTACAGATGCGATTAACCCACACACCATAAAAGATGGACTTGAAGTTACGCTTTCAAATTTTTAGGGATTAAGAATGTTTGATGAGATTCAGTTTGATAAGATAAAGCGCTTACCTAAATATATTTTTGCTTCAATCAATGATATAAAACTGCAAATGCGCCAAAACGGCGAGGATGTGATTGACTTTTCAATTGGGAATCCAGATGGTCCAACCCCGCAGCATATTATCGATAAAATGTGTGAAGCCGCTCAAAAGCCTAAAAATCACGGCTATTCCGTGAGTAAAGGGATTTATAGATTGCGTTTGGCGATTTGTAATTGGTATAAGCGCACTTATGGTATTGAGCTTAATCCAGAGACAGAATCCTGCGTGACAATGGGAAGCAAAGAAGGCTATGCGCATTTAATTCAAGCTATTATAAACCCCGGAGATTCTGCGATTGTGCCAGAACCTGCCTATCCGATACATTCTCACGCATTTATTTTGAATGGCGCAAATGTGCATAATTTTCCAATTAAATGGAATGAGAATATGGAGCTTGATGAGGATGACTTTTTTGCCAATCTCATACACACTCTTCGCGAAAATGTGCCAAAGCCTAAATTTGTGCTTGTGAATTTCCCGCATAATCCGACTACGACAATCGCGTATAAAAGCTTTTTTGAACATCTTGTCGCGCTCGCTAAGCAAGAGAGATTTTATATCATCTCTGATATTGCGTATGCAGAGCTATGCTTTGATGGGTATAGAGCGCCAAGTATTTTTGAAGTGCCCGGGGCAAAAGATGTCGCCGTAGAATCTTACACATTAAGTAAAAGTTATAATATGGCAGGCTGGCGCGTGGGCTTTGTGGTGGGTAATGCTAAAATGGTGCAAGCTCTACAAAAGATTAAAAGCTGGCTAGATTATGGAATCTACACGCCTATGCAAATTGCAGCCACAATTGCACTTGATGGGGATCAAGCTTGTGTAGGCGAGATCCGTGATAAATACCAAAAACGCATAAAAGTATTTGTCAAATCCTTTGGCGAGGCAGGCTGGAAGGTGCAGATTCCTAAGGCAAGTATGTTTATCTGGGCAGAGATTCCACCTTGCGCGCGTCATTTAGGAAGTATGGAGTTTTGCAAGCGCTTATTACAAGAGGCGAAAATCGCTGCAAGTCCGGGTGTGGGCTTTGGGTATCACGGCGAAGGATATGTGCGGTTTGCCCTTGTGGAGAATGAAAAGAGAATCCGACAAGCTGCTAAAAACCTCAAAGTATTTTTAAAACAATTTTAAAGTTTTTGCATAGTTTGTGTGGTTTTATGGTATGATACACACAAATCCATTTAAAGAGAAAGACAATGTCAAACCTATCACGAATAGACCAAGTTACCAGTCTGCATAAAAATAATGAACTTCAGCTCTTGTGCTTTCGTCTTGAAAAGGGCAAAGATTTATATGCAGTAAATGTCTTTAAAATTCGAGAGGTTATTAAATATCGTGGTGTAATCACAATCGTGAGTCACGAGCCAAGTTCTTTAATTGAAGGTTTAATCACTATTCGTGATCTGACTATCCCTCTTATTGATATGCGTAAGTGGTTTTATTATGACAGCAACAATAAGACAAAAGATTTGCGTCCCTACAAAATACAGCAAGATGGCGATGATGATATTATTATGATTTGTGAATTTTCGCGTTGGACGATTGGCGTGCGTGTCTATGAAGCGGATAGAATCTTGAATAAAAAATGGACTGAAATCGAGCAAAATTCAGGCGTAGGTGGTAATATCGCAAATGGCAAGCTTGTAAGTCGCACAAGGTATTTTGATGGGAAATTAGTCCAAGTGGTTGATATTGAAAAAATGCTTGTAGATGTCTTCCCGTGGATAGACAAAGAAAAGCAAGAGGACCTAGAGAAAATCAAGCAAGTGCACACCGATAAGGTCGTATTACTCGCTGATGATAGCCCAAGTGTGCTGAAAACAATGCAAATCATTTTAAATCGCCTTGGCGTGCAGCATTATGACTTTGTGAATGGTAGAAAATTGCTTGACTTTCTTTCTGAGCCGACTACGGATTTAAAGAAAATAGGGCTTATCATCACGGATCTTGAGATGCCTCAAGCAAGTGGATTTGAGATTATTAAGCGCGTGAAAGAATTCTCTGCCACATCTCATATTCCCATTGTTGTAAATTCCTCAATGAGTGGTAGTAGTAATGAAGAAATGGCTATGTCGCTCCACGCTGATGATTTTATCTCAAAATCTAATCCACTTGATATCGAGCGCGTCATCAAAGAATATATGCTGAAGTAATGCAATACTTTTCAATTCCTTCCCCTAGCTATGTGCTAGAGCTTGACAAGCTAGAATCTAACCTTAAGATTCTAAGTAATGTGCAAGAGCGAAGTGGTGCTAAGATTCTGCTTGCCCTTAAAGGCTATGCCTTTTGGCGCAGATTTGAGCTTGTGCGCGAATATTTAAGTGGCACAGCAGCAAGTGGTATCAATGAAGCGATGCTAGGCTTTGAAGAGGTTGGCGGTAGAGAGAGCGGAAAAGAGATTTGTGTGTTTTCCCCAGCTTATAAGGCAGATGAGATAAGCGCGCTTTTACCCATCGCTACGCATATTATTTTTAACTCTTTTGCTCAGTGGCAAAAGTTCAAGCCAATGATTGAGGCTAAAAACAAGCAATTATCATCACTTGGACTTGCGCCCATATCAGTGGGAATGCGTATAAATCCCTTGTATAGCGAGGTAACTCCAGAGATTTATAATCCTTGTGCGAAGGCAAGCCGCCTTGGAGTGATTCCGCAAGAATTTATAAAAAATGTCAGAATCTATGGCTTAGAAGGCATTGATGGCTTGCATTTTCACACGCATTGCGAGCAGAATTCTGATGCATTAGAGCGCACGCTAAAACATATCGAGCAGCACTTCGGGCAATTTATTTCGCAAATGAAATGGATAAACTTTGGTGGCGGACATCACATCACGCGCAAAGATTATGATACTGCCTTACTCATAGAGCTTATCTTAGATTTTAAGGCACGCTATAATGATATTGAAGTGTTTTTAGAGCCGGGCGAGGCTGTGGGCTGGCAGTGTGGATTCTTAATTGGTGAGGTTGTGGATATCGTATATAATGAGAAAAATATCGCCATTCTTGATGTAAGTGCGAGCGCGCATATGCCTGATTGCCTTGAGATGCCTTATCGACCAGATCTTTTTAAGGTCTCTTATGATAAAGATAATAATGAGATTCTAGAATCTGACTTGGGAGAAAGTGGCGCTTATTCTTATCGCTTTGGCGGACCGACTTGCTTGGCAGGTGATATTATCGGGGATTTTAGTTTTAACTCTCCGCTGAATATCGGTGATAGGATTGTGTTTTTAGATATGCTTCATTACACAATTGTGAAAAACACGACATTTAATGGCGTGCCTTTGCCAAGTCTTGGTGTGATTGAAAATGATAGATTCCATCTTTTGCAAAGTTTTGATTACTTGGCATATAAAAACAGAAATTAAAGGATACAAATGAAAAAATACAATATAGCAATTGTCGGTGCGACTGGTGCTGTGGGTGAAGAGATTATTAAGGTTTTAGAGGAAGTGAATTTCCCTGTGGCAAAAGTTGTGCCATTAGCGAGTGCGCGAAGTGTAGGCACGAAAGTTGAAGTCTTTGGAAAACAAATTCCTGTGCTTGAAACCACGTATAATGTCTTTAAAGAGCAAGATATACAAATAGCCTTCTTTTCAGCGGGTGGAAGTGTGAGCGCGGAGTTTGCGCCAAGTGCGGCTAAATCTGGTGCGCTAGTGATTGATAATACAAGCTATTTTAGGATGGATAAAGACATCCCGCTTGTCGTTCCAGAGGTTAATCCACAAGATATTAGATTCTGGAGCAACAAAGGAATCATTGCAAACCCAAACTGCTCGACAATCCAAATGGTGCAAGTGTTAGCGCCATTGCATAAAGAATTTGAGATTGAGCGCGTGGATGCAAGCACCTATCAAGCCGCAAGTGGCGCTGGGAAAAAGGGGATGGAAGAGCTTGTAAGTCAGATGCAGAAATTCTTTTCTTTTGAGCTTGAGTCTTGTGAGCCTAAAGTGTTCGCGCATCGCCTAGCACTCAATGTGATTCCGCATATTGATGTATTTTTGGATAATGATTATACAAAAGAAGAGATGAAAATGATAAATGAAACGCAAAAAATTATGCACACAAATTTCCCTATAAATGCGACTTGCGTGCGTGTGCCGGTTTTACGCAGTCATAGCGAATCAATTAGCATTCGTTTTAAGAGCAAAGTGAGCACGCATCGAGCAAAAGAGATTCTAAAAAATGCGCCAAATGTTATTTTGCTTGATGATCCTGCAAAGAATGCTTATCCGATGCCTTCAATCGCCACAGATACGAATGAAACTTATGTGGGCAGAATCCGCGTAGATAATTTTGATGATAGGATTTTACATCTTTGGTGTGTGGCAGATCAAATCCGGGTAGGTGCAGCGACAAACGCCGTTAGAATTGCACAAAAATGGATAGAATCTAAATAGTTTAGTCCTTTTAATCTTTTTATCTTGCTAGATCAGATAATCTGATTTAAGCTTTCTGCTCAAACGCTTATGATTTTAGACTCATTTATCGCTTATTTAAAACTTTATCTATGAAATTTATAAATTATGTTACTTTTATACATACTTAATCAAACATCGATAAAATCACTATCCCAAGACCTTTTACAATCGCTTAAAACAAAAAAAAAAAAACGATTTTGTTTTTATGGATTGGTTTTAAGGAATCTATTAGAATTTTGTAATTCCAACTCAATAAGAGAGAATCCTAAAAGATCCCATAAAGATTGAATCTCAAGGTTCTCCCCAAGGAAGGAATAAGGTTCTCTAATAAAGAACATCTCAAGGAAGGAGTAAAGAGCTTAGATTCTAATATGGGGAATTAAAGTTTGCTCAATCATTACAAGGAGTTTAAATGACAATCAAATCAAAAATACTTGCTTTAGGTATTATCTTATTTGGCTTACTTCAGTGTTTAAATGCAGCACC
>CBCPND010000025.1:0-3387 GCA_965120395.1 uncultured Helicobacter sp.
AATGAGAATCTAGAGCCACAAAAGACGCTAGATTTTATGCAACATAGCTTAAAGATTAAAGAATTTCAAGAATCTGGCACAGATATCAATGAGATATTGCCACGATTTTCAATTTTTGCGAGCGGCAAAGAAGGCGAGCGGCTTAATTTAGAGCGCGAAAAGAAAAAGTATAAGATAAGAGAGCTTTTTGAGATATTTAAAGAATTTAGCGCATATCTTGTATAAATCCTTGCTAGATTGTCATTACAAAATAAACCCTTAATTCACTATAAAAGATTTATATAAATTGTATTGCATTGACCAAATCATCGTGTGGCAGTAATAGCAATTGAATTTTAGGTTGCCTCACACAAATTTTTATAATTTGTGTAAAAAAGTTACCTTATATGGAAAAATCATTATTTATTATTTAAAAAACGTTAAGGAGGATGTTATGAGTGATTTTATGCTGATTGGCATACTCATTTTTGCTATTTGCTTTATTGTTGTTGCTATCACTGCATTAAAAATTCACGCTTTTTTGGCTCTATCGTTAGCAAGCATTCTAGTAGCCGTTTTGAGTGGTCCCACTACAAGATATAGGTGGCATAATTGAAAAAGGCATAGGTGGCACGCTTGGCTTTTTGGCTGTGATTATAGGTTGTGGGAGTATATTGGGTAAAATGCTAGAAATCAGCGGTGGTGCGAAGGTCATTGCAGACTCCCTATTATCACTGTTGGGGCGTAAAAGGGCTGATATGGCTATGATGCTCGTTGGATTCATAGCCGGGATCCCAGTTTTTGTCGAAGTAGGATTTGTCTTGCTTGTGCCACTAGTGCTTGTCGTGGCAAAGCAAATGCAAATTTCTAGAATCAAATTAGGTATGGCTCTAGGCACAAGCCTTATGTGCGTGCATTGCCTACTTCCCCCTCATCCAGCTGCTACTACAATAGTTTCACTTTTAGGTGCAGACATTGCTAGGGTCATTATTTATGCTCTGATAATTGGTATTATTTGTGCCTTTTGCGGCTCTATTCTTTACTTACGGCTTTTTAGCTTTTCTCACACAAATGAAGTAGCTGATATAGCCCAATATTCGCATAATGATGGCAAAAAACCAGGCTTGTTGCCTACTTATTTTACTATTCTATTGCCACTTATACTTATGCTTAGCAAAATGTTTTCAACCTCTAGTTTTATAGGTTTTATTAGCAATCCAATAGTCGCTCTCCTCATAAGTGTCTTTGTTGCTTACTACACATTAGGCATACGCTTACACTATACGATGAAGGAACTATTAGACATAAGTTCTGATTCCTTTTTAGCCATAGCATCTGTGTTACTTATAATTGGGGCTGGAGGAGCATTTAATGAGGTTTTGATTCAATCAAACATAGGTGAGGCTCTCAAAAATATGCTCCCAAACTTTAGTCTTAATCCTATTTTACTTGCTTGGCTTATCGCAATTATCCTGCATGCAAGTGTCGGAAGCGCCACCGTAGCTATGATAAGTGCGGCTGGTATAGTGTTAAGCTTAGATACTGATATTAGTAAAGAGGTCTTATGTCTAGCTATAGGATCGGGAGCAATAGGCTGCACTATAGTAACTGATTCGCTATTTTGGCTTGTGAAGGAGAATCTCAAAATGAGTATGAAAGAAATGTTTATCTACTTTACTGGGGCGACTGCTATTGCTAGTGTCGCTGGGCTTATTACGAGCTTTATACTAGCAAGTATAATCTAAAATTTATTTTCTATTTAAGGAGTAACAAATGATATTACAAAAACTAAAAACAATGCAAGAGTGTTGCTGGTTAAATGATAATTTGAGTAGTGATTTGACACGCGAGTTAAGCGCAAAGGGGATTATACCTGAAGACATAGAGGACGCAAGAGCAAGACTTGATCGCTTCGCCCCTCTTATAAAGATCCTTTTCCCAGATACTTTACGCACTAATGGAATCATAGAAAGCCCATTACAATGCATAAATGCCTATAAGGAAGCGTTGGAGCAATGCGAAAGCGTACAAATAAGTGGCAATGTGTTTATTAAGCTTGATTCACATTTACCTATCTCTGGTTCTATCAAGGCAAGAGGTGGAATCTATGAAGTTTTAAAACACACGGAAGATGTGCTTTTGGAGCATAATCTTCTAACAAAGGATGATAATTACGCCAAAATTGTAGAACATAAGAATTTCTTAAGTCAATACAAAATAGCAGTTGGCTCAACAGGGAATCTAGGCTTATCTATTGGCATTATGAGCGCTAAGTTGGGTTTTAAAGTCAGTGTGCATATGAGTAATGACGCTAAAGAATGGAAAAAAAAGATGTTACGAGCGTATGGTTGTGAGGTTATAACCTATGATAGTGATTATGGCAAAGCCGTAGCAGAAGGTAGAAAAGCCGCTCAAAATGATGCAACCTGCTATTTCATAGACGATGAGAATTCAAAGAATCTTTTTTTGGGATATAGTGTTGCTGCTAAGCGATTACAAGGACAATTGCAAGCATTAGACATATCTATCAATGAAGATCACCCGTTGTATGTATATCTACCCTGTGGTGTTGGCGGTGGTCCAGGTGGTGTGGCATATGGACTTAAAAGCGTATTTGGCAATAATGTCAAATGTTTTTTTGCTGAGCCTACCCATAGCCCTTGTATGTTTTTGGGGCTTTTGACAAAGAAGCACGATACCATTAGTGTCAATGACATAGGGCTTGATAACAAAACTGCTGCTGATGGACTTGCAGTAGGGAGGGCTTCAAAACTTGTAGGCAAAGTATTAGAGCATATTATAGATGGTTGTTTAAGTGTGAGTGATAAGAATTTATATAAATTTCTAACGCTGCTTGCAAAAGTCGAGGGCATTTATTTAGAGCCTTCTGCACTTGCTGGAGTAAAGGGATTAATCTTTAGTAAAGAACTTTGCACTACCAACCCTAATGGTATTCATCTTATTTGGGCTACAGGTGGGAATATGGTGCCGCAAGATGAAATGCAAGCTTTTATACAAGAAGGAGAGCAATATCTAAAAGAATAGCATCTAAATTATAAGAAACTTTATTAGCAATGCAATAATATTAGTAATTTCAATGCTAACGTTTGGATAATTTTGTGCCAATCTTGAGGGTTTGCGTGATGTAGTATTGAAATTTATTTTAGGTCTGTATTAAGAAATGAGAGCTTATAAGCGTGCTTATCTGCCTTATCCAAAGCTCTTAAAGCCAAGAGCGATGAGAAGGTAATTATCCTCAAACCCGTTGCGCCTGCAAAAATAGCTTTGCTCGATTCTAATATAGATCTAATCACTCGTTCTATAGCGGAATTGCCCTTTGTGGAAGACCATTTTAAAGCCTCCGATGTTAAAAAGCCAGCGATTTTCAATTGTGTTTTTCATAAAGGC
>CBCPND010000026.1:0-9275 GCA_965120395.1 uncultured Helicobacter sp.
ATCTTGCGCATCCTATACTTGTTAAGTCCTCGAATTATAGCACGATTACCCTCAGCGATACAAAATGGTGGTATATCCTGGCTCAGAGCCGATGCTCCAGCTATCATTGCACCTTCACCAATTTTTACAAACTGATGCACTGGAGTCATTCCACCAATATTGACATAGTCTGCAATCTCAATATGTCCGCCTAAAGTTGCATTATTCGCTAGAATACAGTGATTCCCTATCACACAATCGTGAGCTATATGCACAAAGGCCATAAATAAATTATTATTGCCTATGATTGTTTTTTGAATTCCTCCTGCTGTGCCAGGATTAAACATACAATGCTCGCGGATAATGTTATTATCGCCAATTATAAGGCTAGTTTTCTCACCTTTATATTTTAAATCTTGTGGCTGGGTGCCTAAAACCACATAAGGAAAAATAACATTATTAACACCAATTATAGTTTCTCCAAGAAGCGTTACATTATTGTAAAGCTTTGTATTATCACCGATACAAACACTATCTCCAATAATACAAAATTCACCAATTTCGACATTCTTGCCAATCTCTGCTTTTTTACTAATAATAGCACTTTTAGCTATTTTTACTTGACCCACTTTATTTCCCTTCTATATGGCTATCTGCAACCATAGCTTTTAATTCCGCTTCACATACTAATTTTCCATCTACAAATGCCTTAGCATCAAGTGACCATACAGAACCTTTGTGCTTTAATACTTCAAGATGATAATCTAGTCTATCGCCAGGCACTACAGGCGCCCTAAATTTTACTCTATCAATAGTCATAAAATAAACGATCTTATCTTTTGCAGCACCCATATCATTCCCCCAAGTACTTACAAATGCTAAAACTCCTCCAGCCTGTGCCAATCCCTCAATAATCATTACACCAGGATAAATAGGCCTATTTGGAAAATGCCCCAAGAAAACTTCCTCATTGATTGTTATATTCTTATAGCCTTCAACCAACACATTTGGTTCAAGTTTTGTGATCTTATCCACAAGCAACAAGGGATAGCGATGGGGCAGAATTTTTTTAATCTCATTAATATCCATATAAAACCCCCTACAATTAAGATAAATTCAAATTATTTGAACACGCACCTTTTTTTACCTTTTGTGATGATAGGATTATATCTAATTTTTTCTAAATTTTTAATACCATAATAAAAATATTATTAATTTAGAGTCGCCTAGCCATATGGTTTTGACAAATTCCACTAAACACATTCAATCACATCAAATACATTCTCTTCTTGAAAAAGTGCTGTAATTTGGATTTGCAGATTGCTATAAATTTCATTTTCTACAATTATGATTGGGTTAATGCTAGTATCACCACAGAGTATTTTTCGTACCTGTAGTTCTTTATCATAGCTCGGCGGATGATGTATAAGATCTAATAGATTCCGATAGTAAGATTTTGTAAGTATCATAAAAGTATCTAATGTCAAAAATAAGGTATCATCCTTTTTGCTTAATCCAACTTTAATTTTTTGTGGTGTCTGTGCAACCAAACTTCGATTATCCACAAAAATATATTGCCATAAAAGATCTTTTATCTTATGGTTCTTAGATTCTGAATGAGCTAAAATATGGCTAAAAACAATCTTATTATTTGTTAGAATTCTGCTGCTCAGGATTCTATAGGCAAGGATTTTTCGTTGTATCAGAATGTAGTTTTTATAATTTTTTTCAAGCAGATCTCGCCTTGAAAAAACCTCTTGTCTATGCTCTATGCTTCCGGGTAATTTTCTGCCTCCAATTTCGCTTATCATCTCAAGTGAAAGCTTATTTTGCATTTCTCTTTGTTGAAGTAAAGCAAACTTGCAACCACAATAATTTTGCCTATATAAATTATCTTTTTTAGCCAATTCACTTTGCTTTTGTATACCTCCATTCTTTCTGAAATTTATACCAATAAAATCTAATCCACACATTTCTCCAATTATATTACCCTGTCTATACAAAACGTCATATTCTTTCATGGGGCTTGAGAGTAGTGTGGTTGTAAAAATATTTTCTCTGAGTTCTTTTGCCTTTTTAGCGCTTGCTTTCAACCGAATATCAAAACATTTTATACATCTATCACCTTTTTCAGGCTTATCTTCTAATCCTTTTACCCAATCAAACCATTTCTCATCATCATATACTCCCTCAAGAAGTTCTATTCCTAGCATTCCACAACTACGCCTAACGTCATTTAATCTTAAATTATATTCAGATCTTGGATGTATATTTGGGTTATAAAAAAATCCAATAAGATTTTCTTTGGGATATACTTTTTGTAGTTCCTGCAAAAAATGATGACTATCAACGGAACAACAAATATGCACTAACACTGTCCATCCTTAACTATCGTTATTAACAAAATATATATATCCAGCAATGCTGACCAAAAACACTAATACCAAAAAGATTAACAAAATTATATCTAACATTTTGACTCCTTTGTTTCACATGAAACATAATTTACTTTAATAGGATGTTTCTCTCTTAATTGACCGCAAGCAGCAGAAATGTCTATACCTTTAGATTCTCGTATCGTAACAAACAATCCCTTGCCCATCAAAAAATCAGCAAAAGCCTTAACTTTTTGCATTTCTGGTCTTTGAAATTTTAATCCACTATGTGGATTAAATAAAATCAAATTTACCTTCGCAGGAATGCCATTTAATAATCGCGCTAAATCTTTAGCACTCCCTAAATCATCATTAATATCTCTTATAACCAAATACTCAAACATTACTTTTTTACGCAGATTAATTGGGAATCTCTTTATGGAATCTATGATGTTTTGGATATTATAAGTTTTGTTTATAGGCATAAGTTTTGAGCGTAAAGCATCATTTACAGCATGCAAAGAAATTGCTAATTGCACGCCAAGATTTAACTCTCCAAGCTTATCTATAAAAGGCGGTATACCACTTGTAGAGATTGTTTGTCGCCTTGGAGAGATCGATAGGCCTTCAAGGCTAGATAAAATCCGTATTGCCTTAGTTAGATTTTCAAAATTATGCAAAGGTTCACCCATCCCCATATAAACTATATTTACTCTTTTTTCTGGCAAAATATTATTATATTTTTTAAGATTTATAACTTGTTCTACAATCTCTCCAGCTTCTAAATTCCTCACAAATCTGCCTCTTGCTGTAGAGCAAAATACACACCCAACCCTACAGCCAATCTGGCTCGAAATGCAAAAAGTATATTTTTCACTCTCTAGAATCTTACCATTTTCATCATTTTTTTTATCTTTCATTTTTATTAAGACACTCTCAAAAGTATGTCCATCTTTTGTTTTAAAAAGATATTTTTTAGTGCCATCTTTACTTATTTCTTCTATGAGGCACTTTAGATTCTGGGCATTATAGTTTTGCTTCAGATTTTCGCGTATATCTTTTGGTAAATTCTGCATCATTAAAAAATCTTTTTCATATTTAATATAAAGCCAATTATAAAGTTGTTTTGCACGATAAGATTGGGCAAATTCACACATAAGCTCATCTAAACTATAGTTATATATGTTTTTTCTTGTAATACTCATTTTCTATATATTCTTCTAGTATTTTTTGGGCTTTATTATGGTAGAGTAAAAAATCTCTATGTGCATTCTCGTTGCAATAATTTGTGATACAAAATACTCCATAAGCTGGAATATTGAACTCTTGAGCAACCCTTAATACAGCAAAAAACTCCATATTCTCTATCAAGATTCCAGCATTTATCATTTTATTTGACACTTCTTCATCTATGGTAATATAATTTGAGGAATTAACTAAAATGTTTGATGATAGTATTTTATATGAAATAGTAGTTTGACTTTCAATAGCTATACAATTCTCAAGAGGTGTATAACACTGTCCTGATAAAAAACCGGTTTCTATTTGTGTGGCTTGACTGCTTATGCAAATAGACAAAATTGGGATCCCGTAAGAATACGACCCTGCTGTCCCAACGAATACCAAATCATTTACATCTTCTCTTAAACAAAGCTGCGTTAAGCCTATGCTTGCCTCTACAAGCCCTACACCTATTGGTACAGAATATCGAATTAGTTCATTTTTTCCTGCACAAACCAGCATTCTATATCCTTATTGCAATGCCTTTATTTTTTAAATACTGCTTAAGATTTGTGATTAGGATTTCATTATTGTGAAAAATACTCGCTGCTAATGCCGCATCAGCTATGTCTTTTTCAAAAATTATTGCTATATCTTCTTTTTTACCAGCACCTCCAGAAGCTATAATGGGCAATGTAGTGGTTTTTCTCAAGGATTCTAATGCAAGAATATCGTAACCATTTTTTGTTCCATCAGCATCCATACTTGTAAGCAAAAATTCCCCTGCACCATTTTCTTGACAAATTTTTGCCCAAGCACTCATCTCTAGTCCTGTATTTTCTCTACCGCCTTTGATATAAACCTCTTTTTTAGTATTGTCATTTCTTGTGGTTTTTACATCCATAGCCACAACGATACACTGCGATCCAAATCTAGCTGCACCTTGCGCGATAAGGTTTGGATTCTGTATAGCAGCGCTATTTAAGCTTATTTTATCAGCCCCAGCATCAAGAAGCATATACATATCTTCTAATGTTCGTATCCCACCGCCAATCGTTAAAGGAATATAAACTTCTTTGGCAATTTTTCTAATAATATCAACGATAATTTTCCTATGCTCAAAGCTTGCTGTAATATCTAAAATTACAATTTCATCTGCGCCGGCATCATTATAGAATCTTGCTAATTCTACAGGATCTCCAACGCTTTGCAATCCGATAAAATTAACCCCCTTAACGACACATCCATCTTTTATATCAAGACAGGGTATAATTCTTTTGGCAAGATTATCTACCATTCCTGACCTTTAAGCTCTTGAAAATTTTTAGAATCATACTTTGATTTTACAAATAATTAATAAAGACTTGTTATAATATGTAATTTTAACTCCAAGGAAAAATACTGCGCCCTAGAGCTAAAAAATGTTTTGGACAGAATTTTCTTAAAGATTCTAGTGTTATTTGCAGGATCGTCGAATCCACTTCCGAAATTCTTGATGACTATAGGCTTATAGAAATCGGCGTTGGGTTGGGTGATTTGTCAGAGAAGCTATTAGAAATATCAAGCCTTAAGGCTTATGAGATTGATAGTAATCTGTGTTCTTTTGTTTTGCAAAAATTTCGAAAATCACAAGGTAATGTAGCGACACATATATTCACATTGCTTCAGTGTGACGTATTGTCTATCCCGCTTAAAAATGGCTGGCTGGATGATAAACCATATATTTTGGTATCAAACCTACCATACTACATTGCCACGCGAATTATTGTTAATGTGCTTAAAGATCCAATATGTATGGGATTTGTTGTAATGACACAAAAAGAGGTAGCACAAAAATTTTGCGCACAAACAAAACAAGGAGATTTTTGTGCTTTGAGCGTATTAACGCAAAGCGTTGGAAATGGAGAAATGCTTTTTGATGTACCAAAAGAATGCTTCGACCCAATACCAAAGGTAATATCATCTGTATTTAGAGTAGTTAAATATTCTCCGAGTAAAACCATAGAGTCTAATTTTGAGCAAATGCTACAAACAGCCTTTTGTGCTCCTAGAAAAAAGCTATTAAATAATCTTAGCACGAAATATGATAAATCTATAATAATCAAAATCTTTGATGAATTGGGATTGTCTATACACTACAGAGCACACGAGATTTCAACACAAGAGTATCACCAAATTTATAACAAACTAAAAAGGAATCAGTAATGGACAAAACAAACTCAAATAGTGAATCTAAAAAAACATTTTTTAGATCTAATTTTAAAAAAATAGAGCCTAGCAATACGAAACAACGCGTAGAAAATGTCGGTAAGACAGATACTCGCAACAAACCAAAGTCTCAACAAAAGCGACAATGGCCAAAAAGAAGCAATCAGCTTCAAACTACAAATGGAGCAAGAGAAGTGCAAGGAACTAATGAAAGAGGCAATCTAACTTTCCATAAAGACTTAAAAAAAGGGGTTGAGGTCAATACAAGGATACAAAAAAATAGCCTCAATCCACACAATAAACTAAACCTAAACACAAAAGCCAAGATAAGAATAACCCCCCTTGGTGGATTGGGAGAAATTGGTGGAAATATGATGATTATGGAGACAGAAAGCTCTGCAATTATAATTGATGTGGGTATGAGCTTCCCTGAAGAAAATATGCATGGTGTAGATATTCTAATTCCAGATTTTACATATCTTCACGCAATCAAAGATAAAATTGCTGGCATTGTTATAACCCACGCACATGAAGATCATATTGGCGCTGTACCTTATTTATTTAAGACTTTTCAATTTCCACTTTATGGTACGCCTCTCGCACTTGGAATGATTGGCAATAAATTTGATGAGCATGGGCTAAAAAAATTCCGCTCATATTTCCGCGTAGTGCAAAAACGTCAGCCTATACAAATTGGTGACTTTGAGATAGAGTGGATTCATATCACGCATTCAATCATTGACTCTTCTGCTCTTGCGATCAAGACAGAAGCTGGAATTATTATACATACAGGTGATTTCAAAATTGATCATACCCCGATTGATAATCTCCCTACAGATTTACATCGACTTGCATATTATGGCGAACAAGGAGTTATGTTGCTACTTAGTGATTCTACAAACTCACATAAAACAGGTTGCACACAAAGTGAATCTGTCGTTGGTCCAACATTTGAGAATCTATTCAAAAATGCCACTGGAAGAGTTATTATGAGTACTTTCAGCTCAAATATTCATCGCGTGTATCAAGCCATTACTTATGGATTAAAATACAATAGAAAAGTATCCGTAATAGGTCGTTCAATGGAGAAAAATATCGATATTGCCAGAGAGTTAGGCTATATCAACCTACCAAACAATATATTTATAGAAGCACACGAAATAGAAAAATATCCAGATCATGAAATCCTTATTGTTACTACAGGATCACAGGGTGAGACAATGAGTGCGCTTTATAGAATGGCAACAGATGAACACAGACATGTAAAAATTAAACCTACAGATCTAATTATCTTATCAGCAAAAGCTATCCCTGGTAATGAAGGATCTGTATCTGCTGTATTGAATTTCTTAATGAAGGCTGGAGCAAATGTAGCATATCAGGATTTTAGCGAAATTCATGTAAGTGGGCATGCTGCACAAGAAGAACAAAAATTGATGCTCCGTCTTATTAAACCAAAATTCTTTCTACCAATCCACGGGGAATATAACCACGTAACAAAACATAAAGAGACGGCAATTAAATGTGGTGTGCCAGAAAAAAATATCTATCTTATGGAAGATGGAGATCAAATTGAAGTCAATCCTAGCTATTTAAGAAAGATTCGTAGTGTCAAATCAGGTAAAACTTTTATCGACAATCAAGCCAATAAAGAAATCGATAATCTCACCATTCAGGATCGCCAAGATCTTGCCAATGCTGGTATTCTAAGCATTGTGGCATTTATCAATAAAAATGAGCAAAAAATCTGCTCAATGGAGATAGAATCTATTGGCATTGTAAGCCGAAAGGAACAAAAAGAATTACAGCAAGAAATATATGGTACTTTAGAAATGATGATACGAGGTGCTAAAAAAGAAACTATAAGCGATAAAAAAGCCCTTGAAAACGAAATGCGCAACATCACAAGAAAGCTCCTATTTAAGAAACTGAAAAAATATCCCGCTATTTTGATACATATCTTTACGGCATAAGGAATAAGACTGTGAACTACGCGCAAATTGCCCAAAAAATATTAGAACAAGAAGCAAAAGAGCTTTTAGATTCTGCACAAAAATGTGATCAGATTGAATGGGATTGCATTATTAATAAGATTCTAGAATCTAAAGGCAAGCTTATTGTGTGTGGTGTAGGAAAGAGTGGACACATTGGTGCAAAAATTTCTGCTACATTATCAAGCACTGGCACTCCAAGCATATTTCTCCATCCCACAGAAGCAATACACGGCGATTTGGGTATAATCCAAAAAGAAGATATTATATTGGCAATCAGCTATAGTGGTCAAAGTAGTGAGATTCTAGATGTTTTCCCGCATTTAAAGCGATTAAGTAAAGCGACAATTACTATGAGCAAGTCTAAAGATTCTCCATTGAGTAAGCTTGGAGATTATTTCTTACCTATTGAAATCTCTAGTGAAGCTTGTCCTATTAACACAGCCCCAATGAGTTCCACAACCCTTACGCTTGCTATGGGAGATGCCTTGGCTGGATGTCTTATGAAGGCTAGGAATTTCACAAAAACAGACTTTGGGAATTTTCATCCAGGTGGAAGCCTTGGCAAAAGGCTTTTTATTAAAATATCCGATATTATGCAAACTAGCAATCTCCCTATAATATGTGAAAAAACCTCACTTAAAGATGCAATTGTCACAATGAGTGAGAAGCGGCTAGGAAGTGCAATTGTAGCAGAGCAAAATAAGCTTGTAGCGGTTTTGAGCGATGGAGATTTGCGACGTGCGATGATGTGCAAAAATTTCGATCTGAATGCTCCCGCAATAAATTTTGCAACCAAAAATCCAAAAATATGCCAAGACAAAAATCTACTCGCAAGTGATGGACTAAAATTTCTAGAAGATAATAAAATCCAGCTGCTCATTGTCATAGATGACACAAGGCAGATTCTAGGTGTCGTGCATATTCACACGCTTATTAGTATTGGTATAGAAAGGGGATAGAATGTTTGAAAAAATCGATGAGATTATCGCAAATATTGAAGAAATACGCGATGAAATTAAAATCTTACTTGGGATAGCAAAAATCTCATTTGTGGATTATATTATGATTAAGCGCGGATCAATAGATATGCCAGAACATCTGGAAATGTCTGTATTAGGGCAAATCAATGAGCAAGTAGAGAATCTAAAGACTCAAATTGATGGGCTTAATAAGATTAAGCGTGAAATGCTTGTGTTTTAATTTTATGCCCTAAATTTTTAGTGGCTATATTTTCATTAAATATTGATTTTTGTCTTTAAAGAGTTTTTAAAGATAATTGGGTTTCTTATGCTGCTTGAATTGTAGAGTTTAAAATAACAGGGAAGCACAATCTAGCACTTCTATGCTTCATCCAGTATTGGAGGATAATGAAATTAAATGTCCTCATAATGGAGTAGTAAAGCTAAAAGCTAATAAAGGAAAACCTTTTAGCTCTAATGGCATTCCTATGATATTAGAATCTGATTTATTAAATGCTTCTATCACAGGTTGTGCTAAT
>CBCPND010000027.1:0-18134 GCA_965120395.1 uncultured Helicobacter sp.
ACGTCTTGATATGATATATAATGACCTCTTAGATAAATTTGAAAATGTTGTAAAATCTTGTGGCGAGGATTATAAGACTTATGATGAGAATTCAAAAAAGATTGTCGTAGCAAATGTTAAGATTACTGAGACTATAAAGAGAGTGCTTGATACTTCTATCATCGATGATAAGGGGAATATTACAGAGGAATGCGACAAACTTCTTGATACAAGGCAAGCAATGATTGAAAATAGCGAACGCTTAAATGCCTAATGCTACAGTCCAACAAAAAGCATTAGAATCTTTAACAAATTCAAAAGGAGTTATTATGGGATTTTGGGATACTTTAGGATCAGCTGCAAAATCTGTTGGTAAGGGTATGCTAGAACAAGCTGAAAAAATGAATCAAGAAAAACAGCATTGGCAACAAGAAGCTAAAAAAATGAGCGATGATAAGCTACTTACCTTATTTGATGAAACACCTAAAAGTCAATTAGGCAAGCTCAGTGCTCTTAAGGAAGAGCTAGAAAATCGCGGATATGCTCTAGAAGTAAAAAGATTGTTAGCTGGTAAGAAGTAAGGGTTGCAATCATATCCAAAGAATGCTAAATGGGTATAAAGCATTAAGACTAGAATGCGCCAAGTCATTGGGGATAAAGATATGAGGATAGTTTAGGGGTGTGCTTTTTTTGCGATGGCTGTGGAATATGCTGTAAGCACATAGGGCACATTCCACAATTACGGCATTTTGATAATGGATATGGGAGATGCGTGCATCTGGGCGAGGATAATTTATGTGCTATTTATGACAAGAGACCTGAGATTTGTAATGTCGCCCTTATGTATGAGAAGCACTACAAAGCACAATATACCCAAGAGGAATTTTATTCTCTAAACACGCAAGTCTGTGAAGCATTAAAAGGTAAATAAGCTTAATGGCACTTGTTTATAATTTTCATCACTGCAATAAATAATCAATACTTCAATCTTAATCAAATATTAGATTTTAATAGTTTAAAGATAGATTATCTCATTTTTAGAATCTCTTAAATTATTATTTAATAAAAATTATTATTTGTTTTACTTCTGTTTGTATTTTAGCAATACCCTTTCAAACAAAATAATTTTAAAGGAGATTAAATGATTGATGTAGCGATTATTGGCGGTGGTCCAGCAGGATTGAGTGCGGGATTATATGCGACTCGTGGCGGGATTAAAAATGTTGTGCTTTTTGAGAAAGGAATGCCCGGAGGGCAGATTACAAGCAGTAGCGAGATAGAAAATTATCCCGGAGTTAAAGAGATTAAAAGTGGGCTTGATTTTATGGAACCTTGGCAAGAGCAGTGTTTTAGGTTTGGCTTAAAGCACGAAATGGTTGAAGTAGAAAAAATTACAAAGCAAGACAATATCTTTAAAATCCATTGTAATGATGATAGAATCCTAGAATCTAAAGCTGTGATTCTAGCCACTGGTGGGCGACCCAAAAGAATGGGAGTTACTGGAGAGAATGAGTTTTGGGGTAGGGGTGTTAGCACTTGTGCGACTTGCGATGGGTTTTTTTACAGAAATAAGGAAGTTGTGGTTATTGGCGGGGGTGATACAGCGATTGAGGAGGCAATTTATTTAACTAAAATATGTGCTAAAGTGTATCTTGTGCATAGGCGCGATGCATTTCGCGCTGCACCAATCACTGTTGAGCACGCTAGAAATAATGAGAAAATTGAGTTTCTCACACCTTTTATCCCGCTTGAGATTAAAGGCGATAGCTCTGGCGTTACGGGCATAATCTTGCAAAATGTCCAAACAAAAGAGACTAAAGAAATTATAGTGCCCGGAATCTTTGTGTTTGTAGGCTATGATGTAAATACTCAGATTCTAAAGCAAGATAATGGTGAGATGCTTTGTAAATGCGATGAGTATGGTTCTGTTATAGTGGATTTATCGATGAATACAAGTGTGAAGGGATTATTTGCCGCTGGAGATATAAGAATCAATGCGCCAAAGCAAGTTATCTGTGCGGCAAGTGATGGAGCGTGCGCGGCTTTACAAGCGATTGCTTATCTTGATTCATTGCGTTAATATAAAGAGTATTTTTGTATAATGGCACTAAAACACTAAGGATAAGCAAATGTTAAAAATAGGTGTATTTGGTGCGAGCGGACGCGTAGGCAAGCTCATTTTAGAAGAGATTGAAAAAACACAAGATTTAGAGATTGGGGCTGTTTTTGTGCGCAGGGAGCTTGATTTTTCCTTGCCAGAGGGGAGCTTTGTAACTAATGATATTGCAGAATTTATACAATGCTGTGATGTGATTATTGATTTTACGACGCCAGAGGCGACTAGAATCTTGCTTCAAGCCCTTTTAGAGAATCCAAAGCCTTGTGTCATTGGCACGACAGGATTACTTCAAGAGGATTTCACACTTATAAACCAAGCTTCACTTAATGCACCTATTTTATACGCGACAAATACATCAATGGGCGTGGCGGTGTTAAATAAAGTTGTCGCTAATGTCTCAAAAATCCTCAATCAAGCAGATATAGAAATTAGCGAGATACATCATCGCCATAAAGTTGATGCACCAAGTGGCACAGCACTAACTCTAGCTCAAAGCTGTGCAAATGCGCGTGATGTTGCATTAGAAGATGTGATGATTACAGATAGAAAAGCCGCCCACAAGAGAAAAGAAGGCGAAATAAGTGTCGTGAGTTTACGCGGAGGCGATGTTGCTGGGAAGCACACTGTGGGATTTTATATGGATGGAGAGTATTTAGAATTTACGCATAATGCCACAAGCAGGGCTACTTTTGCAAAAGGGGCTATTGTTTGTGCGCGCTGGCTTTATGATAAATCACCTAGGATTTATGAAATTTATGATGTGTTTGATAAGAAAATCTAGGTGTAGATAGATTCTAATGAGTCTTTGCCAAGCATTCTCTCACAAAGAAGTTTTGCTTGAGGCTACACAGATTTATTATGATTATTTAGATTCTCATCATTTGGGTGTTGAAGAATTGCAAATAGATTCTATACAATTCTTACAAGATGAAATGGCACTCAGCATTAAGGCGCAGTTTTTAAATGTCGATGCGTTAGTGATTGGAGTTGGCAATGAATATTTTGCCAAAGAGAGTGGGCTTGAGGTGATTTCATATAATGAAAAGAGTGGTAGTCTTATCATTGGCTTTTTAGATTCTGGGCTATATCAGAAGTGTAAGCGCTCTCAAAAAAGCATTAGAATCTTTAATGATTTAAAGTTCTTAATTAAGAATCTGCAGAATTTTTTCAATGATACAAAGCAGTTTATCCTCCCACAAACTCCTAACATCACCATAACTCAGCCACTAGATTTTTCACAAGATATCAATGCAGAGCAAAAGCAAGCCATCAATAATATTTTGCAAAATTCATTGAGTTACATTTGGGGTGCGCCCGGAAGCGGAAAGACTCAAGTGGTGCTTTTTGAGAGCCTTTTGTATTATATTTATGCTAATAAGCCTGTGTGCGTTCTCGCCCCGACAAATAACGCTTTAGAGCAGATTCTAAGGGTCTTAATTAAAAAGTTTGATTCACTAGGATTAAATCGTGAGAAAATCTTACGGCTAGGAATCCCTACAAATAGCTTTTTAGAATCTTACATTGAAGTGTGTGATCCGCAAATCATTCAAAAAAGACAAGCCCAGAATCTATTTGGCACACAGAATCTAAAAGACAGATTCCAAAATGCGCTTGTGATTGGAATGACTATAGATGGCTTTATCCGCCGATATAGGACGCTTGAGATTGAGTTTTACCATCTGTTTTTAGATGAGTGTGCTTTCACGCCACTCATTAAGGCATTAAGCCTTTGCACAGATGGTATTCCTTTGACATTACTAGGAGATCATAAGCAGCTTATGCCTATTTGTGAAATGCCACAAAGTGAGATCAAAGGCGAAAAAATTTATGCAAATTTATTTAATCTCTCTGCGCTTTTTTTGGAGGAGTTTTTTAGCGAGCCCTTAAATGCGAGCTCAAAAATATTTTCAAAAAGCCAATTTAGCCCAATTAAGCACCGCCAAATGATAAGCACAAAATTACTCAATACACATCGCTATGGCGATAATCTCGCTAAGATTCTGGATAAGCACATTTATCACATTGGTTTGTGCGGTAAGAGCGAGCGCACGGAGATTTATTTTATAGATTGTGGCAAATGCGCTTTAAGCGATAAGAGCAATCTTAAAGAAGCTCAAATGATTTCACTTCTTTATCAAGAATTAAAAAATGATGATATCGCCGTAATTACGCCATTTGTCAATCAAAGAAGATTACTTCATCGCTGTGGGATTCCATATAAGGCACTATGGACGATTCACAGCTCTCAAGGGCAGGAATTTCATAGTGTAATTTTCTCACCCGTGATGTTGCACTACCATTTGACGAACTCTCATAACCTAAATGCACTTCACGCGCTTAATGTGGCTATGAGCAGGATTAAAAATCGCCTTATTATTGTGTGCGATTATTACTATTGGATAGGATTTAAGGATCAATTTTTAAGTGATATCTTACGCATAGCAAAGCCATATAACCAAAGGATAGAAAATGCCAATTTATAGGATTTTATTTTTTGTATTATGTATTGGAATTTGTGGTGCGGCTTTTTGGGCGCCTCTTACAAATGTGTATTACACGATTTATACTAACACCACATCGCCGATAAAAGTCGCGCTTTTAAGTGATTTGCATTCTGGTAGATTCTACCAAGAAAAAATCATTGATTCACTTATACAAAATGCCCCTGATCTAATCGTTATGAGTGGTGATATAATTGATGATAAAAGAGATATGCAAGGTGGTATTGAGTTCTTTGATAAGCTTAATGTAAAACCGCTTGATAAGATTTTAAAGATTTATGTCAGCGGGAATCACGAGGTTTGGACTCATAAAGTGGATTTTATTAAAAGCCTCATTAAAGCGCGCAAAATCATTGTGCTAGATTTTAATAATCCTTTATGGCGTGGGAGTATTAAAGATAATTCTCTTATCATAGGTGGTGTAGATGATCCCTACATTGTGCGTTATCAAGGTGATGGTGAAAAATTCACCCCTTATGCGAAAAATTGGGATATGAAATGGCAAAACAAGATTTTAGAGATTTTCACTTCAGAGAACCTTAAGAATTCCAAAGCATTAAGGATTTTTCTCTCACATCGCCCAGAATATGAAAGTGTCTTTACCAAGTTGCCTTTTGATATTATTATGAGTGGGCATACACACGGAGCTCAAGTGCGTATCCCATATGTGCTTAATGGGCTTTATGCACCACATCAAGGATTTTTTCCAAAATACGCTGGTGGTGTGTATGCACTTAATGAATCTCAGAATCTAGTCGTCTCAAGAGGCTTGAGTCTTCATATTTTGCGCCCTAGAATCTTTAATCCACCAGAAATTACCTATATCACTCTGCAGCCTCAGTGATTTTGCCATTTTGGTTACTTCTTGCTAAATCCTTAAGGCGCAACTCCTCTTGTCTGGCTGCGATATATTCTATATGTGCGATTTTGTATTGGAGTTTGGCTTGGAATATAAGATGTTGATTTTGAGCTTGATAGGCTTCATTAAGCCTTGAGGTCGCTTGATTAAGCTTATTTTTTGTGGCTTTGATATGCTCTTTTACTTCAGCTAGAATCTCCTCATCATCGCAATGCTTTTGAAGCGCTTCAAGCTCTTTTTTGGTTTTTTGTATTTTTGCCTCATCTTTATTTTTGGCATTTTCAGAGGCTTGCAATCCTTCTTTAGCGGTTTTGATTTTGAAATCACAGATCGCTCCCGCTTGGAGTAGCACCACAAAAAGCAAAAATAAAAGTATTTTATACATCAAGTATTTCCCATCTTAATCATCTTGTATTAAGGATATTTGTTTGTCTTAGTGAATAATGCCAAAGCAGGCATCATAAGCAACACCAAGCAAAGCATAATCATTAAAAGCTTGATAGATATTTATTGCTACCTTTTGTTTAAATTTATACTTAAGATTTTAGCTTAATGAATCTTACATCTAGCCAAATCTATCAAAAGCAACCCTTAAGAATCATAGATTTTGTTGTGATGATTGATTTGTGGTTTGCAAGTAATTACTATAAATTTTTTAAAATATAACTTTTCGTAACATTGGACATTGTTTTTTATAGATTTTTTGATGGATTAAGGTCGTTTTTTTTTTTTTGAAAAAATAAATGGAATTTATTTAAAAGGACACAAATGAAAAAAGTTACAAAACACTTACTACTAACTATGATGGCTATGGTAAGCATTGGCTTGGCTGATGAGAATAATTACATTTCAGATACGACAAAAACTACCGAGAATCAAACCCAAACCTCACAAACTTATTATCAAAGTGATAGTGGTGTAAAACATCGCTTTGGCATTGGGCTAGGTTATGGGTTTCAAAGTATAGCTTCTCAACAAACAACTGGTTACTCACCAAAAATAGAACTCAAGCTAGCAGATAATTTTAACTCAATATATGTGCTTGGAAATTATCAGATTCTCTACCCAAGTAAGAAGAATAGCCACATTACAAATGGAGTAGAATTTATAGCAGGGCTTGGTTATGCAAGTATGCATCAACGCGTTAAAACATATAGAAACAACTCTTTAACTTATAATGAGAGATCGACAGATACTTATAGTGCCTTTAATCTTGATTTTGGCGCACTTGGTGTGTCTTATCGCCAGCTATCAAGTAGTTTATCTTTGGGATTTAAAGTTGGGCTTGGGTATAGTATGCAGTATGTGCCAAATAATGGCTCTCCTATTTTAAATAATTCTTATGGGGTTTTATTAGGGGCAGAAATAGATACGAGCAAAATTGCTTTAGGCATTTTATATGGATATTATTTTGGTGTGCATCAATCCCAAAAGATTGGCAATACAACAATATCAGAGAGCACTTGGTCGCTAATAGGCGATGGGGTATGGCTGTATTCAAACAAGGTGCAAGTCTATGCACTTTATAGATTCTAACAAATGCAAGATTCTAGAGCCAATCTCTAGAATCCGCATAAATGGGCTAGATTCTAGGCAAGAGCAAATCATTTTAGATTCTGTGAGCCTAGAAAATGGCGTAACTTCTTATACTCATCTTTTGTAAAATAGCGCACCTTCCCCACAGGCAAGGCATTAAGGCAGACAAAGCCATAGCGGATTCTACGTAAATCAAGCACATTTGCTTTGAAATGTGCAAAAAAGCGCCTTAATTCGCGATTCTTCCCTTCAGTTATGCTTACCTTTAAGCGCGAGTATGTTTTAGAGTTTTTAAGAATCTTAAACTCTGCAAATGGCTTAAACTCCATATCCATAGGCTTGCTTAATTTATGCGCGCCAGCTTTAGATTCTAAAATCTTTAGCCCTTCTTGCATTGCGCTAATCATCTCTTGTGTCACTTGGCAGTCAATTTTCAGAATATATTCGCGCTCTAAATTACTTCGCATTAAAGCACTTACAATCTTTTTAGAATCGCTTAAAATCAAAAGCCCTTCACTTGCAAAATCAAGCCTCCCAACAGGCACAAATCCCTTAAATTTACTCCCCAAACTCTCATAAATTATCCTGCGGTTGCGATCATCTTTGCTGCTTACAAGTTCACCTTTTGGCTTATGATAGACAATCATCGTGTATTGCTCATCTTTATTTACTTTAAGCAATTTGCCATCGATAAAAACTTTTTGATTTGGTAAAACCATATCGCCTAGATTTGCTTTTTTATGATCGATTTTCACGCGTCCTTGTGATATAAGCTCATCTGCTTTGCGCCTTGAGTATATCGAGTTATGCGAAATGTAGGTATTAAGGCGCATTTTTTAGAATCCTTGCGATTTCTTTTGTGTGATAGGAAATTATAATATCTGCACCTGCGCGCTTAAAGCCACACATTGTCTCAAGCAAAACCTTCTCATAATCAATGACATTTGCCTTTTGTGCAGCTTTTAGCATTGCGTATTCGCCACTCACATTATATACAGCCAAAGGCAAAAGGCTAGATTCTTTAATATCACGCACAATGTCTAAAAACGCCAATGCAGGCTTTACCATCAAAATATCCGCACCCTCAGCTTCATCAATCAAGGATTCTAGGATTGCCTCACGGCGATTAGCGATGTCTTGCTGATAAGATTTTCTATCGCCAAAGCTAGGTGCGGATTGTGCCACATCTCTAAAAGGTCCATAATACGCGCTTGCAAACTTTGTCGAGTAGCTCATAATCGGAATGTGGCTAAAGCCTGCAGAATCTAGCGTGCTTCTGATAGCTTGCACCATTCCATCCATAGAAGCGCTAGGTGCGATAATGTCCGCACCTGCTTTTGCAAGCACTATGGTTTGCTCGCCTAGAATCTCAAGTGTGGCATCATTATTCACGCTTTGAAGTTTCTCATCTAAGATTCCGCAATGCCCGTGATTAGTGTATTCACAAAAGCATAAATCCGCACTTACAACCATAAGCGGATAAGCTTTTTTAATCGCTCTTATGCACTCACACACGATGTTATTCTCATTAAGTGCTTGGCTGCCAGTCGCGTCCTTATGGCTTGGAATCCCAAAAAGCAAGATATGATAGATTCCAAGATTTTGTAACTCTTTGCACTCTTTGAGAATCCAATCGATACTCATTTGATACACTTCGGGCATTGAAGTGATTTCATTTTTTATATTTTCTCCTTCAATCACAAAAAGCGGATAGATAAAATCCCGTATATCAAGCCTAGTCTCTCTTATCAAATCCCGCACTTTAGGGTTAAAACGTAAGCGGCGCATTCTTTTAAACATATTCTTCCTTTTGTGTAATTTTTTAGCAATTTTAACTTTTTGCGATAAATGCGGGAGCTTCAAAAATGCTTCTGGTCATTACCATTTTAGGCAACCCCCTTGCATTTTTTTATAACTCACATTTCTCATCTCAAATCTTAGAATTGCGCTTAGTATTTGGATTCCACACATTCTAGAATCTGAGATTTTTTAATTTACGCTAGATTCTAGCATTTGCAGTGGTGCTTTGGGAGTTTTACTAGATTTTGGAGGTAGGAGTTACCTAAAGTGTAATGACTGCCTCCAAAATCTAGTAATCTACCAAATGATCATCCAAAGGCGCATTTCTAGCTACCCTATAATCTCGCGCACGCCTTTAGAATTTGGTGCTGATAAAAATCCTTGCTTTTCTAACTCCTCGACAATGCTAGCAGCTTTATTATAGCCAATTCCAAGCCTGCGCTGAAGGTTACTTATAGAAGTTTTGCCATCCATAAGCATAATTTTTTTAGCCTCAGAGAGCAAATCATCACTTCCTTCAAAGCTAGATTCTAGCTCTCTTATCGCGCTTTCAGCTAGAAAGCTAGAATCATAGCTTGCACTTCTTTGTTCGCGGATGAATTTTACGATCTCTTCTATCTCTTCCTCGCTACTCCAAGGTGCGTGTAGTCTTATAATATTGCTTCCGCCACCAAGCGAGAATAGCATATCTCCGCGCCCTAAGAGGTTTTGTGCACCTTCAGAATCTAAGATTACGCGAGAGTCCATCCTTGAGCCAACTTTAAAGGCAATCTTTGCGGGGAGGTTTGTCTTAATAAGTCCGGTTACGACATCCACACTTGGACGTTGCGTAGCGACAATTAAGTGTAATCCGGCAGCGCGCCCCATTTGTGCGATTCTAATAATTGATGCTTCAGCTTCTTTCCCGCCTGTCATCATCAAATCCGCTAATTCATCGATTATCACGACAATAAAAGGCAAAATCTCTTTGCCTTCTTCTTTGGCTTTGGCGTTGTAGTTATCAATTGTTTTGCTTTTAGCCTCTTTCATTATTTCATAACGGCGCTCCATTTCTTTAGCGACATTACCAAGCGCGATAATCGCCTTTTTAGAATCTGTGATGATTGGCGTTAGAAGGTGTGGAATCTCTTCATAAAGGCTAAATTCTACCTTTTTAGGATCAATCATTATGAGCTTTAGATTCTCAGGCGCATTGCGATATAAAAGCGATAAAATCATCGCATTCACGCCTACACTTTTCCCACTTCCAGTTGTCCCTGCGATGAGTAAATGTGGGAGCTTCTTAAGATCTGTTACAAATGGATTGCCTACGATATCTTTGCCTAATCCTAAAGCAAGAGGCGAGGCAGAGTTTGTGAAAACTTCACTTTCTAGAATCTCGCGCATATAGATGGTCTGGGATTCAGAATTTGGCACCTCGATACCCACGACATCTTTACCCGGAATTGGCGCTTGGATTCTAATTGATTGCGCACAGAGTGCCATTGCCAAATCATCGCTCAAGCCTAGAATCCTGCTTACCTTGATATTTGGCGCAGGGCGGAATTCAAAGGTTGTCACAACCGGACCAGAATAAATTCTGCTCACATCGCCATCAATTTTAAAAACTTTTAGCTTGCCAAGGAGATTTTGGATTTTCGTATCGATCTCATCTTCTTCGAAATGCACCTTTTGTGCTGGTGGCGGAGCAAGTAAAGAGGTTGGCGGCAAGATGTAATCTTTGGGCTTCTCTAATGTGCCTTTATCGAGATTCTCTAAAATCGCATTTGTGCTTTCAAGTTCTTTTAAAATTTGCACTTTTGGGTTGGAAGATTCTAGGATTCTAGAATCTGGGTTGGGTTTTAAAGAATCTGTATAATTTGAAGTGATAGATTCTTGCGCGGATTTAAAAAAATGAGATTCTTTAGATCCTAGCGTGTTTAAATCTTTAGATTCTAGAGTCTGGGATTGCACACTTTGGGCTTCTTTAGAATCTGTGGCTGGTTTTATGTACTGAAAATTTTGTGCTTGGTTTTGCCCTTGCGTGAAAGGATCGATTTGATGCTTTTTTACACGTGCTATGACTTCGTTGATGTTAAGATCTAGCACCTCACCTTCTTCATCTTTTGAAGCGACACGCACCATTTTTGCGTATTTTTGCTCACTTTGAAGTTGTTTTTGATGTTCCAAGTCTTTATTGGTGTAAGTTATGCGGATGCTGTTTTCATTAAATGGTGCAAATTGCTCTTGCGAAGGTGATTGTAAATTTTGATTTGGAATCTGGAGGGAATCTCTCAAAAATTGGCTTTGTGGAATCTGATTTTGTAGATTTTGCAAATTTAGATTCTGTGGCAAATCGTTGGATTGGGCTAAATCCGCGCGAGAATCTAAAATCTTGTTATATTCTGTGTTTGAGAGATAATAAAGGACTTTTTTAGCCTTTGTTTTTAGAATCTCATAAGCTTTTGTTACACTTGGCTTGAGATAAAAATACGCTTCAATAAAATTGCACTTAAGATAAGCAAAAAGCTTTAGGATAAGAGAAGAGATTGTATCCTTAATAAAGGACATCTGCCTTGGAAAAAATAAAAATAGCCCGACAAACACGCACAAAATTATAAGAATCCATACACCAAAATTACCAAACTTTGGCGTTAGATTCTCAATAATTATCTTGCCTAGTTCGCCTTGTTTAAAAAATACAAATTGCAAAAGCAAAGCCCCAAAAGCTAAAAGTAAAATAGCAAAAATGTGTTTTAGCCTTGCTTTTGTGAGTGTGTAATCTTTATAAAGCATAAAGGCTGGATAAATAAATAACAGCAAATAAAAATACCCAAAATACCCAAACCAATGTAGATTTAAAGAAGCAAACGCCCTGCCAAATTCCCCCATTACACCCTGAGTTCCAAAAATTGTCGCAAGAGTTAAGATAATAAAGAAAATGCACCAGCCCAAAAGTATGTATTTTTTAATGATGAGTCCTTTTTAAGCAAAATTATTGTAAGATTATAACACAAGCATTACAAGGATAAAATAACATAAAATGACATTTTGTGTCTAAAGGTAAAGGTGGGCAATGCACGGGAAAATTAGTCGGTATTCGATGGCAACGGGTTCTGGGGTTGTCATAAATCACTCTAAAAAGATTTTTGAGCTACGTAAAGAGCATTGGCACGATAGGAGGATGCTACCTGCAACTGGAATGTATGTCGAATGCAGGCTCGATGAAAATGGTGCAATAATCGATGCGCATAGCTCTGCTTATCAGGAGTTTGGCGAGAATTCTTTGGTAAGAGAAATTGATTTTTGGAGAACCAATACGGATGAGGAGCTACGCACCAAAGAATCGGATTTGCGTAATAAAATCACAGAGGAAATATTCCAAAAGACTAATTACTTAGAGATGCAATCTATTGTTGTATCGATACCGATAGAGGATTGCTTGCGGGAGTATTTCGTCCAAGAATTTAACTCGATTAAATTTGCATTAAGTGATGTCGAGGAGATTCCATCAGAAAAACAGCTTAATTATATGGTTATCCGTCGTTTTTTGAATAAGGCTATGGATTATTTGATGTATTGTGACAGGAATGTTACGCCTGATGTTTTCGCCTTAGATTTACAGAAACTTCATAATTTAGAATATTTTTTCAAAGGGCTGATGCAGAGTAGCAATCTCAAGGCATCAAGTATTTATCTAGATGTCTTTTTGGAAAAGCAATTGCATTATAAGGGCGCAATAAAGGCGATTTTAGGGATTAAAGAGAAGGTTATTCAGCTACGCAATAAGTCTAAATTCTGCTCAAGTGAGATGCGCAGACTGCGCAATCAAATGGAGATTAACAAAAAGGACACCACATTAGCCCAAAAGATTGAGGCACAAAAAAATATTATGCTTAAAGCAAATGAGGAGATTGTGGTTTTAACCCAATGCCAAGAAAGACTGGAGAATCTCACAAAAGCTTTTAAGGAGAATTATTTTCAAGAGTTTGGCAAGAAACTCAAGATAATGCATATTCAGCTTTTAGATCAAACTAAAAGTGCTTTAAATCTAGTTTGCACCATCTTAGATGATAAAATATGGAAGATCAGTATGGGATCAACTGCTGTGATTAACAGCTTCTTTAAGCACGATATCAATAGTTCATATTGTGCGATGACTTTTTATTGGCAGTATCTAAAGAGGCTTGATAAAAACAAGCTTGCTGATAATGAAAAACAAGGCTATAACTACTACTGCCGTTATAAAAAACTTCACGAAAAGTTATTTTTAATTTATGCGATAAATGATAAACTTGAGATGTATCTTAAGATCCAAATTATGAGTGCATCAAAGGATTATAGCGTAGTGATAGCTAAGACTGATGGTGAGTTTTTGACTTTTGTTAATCGTCAGGTTTTTGAGACTATTTATATAGGTCCATTCATTAAGGGCAACCCTAAACAAATCGCAGAGGAAACCAAGAAATCAAAACTTAATCAAAATACAAAAGTTGTCATTATTTCACAACAACAAGCTCTGGCTTTTACAAATAGAAATATGGTGGGGGGTGGGATAAAAACTGAAAGATCTATATGGGATCTTTAGTGTCTTTATTTTGTATTGAAAACTAAATTATCCTCCGAAACCAGATGAATTACCTAATGATGAACGATTGGTGGAACTTGAAGAGCTACCGCCAAAAAATCCTTTTTTAGCATTGCTCGGTGTGCCTGATCTTGTAGCACTCTGGGCTTTATTGAAATTATTTGCACTTCTTTCATAGGCTTGTGGGGATTTGTAAGTGCGCTGTTTGCTTTGCTGGTAGTTTGGATTATTAAAAAGCTTATTTCCTATGTAGCTTCCTAGCATCGCTCCAGCTGCACTTGCTAGAATCGCTCCACCTAAGCTTAAGCCCCCAGAATCTGAAGTCATTTGCGGGTTTGTAAGCTGGCTTGTGCCATTATCGATTTTTGCCTCTTCGGCTTTAAGGAGGCTTTGCACTTCCTCATCGCTTAATACGCGCTCCTCGCCTTGCTGATTGCGCACGACGATGTGTGTTTTAGAGCTCGGATATTCTTCTAAGATTTTATAGCCACCATTTGACTGTTCTTCTAGCAGAACAAATGCCCCTTGCTGTATGGCTTGGATAGTTTGGCTTGATTGATTATTGTTTGTGTCACAACCAGCTAGCACGCCCACCACTAAGGCTGAAAAACTCCCAATCATCGTAAAATCTGATATTTTTCGTAAATATTTTTTTGTGGTTTTTTTCATAGATTTTCCTTATTATTGCTTCTCATAGATAAAAGGCACGCTTTCAATGAGATGGGTTTTTTGTATGTCAGCTGTGATGTCTTTGACACGTTGAATGCTCGCTTGAGGCGCAACCTCTGCTTTGTGTGCTCGTGAATACACATTTTTAAGTAGTGCAATTTTATCCTTTGTCGTTGTGATGGTTTGGATTTTGCTAACAATTTCAGCTGTTTTATTGAGTGATTCTTGCCCTAAGAAAGCCACAACAATCATTATAACATTGCCTTCTTGCAGTCTAGAATCTATACCATCCAGCTCATCTTGACAATATGGACACATCGGGTCTGATATAATATAAGTAGTCTTACTACCTTTTCCCTCTAGCTTTATGGCATAATCGCTTGGAATGGATTCAAACAGCTTATTTAGAGCTGTGGCATTTTGGATTTTAAAATTATAAGATTCTACATCTTGGAGTGTTTTGCTAACCTTTGTTTTGTCATCATTATTTTGACTGAAAAAGAATCCTGCCACGATAATGGTTTGGCTTTTATTTTCAGCAAGTAAGGCTGTGCGGTAGCCATTTGTGGAATCTTGAACGACCATTAAAGAAAGCCCAGAAGCCTTAAGTGGCTCAAAGCTAACAATACTTAATTTTCTACCACTTTGCTGCTGTAACAGATTTAATAAATCCTCTTTTCCTCCTGCATACAAGCTTCCCAAAAATGCAAATGTCATAAATACTATAAGCAATTTTTTCATCACAAATCCTTTCAACTAAAAATTATAGAATTTTAGCACTATAAAGTTGAATAAATGATTAGTTATTGCATTTATATGCTTCACCGTGAATAATATACTCATCTATTTTAGATGGGAGTTTCTCAACCCCCATACCCATATTAAAATTATAGTCTGAATGAATGGATTTAGATTCTACTTGCAAGACCAATACTGCGTCTCCACCATAGTGCGCTGTTTTGTTTTTAATATCTATTTCTGCAGCTTGAATAGCTTGGGCTAGACTTAAGCCATAGCCTTTTGTATTGATTGCCCCCATAACTTCAAGCAAATAAGTGCAGCCTTGCAGTCCAGACTTGCCTCTATATATTTTTATGCCTATGGCTTCTTTTTGCAAGGTGGGAGGCGTGTAGCACCCAAAAAATCCCGCACACACCCAAAAGATGAGACAATATTTAGCTATTTTTGAGAGAAAATTCATCTACACTCCTTTTGTGGAATCTTAAATGTATCCAATGCCTGCTGCAAATCTTGAGGTGTGTCAATGCCTATACTTTGTGTTTGCACAATTGCCATTTGGATGTGCTTGCCATTATAAAGCGCACGAAGCTGTTCAAGCTTTTCTGTCTCTTCAAGCATGCTTACACCAAAAGCACAAAACTCCCTTAAGCTTTTAGTGCTGTATCCATAGATTCCCAAATGTCCATAATATACGCATTTGTTGCTATCACGATTAAATGGAATAGGGGAGCGCGAAAAATATAGAGCTTGGTTTTTGTGATTTAACACAACCTTAACAATATTGGAGTTGGAAATTTCATTTTGATGGATGATTTTTGCGCAGCTTCCCATCCACGCCCCGTTTTTCATTATCTTAAAAAGCGATGTAATCACTTCAGATTCTAAAAATGGCTCATCGGCTTGAACATTGATAATAATCTCATCATCTCCTAGATTCAAAATCTCTGCAGCCTCATTGCAACGATCAGTCCCGCTGTTATGGAGCTTTGAAGTTAAAATGGCTTGTATATCGTATTTGGCACACGCTTCTAAAACATTCCTATCATCGCACGCCACACAAACATTATCGATTTTTTGTGCATTTTTAGCTGTTCTAATAACCATCGGAAGCCCACCAATATCAGCTAGAATCTTCTCTGGAAAGCGTGTGGAGGCAAGGCGAGCAGGAATAATAATCATCATAAACCTTTTAGATGTTATAAACCACAAAGGTGCTTTGGGTTGCAGACATAGATTTTAGATTAAAAATCCTTCTTAAGAAGCACATCCACATTGAGAATTGTAATTAAACGATCTTCTCGCTTACCGATACCATTGATGAGCCCACCCTTACTATTTGCGAGAGTTTCAGGAGCCGGGTCAATTGCAGAATATGGAAGCGTAATAGCAGAAGTAAGCTTATCAATCACAAATCCAGCAATATCATCATTCTGACGCATAACAAGATAGCGTGTATCTTTGTCTTGTTTGATTGGTTGTATCCCAAATTTTAATCTTAGATTGATGAGTGGATAGACATTCCCACGCATATTAAATACACCCAAGACATAAGGAGGCGTGCCAGGAACTCTTGTGTATTCAATAGGCTTTACGATTTCAACGACATTCAAGATAGGCACAGAATATTCTTCATTCCCGATAATAAAGCCAATAATCTGGAACATCTCCTCTTCTGCAATATCATAGACATTAGTGTTGAGATCTTGAAAGCCTTGTTTTTGCCTTTGCTGACGCTTAAAGATACTTTGTAAATTATCCATTATTGGCCTCTCCTATAAGATTGATGTTACGCCTAACGACATTGACGAGGTATTCTGGTGTATAGGGCTTTGTGATATATTCAGTCATTCCAGATTCTACACCGCGCATTCTATCGGTTTTGCTCGTTCGGCTTGTTACAGCGATGAGTGGGAGATTCTTGAATCTATTATATTTCCTTACTTCTGTCGCGAAGGCATATCCATCCATTTTTGGCATCTCAATATCAACCAAAACCGCATCGATAACCTTATCGCTATTTTTGACGATTTCTAATCCCTCTAATCCATTGCTTGCTTCAAGAACTGTTACACCTAATGTCTTAAGGCATTTTTTCATAATTGCCCTATCGGTGTTGCTATCATCTATGGCTAATACGATGTAATCAGCAGGGGAGTTTTTTACATTTGTAGTTTGGGCTTCTTCCACTATTTTATTAATGTTAACTTTAATATCTTTTGCCATCTCAATCATTGTAGCGACATCGACAATAAGAGTGATTCTACCATCTCCTCTAACAGTTGCCCCAGCTATTCCTCGTGTATTTTGGAGATAATAGCCTAGTGATTTGATAACGACTTCTTCTTGTCCGATGAGATAATCAACAACAACGCCTAATTTCTGCTCCGCAAGCGCGATTATGACGACATACACTTCATTGCTTGTCTCAAGGATAGAATCCACACCAAAAATATCAGCAAGGCGCACAAGCGATAAAACCTCATCACGTAATCTTAAGACAGATTTACCATCAACGGTGCAAATTTCATCTTGATTGATGCGCACTGTTTCGACAACCGATGAAAGTGGGATGGCATAGTATTCTTCTTGTGCCCCGACAAGTAAAGCCTGAATGATAGCAAGAGTTAATGGAATCTTGAGTTTAAAAGTTGTGCCAACACCTTTTTCAGATTCTATCTCGATGATTCCATTTAGCTTTTCGATATTTGTTTTGACAACATCCATACCTACGCCACGCCCAGATACATTGCTGATGACCTTTGCCATAGAAAACCCCGGCTTAAATATGATATTAAAGGCTTCTTTGTCACTCATTGTATCTGCTTCTTTTTCAGAGATAAGCCCTTTCTCGATAGCCTTTCGCTTGAGCAATTCAGCATCTAATCCCTTGCCATCATCTGCGATTTCAATTACGATATGATTCCCTTCGTTGTAGGCTTTCAAATCCACACGTCCAACTTCTGGTTTGCCTAATGCTTTTCTATCTTCTGGTAGCTCTACGCCGTGATCACAAGAATTTCTAATGATATGGATAAGTGGATCACCAATCTCTTCAACGATTGATTTATCAAGTTCAGTTTCTTCACCCGTGATGACAAGCTCGATATTTTTCTTAAGTTCTCTTGAGAGATCGCGCACCATTCGCGGAAATTTATTAAAGACCTTGCCCACAGGCTGCATACGCGTTTTCATTACTGCAAGTTGTAAGTCAGTAGTAACGCTTGATACAGAAGAGACCACCTGATTAAGCTCTTCTAGGAATTTCTCCCCATCATACCTTTCTTCGACATCACCATAAATTTTAATAAGTCTATTTTTACCTAACACCAACTCGCCAATGAGATTCATTAAATGATCTAATCT
>CBCPND010000028.1:0-7894 GCA_965120395.1 uncultured Helicobacter sp.
CCTAGCCACACAATTGGCAAAAAAATAAATATAAACATATATGAAGAAAAAATCATTTAAATCCTTTGTATGAGCGAGTAAAGGCGACATTGTGCAGTTATTTTTATAAGAGTTAGCTTATAGGGATTAAGAGATATGGTACGTGTTTCAAATTGTAATCTTTAAAAATATTTTGTGCAATGCAAGTGCGTTTTTTAATTTTAAAAGAGCTAAAATAAAACTGATATCACTAAGGGAGGTTTGATATAATGCAAACAAATAAGCATAGAATCAGGAATACCAGGGTGATATTTCGCAGCAAGTGGTAATTTCTTGGGAATGTATGATTTTGCAGTATATGGATGTTGTGCTGCGTTTATAGCAAACGTGTTTTTCCCATCAGGAAGCAAAACCATTGCTATTATAAAAAGTTTTGTAGCCTTTGGTCGGATTTTTATGCGCCCTTTGGGTATGATTGTGCTTGAGGTATATATGGGGATAGACACAGATATAAAAGGATCTTGTGTTTATATTAACTATAATGGCGATAGCAGACAGTAAAGAGGAGAGTTATGATGCAAGTTAAAGAATTTGATATTGTGGTAGTAGGTGGTGGGAATGCTGCTCTTTGTGCAGCAATAAGTGCCAAAGAGGATAATCCTAACCTTAAAATAGCATTGCTAGAATCTTCTTCAGAAGAATGGCGAGGTGGAAACTCTCAGCACACAAGGAATCTTCGTGCTATGCATAATGCCCCAACGGATGTGTTGGTTGATAGCTATAGTGAAGATGAGTTTTTTGATGATGTATTTAAAGTGACCAAAGGTCAGACTAATGAAGAGTATGCAAGGTTTGTCATTTCTAATACACCTCAAGCGGTTGAATTTGCCAAGAAATATGGCGTGAGATTCCAGCCTTCTATGCGAGGTACATTGCATCTTGGGCGCACCAATGCGTTCTTCCTAGGCGGAGGTAAAGCACTTGTAAATGCATATTTTTATTCCGCTAAGGAGATTGGTGTAGAGATTTTTTATGAATACGAAGCATTGGATTTGGTGGTGGACAATAAAGTTTGCAAAGAAATAATCGTGCTAGATAAAAATGCAAATAAACAAGTGTCATTCAAAGCAAAAGCCTTTATTATCGCAAGTGGTGGTTTCGAATCCAATTTAGAGTGGCTACAAGAAGCTTGGGGAGAAAAGGCAAAAAATTTTATTGTTCGTGGCACACGATTTAATGAAGGTAAAATGCTAAGAGCTTTACAAAAAAACAATGCAAAAATTATTGGGGATCCCACACAAGGACATATGGTAGCCATTGATGCGAGGACGCCAAAATATGATGGCGGAATTGCTTCGAGGGTAGATTGTGTTTCGCTGGGGATTGTGGTTAATAAACATGCTAAAAGATTCTATGATGAGGGCGAGGATTTTTGGCCAAAAAGGTATGCGATTTGGGGTAGGCTTGTAGCACAGCAAGAAGATCAGATTGCTTTTTCTATCACAGATTCTAAAGTACAAGAATGCTATATGCCATCTCTTTTTCCACCTATCGTGGCACAGAGCATTGAGGAGTTAGCAGAGAAAATGGGACTGGATTCTAATGTTCTTAGGCAAACACTTGATGAATATAATGCAAGTGTGGTTGATGGTGAGTTTAATCATACAATACAAGATAATTGCTACACAAAAGGCTTAAGTGTAGAAAAGACACATTGGGCTTTACGCATTGATAAACCACCTTTTTATTGTTATCCTTTGCGTCCGGGCATTACTTTTACCTATATGGGTGTAAAGGTAGATAAGGAAGCTAGGGTGCATACAGAAAATGATGAGCCATTTGAGAATCTATTTGCAGCAGGTGAGATTATGGCAGGAAATATCCTAACACAAGGTTATGTGGCAGGATTTGGTATGAGTATTGGTGCGGTATTTGGTAGACTTGCAGGACAAAATGCCGCTAGTATGATACGATAAAGGAGCTAATATGCAAACACAACCTATTTGGACAATTACAGAATCTAATGAGGATTCTAATATCTATACTGTTGCTACAAAATCTTGTGTAATTTGTAATTCTTGTAGATATTGCGAGGGGCTTTGTGCGACGTTCCCCGCTATGGAGAGATACAGAGAGTTTTCGCCCAAAGATATTGATTATTTAGCTAATCTTTGCCATCAATGTAGCGAGTGTTTTTATGATTGTCAGTATGCCCCGCCGCATGAATTTAACGTTTCTATTCCAGCACAATTTGCACAGATTCGTAAAGAGAGTTATAAAAAACATGCATTTCCAGCTTTTTTAAGTAAGGCTTTTGATAAGAATGCTCTTTTGAGCACTGTTTTATTGGTTGTTATCGTGTTTTTAGGATTTGCATTACCAGGCTTTATGGGAGAGGTTGACGATACAAGTAGTGGGAATTTTTTTACGATTATTTCTTATAATGGTATGGTAGCTATTTTTGGTGTGGTAGCATCGCTTGTATTTGTGGCATTATGTGTTAGTTGTTTAAGTTATGCAAAATCACTTAATCTGCCTCCGTTTTCATTTAGTGCATTTTTATGCACGATCAAAGATACTCTAAGCTTAAAATATCTAGGTGGACATAATAGCGAAGGTTGTACATATCCGCATATACAACGTAGCAATATGAGACGATATTTTCATCATTTTGTGATGTATGGTTTTATTTTTTGTCTTATTGCAACAACACTTGGGGCAATCTATTCGCATGTCTTTGATATTCAAGCTCCATATGATATAACACAATCCCCAAAGCTTTTTGGTAGTATTGGTGGGATTTTGATATGTATAGGCGTGGTTGGATTGCTTGTATTAAAGCTTAAGGCAGATGTGCAGATTAAAGATTCTATGAGTATAGATATGGACTATGTTTTGTTGGGCATGTTATTTTTTGCAAGTATTAGCGGATTAATGCTTATGTGCTTTAAGGAAAGTATGCTATTAGCTGTATTACTTTGGTTTCATTTAAGCTGTGTTTTAACATTTTTTATAATGATTCCATATTCAAAATTTCTTCATGTTTTTTATCGTTTTATGGCATTGTATAAATATAATGCTGAGGAGGCTAATGAGGCTTAATTTTGGTATCACGACACTTTCTATATGGTGTCGTGGTGGAGGAGATTGGTTAAAAATAACAAAGCGCTCAATCTTGTCTGAAGCAAAATCTTTAATCGCTCTCTTAAGACTCAAAGGGTTGCAAGAAATATAAATGATATAATCAAGAGTTGCGATAAATTCTAGCATTGCCTGATTGCCAACCCTGCTTTGTGGGCGGATCAACAAGAATGTGTGAAAAGCCAAAATGAGTGATATCAATATCTTTTAAGCGGAAAATGCGCGCTTTTCTGCCAAGCTTGAATCGTCTCTTCACTGCTTAAGTGCATATACTTGCGATGTTTTTTGTAAGATTGTAATGCAGCTTTTTACAATCTTAATGGCAAAAACCCTTCTAAATTTTCTAGCCAACGCAATGCTAAGATTTCCATCACACAATACATTTCAAGCAAATCCTTGCAATTATGTGCTTTTATCGCACTTTTTACAAACACAATCATTTGCGGATTGATGTAGGCATTTGGCTGAGAAAATCTGCCTTCTTGGCGAAAATATCCATAGATTCTACCAAGAATACTTACTTCATCAAGGATAAATCTCGGGTTAGAATGTGCTTTTTATCTAATTGTTTTAAGCCATCTTTGAAATCACATATCATTACAAAATTTGTAGCACAAAACTCAAAATCACAGAAATAAGTTTTCCCTCCTCCACCATCGCCACCCTTAATGATACATATTTTATCTTTATATGTTGTTTTGTTTTGATTTACCCGCCATTATTATCTTTTTTGGCAATAATTAAAGGAATCCCATTCAAATCATATTTGTTCTCTAATGTCCTTTTGATTGATTTATTATTCCCAACGCCTACTTTTTCCAATAAATCACTAATTTGGAATCTAGCAAATTTAAAAGGTTTAATGGCTTCACTCTCTAACTCTTTTTTAGTAAGAGTAAAATTACATAAAATTTTTGCAGATATATTTTCTCTTAAATATCTCGCAAAGACGCTTTTTTCTATATCTAATGGTCTATGAGAACTATAAGCTTCAAAAAGTAGTTCATCATTTGGTTTTAAGTTTGATTTTTTAATTGCTCTAAATTCAGTGAAATTCTAGCATTTACTAAAAACTACGCCTTTGGCTTGCTTCGCAGTGGTGCTTGAATGTAGCCACAAATTCTACTCAAAAAATGGCGCTGTGCTTTTAGGTGACACATCTAATGTAAGAGGATCGCTAAAGTGTCGCATTTTAAATGCCTCAATCCCTGCGCGACCGATCATCGCCGCATTATCAGCGCAAAACTCAAGCGGTGCTAAAAATAGCTTAATGTGATATTTACGCGCTAGATCGCTCACTCTTTCTCGAAGCTCTAAATTAGCGCTTGCCCCGCCGACAATGGCAAAATTTTGCACTTGCTTCATCTTAAAGTAAGATTCTAGCTTATCGCAAATATGCGCGATAGCTCTATCCTGAAAAGAAGCGCAAATTTGGGCGATGAAGTCTTTATCTTGAAGTGTGTGGTTAGAATCCAGCCCTTCTTGAATGGCTAATCTTGTGGCGTTTTTAAGCCCTGAGAAGCTAAAGGCTAGAGTTTTAGAATGCTTAAGTGGCAGTGGCAATGCGATGTGCTCTTTTTGATTGTATCTAGCGTATTGCTCGATTATCGGACCGCCAGGATAGGATAGACCTAGCATTTTAGCGACTTTATCAAAGCTCTCCCCAAAGCTATCATCCATACTTTGTGCGATGATCTTAAAGCGTGGGGTAGAATCTAGCGCGGATTTAGCGGACTTTAAAGTAGAATCTAAATTGCCTTGTGCGCTAGATTCTAGCTTAGATTCTGCCTCGATAATGAGTGTGTGCCCTCCTGAGACTAGAAGCACGCTCATTGGGAATATACACTTATCTTGATTGATGAATAATGAATAAAAATGCCCGATAAGATGATTTATCGAAATAGGTGGAATCTCAAGGCTCAAACTTAAAGCCTTTGCCATCATAAGCCCGCCCATAAGGCTCACAGACAAGCCCGGCTGAGTTGTAACAGCAATAGCTTTCAAAGAATCAAACCCCCCTAGAATCTGCTTAATATCCCCTAAAACAAGTGGCAAAGATTCTGTATGCAACCTTGAAGCGATCTCTGGGACGACTCCTCCATATCGGCTATGTTCTTGCTCTTGGGATAGCTTCTTATGCGCGATTAGGCGCGCTGTGGTGATCTCAGTAATGGCTATTGAGCTATCATCACAACTGCTTTCAATGCTTAAAATCATCCTTCTGCCTCCAAATTTGTAATCTCACAATCCTTGCGCTTATCGTGCGCATTATAACCCTAAATAATTTACTATCACATTAACCTTACAAGGCTACAATCAAGAGGCTCATTTGAGACTAAACACAAAAGGATACACTATGAATAAAGCACTTCTTGTCAGTTCAGCACTTGCCCTTTCTCTTGCGTCACTTATCGCTAAGCCTTACAACATCGATAAGACACATTCGCAAGCAGGATTCCAAGTTACGCATATGCTTATTAGCGATGTTAATGGAGCATTTAATGACTTTAGCGGTAAAATAGATTTTGATGAGAAATCAAAACAGCTAAAAGCCCTTGAAGGCGAAGTCATAATCAAATCTATCGACACTAAAAACACTAAACGCGATGATCATCTAAACGCACCTGATTTTTTCGACTCTACTAAATTCCCAAAAGCCACTCTTGTAGCGACTCAAATACAAGCTGACAAAATCACTGCTGATCTCACCATTCACGGTATCACAAAGTCCGTAACATTTGATTACACGCTTAAAGGACCTATCCAAAACCCTATAAGCAAAAAACAAACAATAGCCCTAAAACTCGAAGGTAAAATCAACAGAAAAAACTTTGGTATCGGAGAGAAAACGCCAGATAAAATGGTAAGCGATGAGGTTATCATCAAAATCCAAATCGAAGCTGTCGAATAATAATCTGCACGATGATTGCTAGCTCTAGCAATCATCCCCTATGCTTTATAAATCCCAAATTCTCAAATTTATAAAACTTAATAAATAGGTTTAAATCTCTTTTTTCGATAAAATTACAAAAACACAAAACAAAAAGGAGAAAAAATGACCCCAGATTCCATAACAGAAGCCAAAATAAAGCTAATCAAAGTAGATTCTAATAATGTTAAGGAAGCAATCAAAATCCAAAATCAAATCTTCCCCTCTGAGCAAGGCGGTGCTTTAGACATTATATCATCGCTGGATAAGAACTTTATCAAAGAGGCTTTGGGATATAGCTATGATTATAGAGCGCTTTATTATCTAGCGATGTTAGATGATAAAGCCATTGGCATTACAGGGCTTTATTGTTATGATAATCATAAAGAAGCTTGGCTTGGGTGGTTTGGCGTGCTAGAACAATACAGGGGCAAAGGATATGGCAAGATTCTACTAGAGCAATCCATAAATCTTGCCAAAAAAGACTTTAATACACTAAGACTTTACACAAGCACAGAAGATGAAAACAAAACAGCCAGAAGCTTATATGGCAAGCTTGGCTTTATCAGTGAGGATTATACTGCTGAGAATCTAGGCTATAAAATATACTCAAAAAATCTACACAATGACACAGATCCTGCATTATGGGGTAATAAAAGCTTAGAACTAGACACAGAAGACAAACCTGATGCACAAAAAATCAAAGAAACAATCGATGCCTTTTTAAGCAAAATCAAAAAAAAATATAAAATACAAAAACCAAAAAAAGGAGTGAAAATGAAACTTAGTAAATTAGAGAAAGAATACCTTGATTTAGTGGGTAAGGCAACGGGCTGGAAATATGTTGCAAGAGATATTGTGGGCGATGAAAGCAAAGAAGATGAGCTAAAAAACATAACATATAAAAATAAAACAATAGATGATTTCATTGCAGATAAGATGGGAATAGACAAATCAGCTATTGATGAGCTAAAAGAAAAAGAACATATCAAAGCTTGTAAAAAACGATACAGTGAAAAAATCGGAAGCCTCAAAGAAGCTATCAAAAAGAAAAACAACATCAAAGATAACAAGGAACTCGAAGATATCGATAAAAAAGTCAGAGATAGTTTTTTTAATGGGTCGCTAGCGGAATTTTGCGAGTGGTATTTCTCAAGAGAGGAGAAATGCTATTATTGTGGAATCACGCAAGATAAACTTGATAAACTTTTTGATGGTAGTAAAGGTAGGGCTAAAATTCCAGCTAAAAAACATACTGCCAGATTGCAAATCGAAAGAAAAGATCCAGATGCTGGATATAATGCTGAAAATTGTGAGCTTGCTTGCTCTCTTTGTAATAACGCAAAAAGCGATATGATAAGCGCAGAGAATTATAAGAAATTTTTTAGCGAAAAGATGCGCGAATTTTTAGAAAGTTTATATGAAGGAAAGATAAAAAACTAGATTCTACATCATAAATACAAAATCTAGCTTGCCGACTATAAATGGCAAGCTCTAGTTTCTAGAATCTCTAATGCAAATTAAATTTTAGATTCTAGAATTCGCAATTTTTGTAGAATCTAAAATATAAAAAATGCAATTTAAGATTTTTGATGAGAAATGCGGGTTGCGACAAAAATGCAAGAGGGGCTACCAGAGCGGTAGCGACTCGAAGCGTTTTTAAAGTCTCCCGCATTTATCACAAAAAGATTAAATTGCTATCGCAAAAAGCACTTAAAGAATACAAAAATCAAGAATTTGAGAGCTTTAAGAATTTTCAAAAATACAAAAAAGCAATGCGCGCTTAAGCCTTTTTGTTTTTTTGGATTTTTGCATTGAGGTCATCCGCAATTTTAGCGACTTGCA
>CBCPND010000029.1:0-11545 GCA_965120395.1 uncultured Helicobacter sp.
AGTGGCACGACAGGACACGCCACTTTAGAGCTAAATAGAGAAGATGGAGGGAATAGGCAGTTTATCTTAGTTACTAATAATGAGCCAACAGATATTAACCCTAATGGTATAGCCATAGATGTAACGAGCAAGAGACTAAAGCGCATAATGAGCGGTCAATGCTATGATGGTAACACTAGTTTTAAATGGCTAGAGAAAAATAAGCCATATGGTGGAAGCCTAGAAGTAAGCCGGATAGAGTCTGTATCTAATAAAGAGCAAGGGGAAGGTAAAAGTGCTTTTGAAGTGATAGATGAAAGGCTTTATGGGCTAGAACCTTTCAAAGATATAAATGATAAAATCAAATGGGTATGCGAGAACTTTGAGATTACACAAAAAGAAGAGAAAGACTCTAAAATATAAGGTAAATAATGTTACAAAGTGCCAAAGATTTACAAAATGAAGCGGTAAAAAAGCTTATAGATATTCTACCCCTTGAAAAGAGCATAACTTTTAAAGCCCCCACAGGTAGTGGTAAGACTTTTATGATGGCTGATTTTATGCATAGGGTTTTACAAGAGGATAAAAATGTAGTTTTTATCCTCTCTAGCCTCTCAAAAGGGAATCTAAGCGAGCAAAATTTTAAAAGCATACAAAGGTTTGCTAAATCGCATTTTAAAAACCTAAAGCCCTATCTAATCACTTCAGAGACAAGCGGGGAAAATGCCCTTGATATACCACTAGATTATAATGTCTATATTTTACCCAGAGATTTATATAAAGAGAAAAGCAAGCTAAAGCAAGGAAGCTTTGTAGCCTTTTTGCGAGAGCTAAAAGGCTATGCAAAAAACCTTAGCGCTAATGCTTACAGAGAATACCAAATCTATCTTATTAAAGATGAATGTCATATCGCTACAAACAATCTAGATTCTCTATCTAAAGAGTATTTTAGTAAGGTAATAAACTTTTCTGCTACACCAAAGCTAGAGAGAGGACAAAAAGCTAATGTGGAGATAAAAGCAGAAGAAGCAGTAGCCACAGGGCTTATCAAAGATGTAGAATATAATGAAAAAGCGAGCCTAGAGGAAGCTTTAGATAAGTTTTTAGAACTAAAAGAAAAATATCAAAGAATAGGCATAATCCCAGCCCTTATTATTCAAATATCTAATGAAAATAAGGCAGAGCAAGAGTTAAAAGAGATAAAATACTATTTATCAAAAGGAAAATTTGAGCATTTAAAGTATATGTATATCGTTAATAAAGAAAAAGACTATGATACCAATGACATTATTAAAACAAAAAAACTCTCACCTAAAAAATGGAAAGACTTCGCTAAAGAAAATCATAGTCTCATTGATATTATTATTTTTAAAATGGTAATAAGCGAGGGTTGGGATATACCTAGGGCTTGTATGCTTTATCAAATGCGAGATAGCAAATCAAAGCAGCTTGATGAGCAAGTCATAGGTAGAGTAAGGCGAAATCCTTGTTTATTGGATTATCAAACCCTAGATTCAAAAACTAGAGAGCTTATAAGCAAAGCTTATGTCTATGGTATAAAGCCCAAAGAGGGTTCTAGTGTGCGGGTGTTTTTAAAAGGATTTAATACTAAAGATAATCAAGGATTATTTAATGAGATACAAAAAGAGTTTATACTCAACACTACGGCTTTAAATATACAAAAACCTCAAGCAAAGAATAATAACTTTGTAGAAAATGCTTTAAGCAACATAAAAGACAAACCGACAAAGACAAGTATTTTTGAACTTTATGGAACCTTACAAAAACAAGATGAAAATATTAAAAAAGAGTGCAAGAGCTATACGCAAGAACAAGGCTTGCAGGGGTGGTTTAGGTTTAATGAAAATCTTAAATCTGTTGTAAAAGAATATGAAAAAGTAGTGCAAGATTATGAAAACTCTATGGAAGTGGTAGAATCTAACACTTGTGTATTGCCTATTGAAAGTATTTTTAGCCAAACAGAATATGAAAAAAGAGCACCATTTTGGATATGGCAGACACAAGCAGATAGTGAAAAATTTTGCTTTGATAGCCAAGCAGAAGAGGAATGGTTTGATTTTTTATATGATGAAATACGAGAAATGGAAGTAAAACATAACAAAGGAAGACTAATAAAATCCATAAAAATAAGCGATAAGCAAATCTATCTTTTAGGCAAAAATTTTGTGTATCAATCAGAATTAAAATTTGAGTATTTTTTTCAAGGCGGTATTCATGCTTCTTATCCTGATTTTATCTTAAAAGATTGGGCTGAACGATTTCATATATTTGAAGTAAAAAGTGTAAATATTTCAAGAGAATCTAAAGTGGATAAAAACGAGTATGAAGATAAAATAGAGGCATTAAAGCAATGCTATAAGGCGACTTCAAAAAAGCTAAACTACTATTTTTATATTCCTATAAAAAAAGACAAAGAATGGCAGATATACTGTTTTTGTGATGGTAGAGAAGAAAACATTACTAAAGAGATGTTTAAAGAAAGACTAAATGCTTAATAATAAAATATCTTAAATAAATCTAGATAAATATAGGCTTGGCAAGTTTTGTGCTCTAATGCAAAACTTGCTTTTAGGCATAGATTTAGATTCCAAAGATTTGAGACCAGATACGTCTATCAAGCTTAAGTTCTATATTTACTTGACAAACACCTTTTTGACAACTAGAGTCTTTAACTTGTGCGCCTCGTATAACGGCATTGATTTTTGTTTTGACACTTGAGTTTTTAAGCATCATATTGCGCACATCATCTGTCGCAGTAACTTGCACGCCATACATCTGTTCTCCAAGCTGTCTGTAAGCATCGACAATGGCTGCTCTTTTAGCTAGCGCAACTGCTTGGGCTGGAGAGCAAGATTCTGAAGGTGCTACACCGATACCTATAGCCTCAAGCTCGATTACATTAGGGTTTTCTTGCGGTAGCTGTGGCAACTGCGGAATAACGTTGGCAACGTCATCATTGGCAACATTATCAGTATAATTATCTTGAGGCTGTTCATCATTTGTCTGTTCATACTCATAATAGATGCCATTTTCATCATAATACCCACCACCTTCATTGTTATCCGTCACGACAGAAGTATTATTTTTTTGACATCCTTGTATGCATAAAAAACTTGCAAATAGCAATGCTGCTAGTATATTTTGTTTTGTCATTTTAGATCCTTCCACTTGACATAATTCACTAATAATCGGCATTTATATAAAAGTGTTGAGTTATTCTTGGTTTAGAATTTTGTGTGATTATTAAGGGATTGCATAAAATTTTACTGATTTTATTATAAGATTTTTTATATTATCATTGCGCGAAATAGATATATTCGAGGAGTTACCACAATGACGAACTACAAACATAAATCAGACCAAACAGACTTACGCGATGTATTTATTAATTTTTTAAAAAGTGAAGCCGTAGGTGGTGTGCTTCTATTTATCGCTGCAGTATTGGCGATAATTATCGCAAATTCACCTTTTAGAGAATATTATTTTAATTTTTGGCATTTTGAACTCGGAGTTTGGCTCAATCTTGGGGATTATGGCAATAGATTTATTGGATTTAGAATCCACGAATGGATAAGCGATGTGCTAATGTCATTCTTTTTCCTTTTGGTGGGGTTAGAGATTAAACGTGAGGTTGTTTTTGGGGAGCTAGCCACTTTCAAAAAGGCAATCTTTCCAGCACTTGCTGCAATTGGTGGAATGATATTTCCAGGAATTATTTATTATGTTTTAAATTATGGCACGCCTTCTGTGCATGGATTTGGGATACCTATGGCGACGGATATTGCCTTTGCACTAGGAGTAATTATGCTATTCAAAAATAAAGTCCCTATGGCGTTAAAGGTGTTTTTAGTTACATTAGCCGTAGTTGATGATTTAGGAGCGATTGTTGTGATTGCTATTTTTTATGCTTCAGGATTGCATTATGTGTGGTTTATGGTTGCTTTAGGATTGATTGGTGTGCTCATTTTTATGAATAAAATTGGAATTAAGATTTTGTTGCCTTATTTGCTTGTTGGCGTGTTATTATGGTTTGCTGTGCATCATAGTGGAATCCACGCGACAATTGCGGCTGTGGCATTGGCGTTTTGTATTCCCGTTATGCCAAAGACTAGATTTGAGGATTTTGCACCACTTGTAAAAAATATGGCTGATAATTTTGTAAATCGCAGTAATAAAACACAAAAATTCCTAAACAACTCCCAAGTGCAATCTTTACGCACAATTCATAAAGAGCTAGCAGCCGTGCAAAGTCCATTGGGTAGATTAGAGAGGGCGATAAGTCCGTGGAGTGCGTATTTTATTATGCCACTATTTGGGTTTGCAAATGCTGGAGTAAGTATAGGTCAAAATGTCGATTTTCACATTGATCATATTTTTTTAGGTGTGGCTTTAGGACTTGTTATCGGCAAGCCTTTAGGGATTTTCTTGACGACATTTGTGTGTGAAAAACTAGGCATTGCTTCAAGACCAAATGACATAAGCTGGCTCCAGATTCTAGGGGCTGGAATGCTAGCTGGGATTGGCTTCACAATGGCGATTTTTGTCTCTGAATTAGCTTTTAAAGATTCTAGTGTAGCTTCATCAGAAGTGGCTAAAATCGCGATTTTAAGTAGCTCGATTGTGGCAGGCATTATCGGTGCACTTTTTTTGATAGTAATTGCAAAAATAAAGAAAAAATAAATCAAACCAATGCTAAAATACGGCTTATTTCATTAAAAGGATGCTTATGGATATGGCTAAAATGCAAGAGATTTTTGGTGCGCTATTGCCGCTTATAGTGCTTTTTGTTGTGTTTTATTTCTTTTTGATTCGCCCTCAAAGAATGCAAGCAAAACGCCATAGGGCAATGTTGGACTCTCTTAAAAAAGGCGATAAAATCGTTTCTCAAGGAGGGTTTATCTGTGAGATTTTAAAAGTTGAGGATACATTTTTTAGTGTTAGATTGAGTGATGAAACTACAGCAAGACTCTCTAAAGAGTATGTGGCATACAAGCTTGATGATACACAAGATTCTAGCCAGGGTCAATCTCAAGAAAAGCCTCAAACAAAAAGCAAAATCACAAACAAAACAAATAAATAAGACAAAATAATTAGGATAAAAATGAAATTTTTTAATTATAGGCTGGTTGTTTTTATCATCGCTATTGTATTTGGGGTTGGATTTTCTATTCCTTCTTTTTTTGACACAAAAGGTCCTCAAATCAATTTAGGACTAGATTTGCAAGGCGGGTTAAATTTACTTTTGGGTGTGGATGTCGATGAGGCAATTAAGACACGTTATGCTTCCATTGCTTCATCTATTGAGTATGCCACAAGCCAAAAATCAATCCTCATTAACGCACTTCAAGCTAGTGAAGATAGTGTGAGTTTTGAGCTTATAGATTCTGATGATATAAGTGCGATAGAAGAGATTCTAAAGGATTTGCGTGGAATTAAATTTGAAGCTAGTGGTGAGCACTATATTGTTGTGATGACTCTACAAGAACAAGATGAAGCGCGAAGACAAGCAATCGAGCAGGCAATCGCCACAATTCGCAATCGCCTTAACCAATTTGGATTGGCTGAGCCAAGTGTAACAAGACAGGGTCGTGAAAATATCTTGGTTGAATTACCCGGAATCAAGAATACAAATGATGAAAATCGCATAAGAGATCTCATCTCTAAAGCAGCTTTTTTGCAGATGATGGCAGTTGATGAAGAACGCACATCAAGAGCAAATGAAATGAGTGAGATTGAAGCACAAAAGTATAATGATGTGATTTTAGAATTTGCAGAATCTACCGATGAGGGGAAGTTGGCAAAATCCAGTGGAATATCTGCAAAGCTTGTGCTAAAAGCTGTGCCAATTTTAGATGGAAGTATGCTTACAGATGCGCGCGTAGCCTATGATCAAAATGGACAGCCAGTCGTTAGCTTTCAGCTTAATCCTGAAGGTGCGAAACGTTTTGGGGATTTCTCTGGAGCAAATGTCAATAGACGAATGGCAATCGTGCTTGATGGTAAAATCTATTCTGCTCCACAAATTAGAGAGCGCATAGGTGGCGGAAGCGGACAGATTAGTGGTAATTTTACAATAGAAAAAGCAAGCGATTTGGCTATTACTTTAAGAAGTGGGGCTTTACCTGCACCATTGAGTATTTTAGAAAAACGAAGTGTTGGAGCAAGTTTAGGAGAAGATAGCATTAGGGCTTCGATGATTGCCCTTATTTCTGGTTTTGTTTTAGTTGTTGGTTTTATGATTGCATATTATTCAATGGCTGGAATTATTGCTTCAGTAGCTTTAGTCGCAAATTTATTTATCATTGTGGCTACTATGGCAATTTTTGGAGCAACACTCACACTTCCTGGTATGGCTGGAGTGGTACTTACGGTTGGTGTGGCAGTGGATGCAAATATTATCATTAATGAGCGCATAAGAGAGGCTTTACGTTTGGGTGAAAGCATCTCAAAAGCCATTCAAATTGGCTATAAAAATGCATCACGCGCTATTTTTGATTCTAACATTACTTCTTTAATCGCCTCTATCTTGCTTTATGCTTATGGGACAGGACCAATTAAGGGGTTTGCGATTACAACTTCAATTGGGATTCTAGCCTCAATTATTACTGCAATCATTGGCACACAAGGATTTTACCAAGCCATTTTACCTTATTTGGCTAAAACAAAACATATGTATTTTTGGTTTGGGGTGAATTATGCAAGTAAAAATGATAAAGGTAGCAAATAATGGAGATCTTTAAATCAGTAAGGGTTTTTGATTTTGTAAAATATTCAAATTATGGGCTAATTGTTAGCGTTGCACTTATTATTGGGGCTTGTGTGTTGTTTTTCAAGCCAGGGTTTAATTTAGGGATCGATTTTGCTGGAGGCAATATGGCGCAGCTTAAATACGAGCAAGATGCCCCACTTGAAGAGATTAGGCATTTATTAGAATCTAAAATTAAGGGGGTTCAAGTAAGTGAATTTGGCTCTAGACAAGAAGTATTGATTAAGATTCCATATTCTGAAAGCGTGGAAGGACAGAATCTAGCCCCTATAGTTGCAGATATTTTACAGCCAAGCGGAAAGTTTGAAATACGTAAATTTGATAGTGTGGGCGCAAAAGTAGGAGATGAATTGCGAGAAAAGGGAGTAATTTCTCTGATTTTAGCATTTTTGGCAATGATGGTGTATGTAAGCTTTAGATATGAATGGAGATTTGCACTAGCAGGAATTGTAGCACTCATACACGATGTTATTATTGCCGCGGCTTGTGTGATTGTATTTGATATAGATTTGAATTTAGAAGTTGTAGCTGCGCTTTTGACACTAATTGGATATTCTATTAATGATACGATTATTATCTTTGATAGAATACGTGAAAAAATGCTAAGCGATCGATCTGATGATATTGCGCTTGTGATTAATGAAGCGATATCGCGCACTCTTTCAAGAACATTTCTCACTTCTTTAACAGTGTTTTTTGTGGTTCTAACGCTATATTTATTTGGAGGTAAGGTAATTGTAGGATTTTCTTTGCCTATGCTTGTGGGTGTGGTTGTTGGAACATATAGCTCAATGTTTGTCGCTCCAAAATTAGCCATACTTTTTGGATTTAACATCAAACAATATCATCAAAAAGAAATGCTTAAGGAAAAAAGAGCCCAAGAGCGCAAGCGTTTAAGACAACAATACGAAGGTGGGCGAGTATAAAATATAGCGCAAAGAGAGACTGATGAATACCTATAATCCTAAAGTGCTTGAGAAAAAATGGCAAAATTATTGGCGCGAACACAAAAGCTATGAGCCAATCTGGGATTATTCTAAGCCTAAAAAATACATTCTAAGTATGTTTCCTTATCCTAGTGGTGCGATACATATGGGACATATGCGAAATTATTGCATAGGCGATGCACTTGCTAGATTTTATAGAATGCAAGGATTTAATGTGTTGCATCCTATTGGGTTTGATGCATTTGGAATGCCAGCTGAAAATGCCGCAATAAAGCATAAAACTCACCCAAAACAATGGACTTACAATAATATCTCCACAATGCAAAAAGAGCTCGCAAGTTTGGGACTTTCATTTTCTAAAGAGCAAGAATTAGCCACTTGTGATTTGGATTACACGCGCTTTGAGCAAGAGTTTTTTATCCATATGTGGAATAAGGGGCTTATTTATCGCAAGAAATCCTTTTTAAATTGGTGTCCAAATGATAAGACGGTATTAGCAAATGAACAAGTAATTGATGGGAAATGTTGGCGTTGTGATACAGAAGTTGTCCAAAAAGAAATGGAGCAATACTACATTAAAATCACAGATTATGCAGAAGAGTTGTTATGCGATTTAGATAAATTGCAAGGTAATTGGCCTTCACAAGTGCTTTTAATGCAAAAAAATTGGATTGGAAAATCCATTGGCTTGCGCTTTTGCTTTGAGCTTGAAGCGCGCGTTAAAGAGAAGGCTAATATTTCTAGCCTTGAAGTTTTTACTACGCGCGCAGATACGATTTTTGGTGTGACCTATTGTGCCATTGCACCAGAGCATCCGCTGACAAAAGCACTTCTACCCACACTTCTAGAATCTAAGCAAAAAGAAATTATAAACTTGCAAAACACTTCAACCAGAGAGCGCTCAATCTCGCAAAAAAAGGGCATAGATTTAAGCATAAATGTCATCCATCCGCTGACAATGGAGCTTATTCCTGTGTGGGTGGCAAATTTTGTTTTAATGGATTATGGAAGTGGCGCAGTTATGGGCGTGCCAGCGCACGATGAGAGAGATTTTGAGTTTGCTAAAATCTATGATTTGCCAATCAAGCAAGTTTTACAAACAAATGAACCTTTGCCATTTTGTGCGGAATCTAGTTTGATTGAAAGTGGTGAGTTTAATGGGCTTTGTGGCAAAAATGCGCGAGAGAAAATTATTCAAAAATTTGTAAATCTTGGTATTGGTGAGCGGATGACAAATTATCGCTTGCGTGATTGGGGCGTGTCGCGTCAGCGATATTGGGGTGCGCCAATTCCGATGGTGCATTGTAAAGATTGTGGTGTTGTGCCTGAAAAAATCGAGAATCTACCCATTAGCTTGCCTGATGATGTGATTATCGATGGTGAAGGAAATCCGCTTGATAAACATCCAAGCTTTAAGCACTGCATTTGCCCAAAATGTGGCAAAACTGCAATGCGTGAGAGTGACACAATGGATACTTTTATAGAATCTAGTTGGTATTTTTTGCGTTATGCATCACCTAGAGAATCTTGGAAAAAGCAAGCTTTTGATGCTAATGGTATAAAATATTGGATGAGTGTGGATGAGTATATTGGCGGGATTGAGCACGCGATCTTACATCTTTTGTATGCACGCTTTTTTACGAAAGTTTTGCGCGATTTAGGGTATTGCAAGATTGATGAGCCATTTTTGCATTTGCTCACACAAGGTATGGTGTTGAAAGACGGTGCAAAAATGAGCAAATCTAAAGGCAATGTAGTTGATCCAAATAGCTTAATAGAAAAATATGGCGCAGATACAGCAAGACTTTTTATTTTGTTTGCTGCGCCTCCTATTCGCGAGCTTGAGTGGAGTGATAGCGGAGTTGAAGGGGCTTATAGATTTATTAGGAAGCTTTATGAGCGTGCTTGCAATGCTTATAAAACAAAAAATCTTCCCAAAATAGATTCCACATTATTAGGCGCAAATGAAAAGTTAGCAAGAAAAAAGGTTTATGAAGCCTTGCAAAAATCCAAAGATGTCTTTCATAAAAGGCAAAATAATTATAATTTTAACACTTTGATTGCTGCGTGTATGGAAGCACTTAATGCGCTTTCAAATCAAGATAATAAGGATATTTGGACAGAGGGTTACTTTATTTTATTATCTATTCTTGAGCCAATTATTCCTCATATTTGCTGGGAATTGAGCGAGGAGTTATTTTCGCGTAAAAATTTTAGAGAAATCCCTTTAGATTCTAGCGCACTAGAGAGTGAAAGCATCACAATGGCAATAACAATTAACGGCAAAAAGCGTGCTGAGATAACACTAGATTCCAAAGCAAGCAATGAGCAGATTCTAGCCTTAGCTAAGCTTGCCAGCCAAAAATGGCTTGAAGGCACAACAATAAAAAAAGAAATCATCGTGCCAAATAAGCTTGTGAATTTTGTCGTGGGATAAGCAAGGGCGAGTGAGATAGCGAGGATAAAGGACTTAAGAAGCTATGATTCTAAGATTTTGGGTGTTTATAGGATTTATTGTGGTGTTTTTGGGTTGCGGATATATGCCTTCAGCGACTTATGCGCAAAGAATATTAGGCGATCAAATCTATGTAAAAGTCAATATCAATATGCCAAATCCAGAGAATTCTGTAGAGTTTAAGGATTCTCTTAATAAGGCTATAATCTCAAGACTGCAAGCACGCCTAGGAAATCAAGAAGAAGCTGATAGTATCATCACAGTTGATATCAATCAAATCCGTGATTATTCTATTTCTATAAGTTCTGATGGATTTACAAATTATTATCGCGTCACAGTATATGTAAGCTATACTTTTGATGACAAAAAGGGCAATAAAAACACTTATAATGCCAACGGATATTTTGACTACAATGTCTCTTTAGATAATCCACTTACAACTTACAATAACCGATATTACGCGATAAATCAAGCATTTTTACAGACTGTAGATGGCTTTATTGCGCGTATGGCGTTTGAGGGGCAATAGTTTGTGGATTTAGATTCTTATTTAGATTCTAAAGGTGCGGAATATGCGCCATTTAATCCTAAAAGAGCACATAATATTTTTAAAAAATTAAAGCCAAATTTGTGTCTTCCTAAAAAAATAATCCACATCATTGGTACAAATGGCAAAGGCAGCACAGGACGATTTATCACGCTTGGGCTAGAACAGCATAATTTAAGCGTTTTTCACTTCACATCACCACATTTATTTGAAGTCAATGAGAGATTTTATAAAAATGGCAAGAACCTAGAATCTAGCGTGCTGGAGAGCGCGCATTTGTTTTTACAGCAGTTTGATTTTATAAAACAAGCTAGCTATTTTGAGTATCTTACATTTTTGGCTTTGATATTAGCACAGGACTGTGATGTTTTGATCCTAGAAGCGGGACTTGGAGGTGAGTTTGATAGCACGAGCGTAATAGAGTCTGATATATGCGTATTTACATCAATTTCTTATGATCATCAAGAGATTCTAGGCTCAAAAATAAAGCAAATTGCAACCACAAAGCTAAATGCAATGGCAAAGTTAAATTTTATCGCTCCACAACCTTTCAAAACAACAATAAATATCGCTAAGCGCATCGCCAAACAAAAGCAAGCAAAGCTTATTTTTATAAATGATGAGATTCTAGATTCCGCGCTTTTGACATATGCTAAGAAATATAAATTAGCACCTTTTTTGCAAGAGAATCTTTGGGTGGCAAAAAATGTGCTTGATTTTTTAGGAAAAAGCTTTGATTTTGGTATTCTTAGGGCATTTGACTTACCTTATAGAGCTTATAAAATACAAAAAAATATCCTACTTGATGTGGGGCATAATGAAGGCTGTGC
>CBCPND010000030.1:0-17896 GCA_965120395.1 uncultured Helicobacter sp.
CGGTTTTAGCCCCTTTTTAAATCTTTTTGTGGTAAAATTAAAGCAATATCGCGATACAGGAGTTTGCGGTTTTAGCCCCTTTTTAACCCTTTTTGTGGTAAAATGAATTAAACCCGCATTTATGCGGGCATTGGTTTTTAGCCCCTTTTTAACTCTTTTTGTGGTAAAATTCAAGGGGATACTTCCCTGCAAGGTTCATTGGTTTTAGCCCCTTTTTAAATCTTTTTGTGGTAAAATATTGGACAACTGGATAACAGGGGCAATTCTGTTTTAGCCCCTTTTTAAATCTTTTTGTGGTAAAATTAGCTCGTTTGCGCTCATATCGTAGCTTGCGTTTTAGCCCCTTTTTAAATCTTTTTGTGGTAAAATTTACCAGCCACTCCGAGCGGTCGAGAGAGTGTTTTAGCCCCTTTTTAAATCTTTTTGTGGTAAAATCGTGAGTTTAGGCGGACGCAGAATAAATATGTTTTAGCCCCTTTTTAAATCTTTTTGTGGTAAAATAGGGTCAAAAATGATAAAAACAAGATATAATCTCTCAATGAAAGATTTAAAAAGGGGCTAAAATAAGCCTGTCGGTCGGCGCAGGGTGTTATCTTTATATACGACAATCCCTAGACCGACATTCTAACTCTACAAACTACATTTTGAAGTCTTTACTTATCTTTATGTCACTTTATTAAAATTCAAAATACCCTTGTTGATATGTTTTCTTTCTTGCTGGTTTTTCTTGTGCGTGCTGATTAGATTTTATTGTTTCATCGGTATGGTTTATATTAGATTCCATATATTCATACTCTCCACTTTTCTCACTAAAGTCAAACAATGTCATCTCTTTATTGTTTTTCTCATTTTGAGTTTCATAGCCTAGAATAATTTCCATATGATCAAACTGCTTTTCTGTAATAATAAGACAGCGGATATTGCCTAATGGCGGGACGCATCGCTTAATATTATTGATTGCAGTTTTTGCTGAAGCGATACCTTTGCAGATTCTCATATACACACTAAATTGAATCATAAAAAATCCAAGTTTTATAAGATTATTGCGAAATTTTGTGCCATTATGTCTGTCTTTTTTTGTTTTTGTCGGCAAGTCAAACATCACAAGCACTCGCATAAATTTATCCTCTAAATGCTTCATTTATGGGAATCTTACTTGAGGTAGAATCTGATTATATAAAAGTGCATTTTTAAATTTCTGTACATAATGATTTATCGCTCGATTTAACGGGAAGGTTTGATTGTTGATTTTGGCTAACGTTTGTAGATTCTCGATTAAAAGATATTTATCTTGCTTTGTTATAGATTCTAACTCCCAAGTCTCTAAATTCTTATCTTTAGATTCTAGAATCTCAAGCACACATTTATCCACCCACGCACGAAACACTTCGATAATATCATCACAAAGATTGAATTGATTAAATTGACTAGAATGCTTTATTCCACTCCAAGTAAGAAGCCCGCTTATGCACACACTGCGAATTACACAACTACGCACAATCGCATAGCCATAATTAAGCAAGGCATTTTGAATCTTATGCTTATGTTTTCTTGAAAATTCTGCACCAAAAAGTGTTTTAAAATATAGTGCTGCGGCATTTGCTTCACAATATGTAGCATCATCTAGCATAACCTTATCGCAAAGTTTTATTAACTCATTTGCTTCTTTTGGGTGGTTTATAGATTCTAGAATGTAGGCTTGGTTAAAGATTTTATTCTTAATGATTTCTTGCCATAGTTTGGCTTTAGATTCTGCGCTTATTGCAATTTGTTCTCTTGCAATTTGCGCACTGGCAAAATGCCCTAAAAATGGCGTAAAAACTCCATTGATATTATGAATTTTATCACAAGTGAGTAAGATCACTTTAGATTCTGCTAACTCTGATAGTAGGGCTTGTGTAAGCGTGATTTGGCTAGATTCTAGAATCACGCATTGTAAATCTTTGATATAGAATCTAGCTTCTTCGCATTGATTTTGTGTAATGATGAGATGATTATCTTGTAGGCTTAATTTAGCACGATTTGAAATAATCACATTTTTAAATGCTTCATCATAGCCCATATTGAGCCTTGTTGTGATATTTATTTTTATGCTTTTTAGGTGTAGTTTTAAGCGATATTGGCTGCCTTGGCTCATATGGAGCTGGCTTTATATCACCTAGTGGAGATACTTTATATTTTTCAAAAATTTTGAAATTTTGGATACCAAGATTATCTGCGCGTACATTTTTATCTGTAGTATTAGAAAAAAGCTTGCTTTGATTTTCAGTAAGATTTTCAGATTTGTTATCGTGTTTTGCTAAAGTAATACTGGCTGTCGCAACACCAAATGATACATAATACGCAAATTCTGGTTCTTTCATATCTTTTTTCTGCACCTTTATTAAGTCATCTTTAAAAAGCGAGAAACAAAACTCATAGTCAGAATCCATCTCTAGCCAATCTTTAATAACTCCACTTTTATCCTTTCCGCTCACAACTGCTTTATTTGGTAAAATCCCTAATGCAAAATCCATCGTATAAATAGGCACTGCATAAAATTTTTTACTTAATTTGTGTCTGAAAATATCTACACGTACCATTGCGCCATTTGCCACGATTTTTGTGCCAATTTTACGGATTTTGCCTAATTCTATGGCTTTTTGCATACCTTCTTCACCACCATAATCCTTAATCAATTTTTTATCATTTATTGAATAAAAAGTCTCCTTGTGTAATGCGCCTCTTGCGCGTTTTCTTGGCGGACATGAGACAAAGATTTCATCTACTTTCTTAATCACTTTTTCTCTAAAACCACTAAAAGGTTCAAAAAATATCCTTTGTTTTTTAAAATCCTCTTTTGCTAATTTTTTGGCGAGTAGATCTGATTTTAATACTTCTTGGTTTTTCTTGAAATTTGAGAATTGTTGAATTATTGCCTGATTGACATAAGCGATGATAATTGCATCAATAGCGTGATGTGTATGCTCGTTGCGGTTTTTAATAGGCAATCCCCAAAAATGCCTCATCACAGAAGTTAGCGCTCCACTCACTGCTTCTATATGAAGTTTGCTACCTTTGGTACCTGCGATGATAGAAGTATCTTCATTAGAATCTAATGGAAGAAAATCCAAATATTCCTTTGTGTAATTTGAAATCAATTTTGCGATATAACTAGAATCTATGAGATTTCGCGCTATAAATCCTTTTTCTCTATCTTTGAAATTTTGCTCTACAATTTTCTTTGCTTTTTGTTTGGGGTAGCTTTTTTGTTTGACAAAAGATTTGATTTTTTCCCATTTTTCAGAATCTTTACTAAAGGCTTCATAGGGTGTCTGATTTTTCTTTCTTTGATTTTCGGCAGTAAAAACCAAAACTTTATTATTATAACTATCATCATAGCTTCGCGAATAGGGCAGAATGTGATCGATCTCTAAAGCAGTGATATCTTGCAAGTGAGATATTTCAATCTTTTTACCACTATAAGCGCAATATTCTCCTTGTTCTCTAAAAAGTTGCAGTTTTAAAATATTGGCTTTATTTGCCTTTATGCCAAGCTTTTCACATTCTTGTATGGCTTGTTGTCTTTTTTGATAATTTGATTCTCGATCTTTTTTGTATCGCTCTCTTTCTTCGTGACTTTTTCCAATTTCACGCGTTAGCTCTATGTGGATTTTATGCATTTTACCATACTTCTTAATGAGCGCATTAAGCACTTTGCGATATTCTGAAATCGCTCTTGCTACAACAGGATTGGTTAAATCATCAACATACATACTTTCACTAAATGGTAGTAAAAATTTGCTTTTTTTCTCATTGTGCTTGATTTTAAGCCCAGCTTTCTTGCATGCTTCATCATAGCGCATACCTTCGCGCATAAATGGCAAAATCTCATATAATGCTTTTAAACTTAATGAAATATGATGCGAAAAATCAATGCTTGCAAGATTTTGAATTTGCTCATTACTAAAATCCTTAAGCTTCTCATTTTTGCGTAGCATCTCTTTAAGCTTATTTTCATCTTTAATAAGCGTAATATCTTTCGCGACAAAGTCTGCTAATTCTCTATCATTGATTTTATCTTCTAGAATCTTGTAGAATTTTTTAAGATTCTTAAATTCTATAAATTTCTTATCTTCTGGTTTTTCAGCAGTATAATCAAGTTCTTTAAAGAGAATTTTCTCATCTATTTTTAGAATCTTACGCACTTGCGTGAATTTTAGATTCCCATTTTTAAACACTTCTTGTGTAAGATTATCTAATATTTGCTTGATTTTATCTCGTGGATAATACTCACCAGTTTCTTTGCTCATATTTATAAGCAGATTTATCGCTTTACTTATGGTAATAAACTCTACTGCACTTAAAGAAAATTTAGGTGCGCGATACTCGTCTGGAAAAAAGCTGCACTTCCCTACAAGATGTGAGAAGTCCTTCAAAGGTCGCTGATAAAAGGCTTGATCTAGAATCTTATTTACAAAATCTTGAGTAATCTTAAATCCAAATTCTCTTTGTTTGTTAAAAATTAATTCGAGCTCTCTTTTCAAATCCTCTTGTCGCACACAATTATTATATGTGCCATTTTTATTGCGTATAGGCTTAATAACGCGCACTTTATCATTATCCAGAATCTTGCAAAATTCTTTATAAAAATACTCACCAACGCTTTGATATTGCTTGATTTTATTGCTATTTGCTTTTAATGCCTTGTTAATTTCGCCTTGTTCTTTTTTCTTATCATCATTTGTGTTTTTGATATTTTTATTCCCATAGCCACGATGTTTAGCAATGTGCAGAATCACTCTTGCTAGCTCTTCCTTGCTTAAAATTCTATGTAACGCCTCATAGCATAATACATAAGGATTAGCAAGCTTACCCTCAAAGGCTTTAGGTAACTCACCATCACTTGAGATGTAATCCTCATAATGTAAGCCAAATTCTTGTGCTAGAATCTTTTTAATAGATTCTAGTCTGCCTTTGCGTCTAGCAAGCCGTCTTCGCACGCTTCGTGCTTCTCTTCGCGGAGTAGCTAAAGATTTACCATCTTTAGGATTCTCAGCTTTTGTAAAGATTCTAACCCCACAATCTTTAATCTCTTTATTTTCTATAAATGCCCAACCAATTGATGTTATACCAATATCAAATCCTAAAATTTTCATTGCTATTTCCTAAAAGTAGAATCTAGAAATACCAATTGTAATGCCTTGCAAATAAAATTTTCTTTAACCAAACACAAAACTAATATAAGCCATCAATACAACATTTTGACCTTGATTCTATAATCATTATCTTGATAAACTTGCACTAAAGTATCGTTTATACCATCAATAAATCACCAACGTGGTGTGCGATGATTGATTTTACTTCATTAACTTCAATGGCAATAATCCTTAGCGAACTTTGTGCTATAATCACAGCCACATTAAAATAAAATGTCAAGACAAAAATAAGGAGATATTATGCCTTGCGTATCAGTCCTAACGCCAATTTATAATTCAAATCCAAGTCACTTAAAAGAATGTATAGAATCTATTTTAAATCAAACTTTTAGCGATTTTGAATTTATAATCCTAAATGACAGCCCAGAAAATAACGAATTAGATAAAATCGTAGAATCTTATAAAGATAAAAGAATCAAATATTTCAAGAATGACAAGAATCTAGGAATCTCACGCTCGCGCAATAAGCTAATAGATTTGGCTCAAGGTGAATATATCGCTATTTTTGATCACGATGATATTTCTTTGCCTACAAGGCTTGAGAAGCAGGTGAGATTCTTAGATGAGAATCTGGATGTTGGCTTGGTTGGCAGTTGGCTTGAGAAGTTTGAAATTCCAATGGGGGGGGGACAAATAAAAAAAGAATCAGCAAATTACCAGAATCTAATATCGATATTCAAATAATGTTAACGCATACCTGTTGCATTGCTCACACGACGTGTATGATGCGTAAATCAATCTTGCTTGATAATAACATCAAATATAATGCTTCTTATAGCCCTGCTGAAGATTATCATTTATTTGCTAGATTGATGCATTTTACACGCTTTTATAATATCCAAGAAGTTTTAGTGCTTTAATCGCTGGCATAATCAAAATACATCCACAAGGCAGGCCACACAAATGCGCGAAAGTGCCAAAGAAATTGTCTTGCAAATTCGCAATAAATTCCCAGCCTACTATCAAGAATACCTAAAATCTAAAGATAAAAGCACACGCTTTAAAATGCGACTATTTGGCATTATCCCGCTTATTAAACTTAAGAATAATGTTGTTTATTTGTTTGAATGTATTCCACTTTTAAAAATTAAGTACAGATAATATGCTAGTAAATTCGCCTTTGGGTAATCATTTAAATGATTTTGAAAAATTTGAGGACTCACTTACGCTTGAGTCAAGCTCATCCTCAAATTTTTCAAAAAACATCCAAAGCAATACGCAAAACAAACCAAAGGTGCAGTTTCTTTAGTAAATGCTGGAATTTTGTTTTAGATTCAGAATCTAAAATTACAAAATGCAATTCTAAGATTTGAGATGAGAAATCGTTGTTTTCAAGCGAGGATTGAGGGAGTTTATTAAACATAAATGACCGAAAATCCAAGCGCAGAATCAAGAATTATGCGCTCAAAGATGAATTGCAAAAAGATAAATTGCCTGATTATTACTTTTTCTTAAGCGGATGGATCATATTCGCAGGCACGACATACTTATCATAATCCGCTTCACTTAACAAATTAAGCTCAGTCGCAGATTCTTTAAGCGAGATTCCTTTTTTATGTGCGTTTTTAGCAATTTTAGCTGCGTTTTCATAGCCGATGTGCGGATTTAGCGCAGTTACAAGCATTAAAGAATTATGCAAGTAATAATCTATTTTTTCTTTATTTGGCGTGATTCCAACCACACAATGCTCGTTAAATGAACGCATAGAATCTGCGAGTAAATCTAGGCTTTGTAAGAAATTATAAATAATCACAGGCTTAAACACATTAAGCTCGAAATTCCCTTGACTCGCGCCAATGCCAATAGCTACATCATTTCCCATAACCTGCACAGCCACCATTGTAACCGCTTCGCATTGCGTAGGATTTACTTTTCCGGGCATAATTGAGCTTCCAGGCTCATTTTCAGGAATGTTAATCTCGCCAAGTCCGCATCTAGGACCGCTTGCAAGCCAACGAATATCATTTGCGATTTTCATTAAATTTGCAGCCAAGCCCTTCATCGCGCCGTGTGTGAAGTTTATGGCATCGTGGCTTGTTAGAGCGTGGAATTTATTTGGTGAGGCGATAAATTTCACGCCTGTTAGCCTTGTAAGCTCAGCGCTTACTTGCTCGCTAAATTCCTCAGGCGCATTAAGCCCGGTTCCCACAGCCGTCCCGCCGATTGCCAATTCTCGAAGTGTAGGTAGAGAATCTAGAATCTGCTCTTTTGAGTGCAAAAGCATAGATAAATATCCGCTAAATTCTTGTCCTAAAGTAAGCGGTGTAGCATCTTGCAAATGCGTGCGCCCGCTTTTAATGATGTCTTTAAACTCACTCACTTTCTTCTCAAAAGTAGCGATGAGTTCATCTAGCGCAGGGATTAGCTTTTTTTCAACTTGCTCCACAGCGACAATGTTCATTGCTGTAGGGAAAGTGTCATTTGAGCTTTGTCCGCGATTTACGTGATCGTTTGGATGGACATATTTTTCTTTTCTGAAATCCTTGCCTAGAATCTCGGTAGCGCGGTTTGCGATAACTTCATTGACATTCATATTGCTTTGTGTGCCAGAGCCAGTTTGCCAAATCGCAAGAGGAAAATTATCATCAAACTTGCCAGCCAATACCTCATCACAAGCCTTTACAATCGCATCTTTGCGCTCTGCATCAAGCCCATTGCCTAATTTATGATTGATAATTGCAGCAGCTTTTTTGAGGTTTGCGAAAGAATAAATCAATGCCTTTGGCATTTTCTCAATCCCTATACGGAAATTCTCTAAACTCCGCTCAGTCTGCGCACCCCAATACTTATCATCAGGCACTTTAATCTCACCCATTGTGTCTTTTTCGATACGATAGTTCATACTTTCTCCTTTTCAAGTAAGATTCTAAAAGAGTTTATAGCAAAAAAGTTTATAAAGTTATAAATCCACAACCTAAACATTAAACCTAAAATGCATCACATCGCCATCTTGCACGACATAATCTTTCCCCTCACTGCGCATAGCTCCAGCCTCTTTAGCCTTCAATTCGCCACCATAGTGCACAAAATCCTCATACGAAATTGTCTCAGCTCGGATAAATCCTTTCTCAAAGTCTTTATGTATCACACCTGCTGCTTGTGGGGCTTTAAAACCTTTTTTAATCGTCCAAGCGCGCACTTCCTTAACTCCAGCGGTAAAATAGCTAATAAGCCCAAGCTTTGCAAATCCTGTGCGGATAATTTGCTCTAATCCGGATTCTGCGCAACCTAAAGATTCTAGAAACTCCGCCTTCTCTGCATCACTAAGCCCTACCATTTCTTCTTCGATTTTCGCACACAGCTTAATCACTTCCGCACCTTGAGTTTTGCCATATTCGCACACAATTTTGACAAACTCATTGTCGCTTTGTAAGCCAGATTCATCGACATTTGCACCAAAAATTACTTCTTTATTTGTCAAAAATCTTAACTCTTTATTTAGCGCTATAAACTCTTCACTATCTTTATTCTCAAAACTTTTAATTGGCTTGTTTGCGCTTAAATGCTCTAAAAGCACATTTGCAAGCTCAAGCATTTTATTTGTGCCCTTTTGTGCTTTAGATTCTTTCTCAAGCTTTGTGATGCGCTTTTGTAAAGTGGCAATATCTGCTAAAATCAGCTCTAATTCAATAATCTCAATATCGCTAATAGGATCTATGCGCCCTTCAATATGCGTTATATCAGAATCCTCAAAACAGCGCACAATATGTAAAATCGCATCAGCTTCTTTGATATTGGCTAGAAACTGATTCCCCAATCCTTCGCCTTTAGAAGCCCCACGCACAAGCCCAGCGATATCGACAAATTCAATTTGTGAATGCAAAACCTGCTCAGGATTTACAATCTTTGCAAGCTCCAACAATCGCTTATCTGGCACTTCTACAATAGCCCTATTTGGCTCAATTGTGCAAAATGGATAATTCGCAGCTTGAGCGTTTTGGGCTTTTGTTAGGGCATTAAAAGTTGTTGATTTGCCAACATTTGGCAGTCCGACAATTCCGATTGAAAGTGCCATTATTTAACACCTTTTTTTGATGCAAGCCAATCGATAATAAACTCAACCCCAGAGCGCACTCCAGCGCCACTCGCACCACTTGCATTTACATCCCATTCTTTCTCGACAAAAGCCGGTCCAGCAATGTCAATATGAAGCCATTTTTGTTTGTATTCATCACGGATAAATTCACCTAAAAACATCCCCGCACTAATCGCTCCGCCATAACGACTTGAAGAGATATTGCAAATATCAGCGATTCTAGAATCTAAAAGCTTTTTGATATGGCGATTAAATGGCATAACCGCAGCAAGCTCGCCACTTTTTAGCGCACTTATTAAAAAGGCATTTTTAAGATTCTCATTATAGCCCATAATGCCACTTGTATATTCCCCAAGCCCCACGACACAAGCGCCCGTTAATGTCGCAAAGTCAATTAAAACATCTGGCTTTAAATCCTGCGCATAGCTTAAGCAATCACAAAGCACAAGTCTGCCTTCTGCATCGGTGTTACGCACTTCAATGCTTTTTCCTTCACGAGAAATTAGCACATCATCGGGCTTATAAGCATTTCCGCCAATCATATTTTCACTCGCACCAATAATACTATGCACTTCTATTGGGAGTTTTAGACTTGCAATAACACTAATAATCCCCATAACAGCGCAACCTCCGCCTTTATCAGCTTTCATACTTACCATATAGTCTGCTGGCTTCAAACTCAAGCCACCGCTGTCATAAGTAAGTCCCTTGCCTACAAGCACGATTCTACCTTGTGAATTTTTAGGTTTATATGTGAGATGTATGAGTCGCGGAGGATTGCAAGAAGCCTTACTCACAGCGAGATATGCACCCATTTTTTGATTTTTTAAATCTTGTCTTTTAAGGATTTTGCATTCTAGATTCTTAGATTCTGTCGTTTTTTTAGATTCTGGTTTGGATTCTGCGATTTGCTTAGCAATTTCAGCTAAATATTTTGGCGTGGCGATATCTGGCGGAGTATTGACCAAATCGCGAGTGAAATTGATCGCTTCAGCGATGATATAAGCCTTTTTTATAAGGGATTTATCAAGTTTTGCGCTTTTAGATTTATAATGCTCACAAGATATATAAAGCTCTTTTAGCAAGGGTGGTTTTTTTGTGCTTTTAAATTCTGTGTAGTTATATTCTCCAAGTAGCGCACCTAGAATGAATGCATACATTTCTTGCTCTTTGCCATAAAAGCCAATTTTGCAAGTTTTTACCTTATACTTTGAAAGTGCGCGCACAGCCACAGCGCCAGCCTCACGCAAGCAATCAGAATCTAGTGCATCAACTGAAATATAAAGCTTAGCTTCACTTTGATCAAGAAATGCATTTGCCCCTTCAGCGCTCCATTTATCAAACGATTTTTTATTTATCCATTTGTGATTGAGATCTTTATTTATGATTAAAACAACCCAAACATCGCTTTTAACATCCTCTATCGCAGAATCTAAAAAATTTATTTTTAGCATTTTTTGTCCTTAAGTTGGTGTTGGAGTTTTTCTATTTTTTTATCAATCTTTTTTGCAGACTGCGCCCTAAAATACCACAAAACACCACCTAAAAACACAACTAACATAATGATTAACACATAAGGATGATCTTTAATTAAATGCAATACTTTAAGAAACTCCTCGCCAAAAAACCAAGCAAGCAAAATCGTAATCGCCGCCCACACCCAAGCGCTCAATAAATTGATAATAGCAAACTTAATCGCACTATAACGCGTAATGCCAATACTCATCGGGATAATCGTGCGCATTCCATACATATAGCGCTGGATAAAAATAATGCCCCAACCATATTTTTGCAGCAATAAATGCGCTAAAGCGAGCTTGCGTCTTTGATTTGCAAGCTGTTTTTGGATAGTGTTTTTATTAAATCGCCCAATATAAAAATAAATCTGATCCCCCACGAACCCCCCAAGCCCAGCGATAAAAATCGCTAAAAATACATTCATATGCCCAGTATGTGAAGCAATCCCTGCAAAGATTAACCCCAACTCACCCTCTAAAATGCTCCAAAAAAATAAAATCACATATCCCCAATCTGCCACATAAGTATTCCATAACCCCACGATATTATCTTCTAGGGAAAATTCAATATGCTGTGTGAAATAATACACACAAACCCCAACTATACTAATGACAAAAATCCAAGTGATGATGTTTTTAAGATTCTCTCTGATAAAACGCATTAGAGATCCAATACATAAAACACAGGTATGCCAAGCTCTTTATCACCCTGCAAATCTTTTAATCGTATCAAAAAGCAAGATTCTACACATTCACCACCTGCCCTTTTAATAAGCTCCAAGCTTGCTTGTGCAGTCCCGCCAGTAGCTAGTAAATCATCGACAAGCAAAGCACGCGGATTTTGTGCGTTACTGAAAGCATCAATGTGGATTTCTAAAGAATCTGTGCCATATTCTAGCTCATAATCTTGCGTGTAGGTTTTAAAAGGAAGCTTGCCCTTTTTACGCACAGGGATAAAGCCAACGCCAAGTGCATAAGCCAAAGCCGCGCCAAAAATAAAACCTCTAGATTCTATGCCGACAATGTGTGTTAGCCCATATGACTCATAGCGACTTTTTAAAAAAGCCATACAATCATTAAATACCCTTGAATGCGAAAGAATAGTCGTAATATCTTGAAAAAGAATGCCTTTTTTGGGATGGTCTGGAATCTGACGCAGATTCTCTAGGAGTTCTTGTTGCAGTTTTGGCAGTGTAATCATTCTTATCCTTTTTAGTGTTTAAAGCAGGGCTTCTATCTTTTGTTCTAAATCCTTGATTTTTGTTTTATATTGATCGGCTTCTACGCGATACTGTGAATTACGCTGTTTGATTGTTTTAACCTCATCGCGTAGAGAACTTAGCTCTTGAGTTAGTTTATCGACATTTCCTAATGCCCTTTGGAGCTGAAGTTGGTGTTTTTGGATGAGAATCTCTGCTTCTTGAAGCGTAAGCTTCATTGCTGCTGCATTACGCTCTTCTCTCTGTGCGACCGACTTATAATATATCATTTTAGCGACCATATATAATATAGACAAAACAAGAACAGTCCCTACAAACCATTTGAATGTCAAATCCATTATATGCCTTTATTATCGATTTTCTCGATGCGAATGCTATGTCGCCCGCCTTCAAATGCCGTATGCAAAAACGCCTCAAGCATAGATTCTACCTCGCCTTCACCACTTATGCGCGCACCAAGGCAAAGCACATTTGCGTCATTGTGTTTGCGCGTGATTTGAGCCATATACGCACTTGTGCAAAGTGCTGCACGAATGCCCTTAAAGCGATTAGCACTCATACTCATCCCTATCCCGCTTCCACAAATCAAGATTCCGCGATTGCTAGAATCTTGCAAGACCTTTTTGCATAGAATCTGCGCGAAATCCGGATAATCCACGCTATTTGTGCCCTCGACCCCTAAATCCACAATCTCTAAATCGCGAGCCTTAAAATACTGCTTAATAAACTCTTTAAGCTTGAATCCAGCGTGGTCAGAAGCGATAAAAACCATTCTATCCCTTTTAAGATAATAAAAATGCTAACAAGATTCTAGCAGGATAAAACAAAATGTTAGATAAATGCGGTATAAATAATATAATAATCAAAATAATCATCCCATAAGGCGCTAGATTCTGTAAAAATCTCACAATCCCTAATAGCCTAAATTTAAGCGCGGCAAAAAGCACGATATGCGAACCATCAAGTGGTGGAATAGGCCAGAGATTAAACACACATAACACGACATTATATTTAATGAGACAAGCTAGAAATATCGCTAAAACCCCAAATGCTACATTTATATCCATACGAGAGAAAGCCTCACTAAAGAGCAGAAGCGAAGCCAAAAGCGCTAAAGCTAAATTAAAAATCACTCCAGCCGCTGCCACACCAATCCCTGCGCCATAGCCGTTTTTTTGAATGATAAATGACATATTTACAGGCACAGGCTTTGCCCAGCCAAAGAGAAATGGCGCATTTGAGATGTATAAAATCGCGGGCACAAGGATTGAGCCGACAAGATCGATGTGTTTAATCGGATTTATGCTTAATCTACCTGCTAATTTTGCCGTGTCATCGCCATAATGATACGCCACAAGTCCGTGCATTATCTCATGCCCAATGATGCTTACCATCAAGGCACATATCATAATGCTTATCTCAAGGATTTCGATGTTATTCATAGTCTAGATTCTCTTTAGATTCCTTTTGTGTGTTTAGTTTTTGACGTGCGAGATTCTCTAATCCGTTCATACTCTTAAACATACGCTCCCAGCGGATATTGTAGCGCTTTTTAGGATCATCTTTTGCCCCAGATTCTACGCTATCTGCTAAATCAAGGCTAAAATAAATAAACCAAGGCTGCCCAATGATATTTTTATAAGGAACGCTTCCCCAGAATCTAGAATCCTCGCTATTATTGCGATTATCCCCGACCATAAAGAACTCACCTTCATTGATTTTCTTATAAAAGAAGCTAATCTCATTGCCGATAATCACAGGCTCCATTGAGATTCCACGAAACAAAGGCGTATAGTCATAGGGTGAGACACCCGCTCTTTTTGCCCTTTCATAAACATCGCCCATCACAGCAAACGCTGATATCCCCTCAATCGCACCAATACCAGAATGTTCCCTTGAGTAAGGCTCAAAGACAAAGAGCTTATCATTCACCTGAATCATTCCATAGCCATCATAATGCTCTTTTACATACTCATTTCCCTCGTGTGGATGCAGATATAAGCCTTGAGGCGTGAAGACAACCTCATCGCCACCCACTGCAAAAAGCCTTTTGACAAAGTAAGTCTTCTCCATATGTGGCGGGATGAATACCACGATATCACCCCTTTTTGGCATATCTCCAGAAATTAAATGTCCATTTTTCTTAAAATCTGGCAACACAGGCACTTCAATCCACGGAATGCGCGGAATTGGGATTCCATAGCTAAACTTTTTCACAAACAAAAAATCCCCTTCATAAAGCGTGCCAACCATCGAACGCGATGGAATCACAAAGGCTTGTGCCACAAAAAATATTAAAAGCAAGACAATAATTATCGTGCCACTCCAGCTTGAAGAGAATTTATAGAGTTTTTTAAGAATATTCATTCATTATCCTTTGAGATGTTATTGATTTGATAAGCTTTGATTGTGTTGCGCAAGAGTGAAACAATTGTCATTGGTCCTACTCCGCCGGGCACAGGCGTAATAAAGCTTGCCTTTTTACTTACATTTTCAAAATCCACATCACCAACCAACGCTCCAGAATCTAGCCGATTTATGCCAATATCAACGATTATCGCGCCTTGCTTTATCATATCGGCAGTAATTAAATTTGGCTTGCCAACTGCCACACAGACAATATCTGCATCCTTAGTATAAACGCTTATGTCTTTTGTGAAAATATGGCACACGCTAATTGTCGCATCGGCATTGAGCATAAGCGAGGCTAATGGCTTGCCTACGATATTACTTGCACCGATGATTGCGACATTTTTACCTTTGACTTCTATGTCATAAGCTTGAAGTAGCTCCATAACGCCAAGTGGCGTAGCTGGCGAGAATCCATCAAGCCTACATTGGATTTTACCGACATTTAGTGGGTGGAATCCATCGACATCCTTTGTAGGATCTATCGCTTTTAGAATCTCTAAAGCATTGATATGCTTAGGTAAAGGCAGCTGCACTAAGATTCCATCCACGCCCACATCTGCATTTAACACAGTAATCTCATCAAGCAAGCTCGCTTGGCTTATATCTTTAGGGAATCTAAGCAGCTCCCCTGATATGCCGACATTTTTACAAGCTTTTGTCTTCATATTCACATACGCCACACTCGCAGGATCATCACCAACTAAAATCACAACAAGCTTTGGCGCTCTGCGCAAAGATTTTATAGAATCTTTGATTTCTTGCTGGATTTTTAAAGAGAGGCTTTTTCCATCTAAAAGCGTCATAAAACACCTTTGAATTAAAATCTAAATTTGAGATAAAAAACGATATTATAATCAAAAAAACTTAAGGCTTTGATATGAGATTATTTTGTGCTGTGTTTATGATATTTTACGCTTGTGGTTATGCGGAATCTAGCGCACAAAAGCTAGAATCCAAATTATCATCTCATTTGGCATCCGATGAAGACTTCATCACACCCCAAGAATACGGCAAAAGCCTTTATGAATATCCGCGTAGCATCGGCTGCGTCAAATGCCACGGAGAAAATGGCGAAGAAGCTTTGCTTGCCACTTACATACACAAGGGCAAAGTAAAATCTATTATCATCCCAAGAATCAACAACCTAAGCTTAGAAAGATTCAAAAAAGCCCTAGCGGGTGACAAAGGCATAATGCCAAAATACGATCTCACGGATGAAGAAATCAACGCCATTTATCTCTATATAAGCTCAAAAAATAAACAGCCAAAAACCACTCAATAAGGAATCCTATGACACTTACTTTTAAGCAAATCCCACTCTCCCAAATCAATCTTGAAGGCACAAAAGCAAATCCAAATTTTGAAGCCAACCTAGAATCCTACCTTGAGAAACTAAAAAATCGCTCAAGCCAAGATGAGAAACCAACAAAGTTGCAAATACTTTGCAAAAATTTTTACAGAATTAGGGTTTAGCGCAGATTCTCAACACAAGCAAAGCGGCGCAAAAGGCAATAGTAATATCGACCTAGCCTTGCTTAAAAATGGCAATGTCAAAGTCATCATCGAAGCTAAAAAGTCAAGCAACACAAAAGAAATGTTTAGCTCTACAAATCTTAATTGTCGCGCGCTTCACGAATGCGTTTTATATTATTTACGCGAGCGAGATTCTAGCTTGCTAACCCCAAACACTTCTTTAAGCTTTATCATCATCACTGATTTTCATAAATTTTATATCTTTAAATCAAGTGAATTTAGGCGTATTTTTGAGAAATCAAAGCCAATCAAAGAGCTTTATAAAAACTTTAGCAATAAAGAAAATATTTTTGCCAGCAAGGCAACCAATCAAGATTTCTATGATGAGCTTTCTAAAATCATAGATTCTGAAAATTTCTTAGATTCTATCGATAGAGATGGCGATTTATCAAGCATAGATTTAGAAGGATTCCACTTTGATTTAAGTAAAATCAACGAAAAAGACCTAAAAACCATCGCACGCATTTTAAGCCCAGAATTTTTATACAATGAGCGAAGCATCGATCCAAACGCGCTTAATGAAAGATTCTACCTAGAGCTTTTGCATATCTTAGGGACTTAAAGAGATAGAATCTAGAAAAATCACAATTGATGATAGCCAGCAAACAAACTTTGCTAAACATATCCTTGATAAACTTCAAAATCTAAAATCCCTTCAAAAAGAGCCACAAGATGAGCTTTTTGAAAAAATGATGCGCTTAATCATCATTTGGCTAAATCGCATCTTATTCCTAAAGCTCATAGAATCTAAGCTTTTAGAATTTAATCCAGACGATAATAAAGACAAGAATCTAGCATTCCTAACTTCTACCAAGATTAAAGATTTTCAAACTTTAGAGAATCTATTCTTTGAAGTTTTGGCTAGAGATTATGGCAAGCGCACGCTAAATAAAGAATTTGCCTATTTGCCTTATCTGAACTCTTCGCTTTTTACTAAAGAATCAATTGAAAGCGATTGTCCAATCGGCTATCTAGATAGCAACCTTAAAATCACTCTTTATAAAAACTCAATTATTTCTAAAAAGCTCTGTTTTCATAGTGTATTGTTCTTTAAAATAATTCAAATGCAAGGAATATGAACTACTATTTTTTTTAAAGACATTTGGTCTAAATAATTTAATTGTGCATTCCTGTTATTTTAAAACCCATATTCAAATGGCATAGAAAAACGCATTTTGTCTTTGTAAAGCTTTACCCCTTAAAAGAAAAAATCAATCAATATTTAATGAAAATATAGCCTATTTATTTCTTCATTCAGTTTTCAGATTCATCATAATATTTCCATAAACCCTCTTCTACGCTATTTTTATAATTTGCTTCTTTTCTTAATTTGCCCAGATTCGTAATATTCTTTAAATAAACTTTCTGCTTTATCGTTTTTAAAAATTCCCTCTTCCTGTAATGCACCAGATTTATAATAATATTTATATAAACCCTCTCTTATGTCATTTTTTAAATTCACTTCTAGAATACCAATAATGGTTTTCTTATCTTCCTTACTTATAAGTAAGCAATACTTTTGCCTTACCATCCTGATTGATATAAAACTTTTTTTATCATTGGAGCATTTACCTGATACATTTGACTTGTAAATCCCAGTATCTAGTATTTTGTTTAATACGCTTACATCTTCATAATAATCACAAGCAAGTATTTGCTTGCTAGAAATTACTAAAAACATCGCTGTTGCAAATAAAGATTTTTTCATAAACACCCCTTTTTGAACTTTATGTCATATCTTAAAATAACTTTATTTTCATAAAGATTAGAATTAAAAATTTAATTCTAATGCAATCTTTTTATCAAGATTTGTAATTTTGTCTAAAACATCGTTTTGATCGCTAAAAACATCTGCTAAATCACTAATAGCACTCTTTTGAGAGCTAATAGATGATATCACTCACAAGATTATTGATTTGCTCTTGTGTTACTTCTCCATCTTGTTTTGATAGAGCACTTGCCTTGCCTATAACGGCAAAA
>CBCPND010000031.1:0-7219 GCA_965120395.1 uncultured Helicobacter sp.
AAATTTTTTTACACGCTTATGTGTTTGGCAGGGTTTTTAATCATTCTTCTCCCTGTGGGGATTGCTAATATTGTCTTTGGCTATATTATGGGCGATAGTCCGTGCTATTTATGCTGGGGTCAGCGAGAATCTATGATTTTTATAGGTGTGATGGCGTTTTTTATCGTGCGATATGGACTAAAAAGCAGATATATAGCGATGCTTTTAATTATGGCAGCCATTGGTTTATATCAGTCTTTTTTACATTATGGAATGCACGCACATAGGGATTTAGACCAAGGGTTTGCATTGCAAGTATTTGGCATTCATACTTATTCTTGGGCGGAGATTGTGTTTTGGTTTGTGGTTTTGTTTTTGGGCGTTATTTTTGCATTTGCCCCTAGATTCTGGGCATTTGAGAGAGAGCTAAATGGGGCAAAATTTAGAGCGTTTAATAGTTTTAGCTTTTTAGCTATTGTGATTAGCACTATTATAGTAGGTTCAAATATGTTTCAAGCATTTGTAAGTACAGGTGTGCCTCCATACATCGGGCAGAGCAATCCGGTGCGATTTAGCCTTAGTCCTAAGTATAATATTTGGAGCACTGATGGCTGGAAGGGGAATTGGCAAAATATTTCATTTTTAGGAGTAAGGGATGTGAAAGCCCCTGATTATGCCTTCGCTCCTGCGGATAAAAAGCTAGGCATTGTATTTGATAATGAGAGCAAAAATTCTCCATTTGCAAGCATAGATAGAGAATTAAAGATTCTAGCACAGAGGGATATAGCCTTTGATAAGCCTATTAACACGCTTGCTTATATTAATGGTGAATTTGTGGTGAGTTCTAAATTTGATGTGGCGTTTTTAGATAAAGATTTTAATGTTAAAGAGGGATTTGTGATTGATCCGTGCTTCGCGGCTACAATCGATCCTATCATAGGCATAATTCCTTATATGCAAGATAAATATCTCTTAATGGGTTCAAATAAGACATTTTTACGCTTTGGCAAGAATCCAGAAGCTAATGAAGCACTGCAGTATGCGGACTTCATACAAGGAGCAGATAAATTTGAAGGACAAGGCGAGGGATTAGGGCGTGGTAGGCTTGATACTGTGCGCTCAAAATTTCATCACGTAGCAAGTATGACAAGCGATGATAAATATATCTATCTTGCCACAGTGCCAAACAACAGAGATAAGAAAAAGTTCGTAATCTCAAAGTTTCTTTTGGATGATAGGGTGCTTTCTGGAGAATTTACCCCAAAAGCGACACTAAAAGAGGGCGAAACTCTAGGCTCACTTTACATTACATCTATGGTTTATCATAACAATATGATTTATGCTTTAAGTAAAAATCACAATGTTATAGCTGTGATTGATGTAGCAAAGCAAGAGGTTGTGCGCACTATAGCATATCCTAGCGGTATCACAAATGCAAGAAGTATGCTTTTTATAGATGATAAGATTCATATCCTGTCTTATCAAGATGGCGCAAATAAGCTTTATACTTTAGAGTAGCTTCAATCAATGATTAAGGTAAGAAGGGGTTGAATCTTGAATTTCCACATAATAGCATTAGCTAAAGTTTAGCTAATGCGTTAGTGGATTATTTTGTTACGATTGTTTTAATGCCCCGATTTGAATACACCAAAAATCGCTTTAATTTGCCTTTGTATTTGTTAAGGGCTCTTGTAAAATCATTTGTATTTTCAATGGCAATGTCTTCGACTTGTGCGATAATATCACCCTGTGAGAATCCAGCTTCTTGCGCGCTTGAGTTGTCAGCTACTTGCGTTACAATCACACCTTTTACATCATCTGGGATTCTGTATCGTTGGCGGATTTGAGCTGTTAGGGGTTCTATGCGCATACCTCTAAGTGAATTTGGCTCATCGCTAGATTCTGGGATATTTACAGATGTTTCACTATCAGAATCTTTGCGTTCTGCGAGGGTAACTTGGATTTTATGAGGCTTGCCATCGCGTAAAATGCTTAATGTAACTTTCGTGTTAGGCTTAAAGCTACCAATGGCATTACGCAAATCCACAGAATTTTTCACAGGTCTATCATTTACTGCTGTGATTAAATCCCACACCATAAGCCCGGCTTTTTTCGCTGGGGAGTTAGGATCGATACTAATGACAACAGCACCTTGTGTGTTTCCATAATTTTGGCGTAGATCTTGTGTGATGTTTTGCGTGCCTACACCGACATAGCCTCTTTGGATTTTGCCCTCTTTAACCAAAGAATTTGCCACTTCTTTAACCATATTTGCAGGAATGGCAAAGCCAATTCCGTGGTTGCCGCCAGTTTGTGAGAGGATAGCAGTATTGATACCAATTAGCGCACCTCTAGAATCTATAAGCGCACCTCCAGAATTTCCCGGATTGATTGAAGCGTCCGTTTGGATGAAGTTTTCATACGCATTGATTTGGATATTTTTATTTGTCGCTGAGACGATGCCTTGCGTTACACTCTCGCCCACACCGAATGGATTCCCAATGGCAAAGACAATATCGCCGATTCTTACATCTGAGCTATCAGCAAATCTAATAAAAGGGAGATTATTTTTATTGATTCTAATAATGGCAATGTCGCCATCTTTATCTGTGCCTATCAATGTGGCTGTATATTCGCTTGTATCATCAGGTAGGGTTACGATGATTTTATCTGCACCATCGATTACGTGGTTGTTTGTGACGATATAGCCATCAGATGAGATGATAACACCACTTCCTAAAGAACGCTCAACTCTGTCTTTTGGGATTTGTCTATACATATCTCCAAAAAATTGCTGGAAAAACGGATCGTTAAACATCGGGTTTGCAAACATTTGGTTTGAGACCTTTTTTTGCGTGGAGATATTAACTACAGCTTTTGTGGCATTAGCGATAGCGTCATTGTAAGAATAAATTGCACTTGCATCGCCTAGCGGATTTATGCGCTTTGTGGATTTTGGCATATCCGTGATAGAGTAAGCCTGAAGTGAGAAAAAAACAAGCATAAAGCTTAATAGAATTTTCATTGTCGCTCCTTAACAGAATCTGTAAATTTTATACATAAACTCGGCTGTAATTTTAAAATGAAAATTTAAATATTTAGAATCTAACAATTCAGCTTTGAGAGATAAATTGTTGATTCTACAGCAAAGTGCTTGGTTACTTACTTCAAGCAAGCTCCATTTATTTTTTATTATTTGCTTTACTCGAAAACAACGATTTCTTATCTTAAACCTTAGAATTGTGCTTTGCTAGAATCTTGATTTTTTAAAAATCATAGGATCTGGAATCTATTAAAATCAAATAGCTCTATTTTCATAGTGTATTGATTCTTTAAATATATAGCCTAAAGCGTATTCAAATACAAGGAGAATATAAACCACATATATTTAAAAGACACTTGATCTCAATAATTTAATGGCTTATCCTGCTTTAAAATCCAATAATTCAAATAATTATAGAGAACTCAATTGTCTTTACAATAACTCTTTAAAGACAAAAATCAATATTTAATTTAATGAAAATATAGCTAAGTTTAATTGGTATAAATATTTAAATCTACAAAACAATAAAAGATAAAAAATGATACTATACACCTTTTATTTTCTTGCCATTATATTTTTACAAGGAGTGCTTTTGACGATTGGATATGTGTTTCATTATGCTTTGGGTGATACTATCAGAATCTTATCATCATTATTATGCCATAAAACATATCTATGGATGTAAGCTTGTTATTTTTGGCAATGCGTTAATGCGTCATTTGTGTAATCATACTGATTTTGTGGATGAGTGTGTTGATATTGGCGAGCTTAAAGCTTGTCATATAGAGCTTATCAATAGCTATCATTGTGATTATATTATCGCTGGGAATCCGCGTAAAGCATTCTTTGATATCCTTCTCAAGACAAATGCAAAATACATCATTTCTGCAACAAAAATCCCAAACCTTCTCTCAAGGCGCTTTAAAACCACTCTGCTATTTTTGCCATCGTATCGTAACAATGGGCTTTTGCATCCATTTTTGCTAGCTCGTAGGATAAATCCCAAACTCTATGATAGTAAATTCCCTAACCTTGATATGTCTAAAGCTCGCATTCAAACTGACAAAAAGCATAAAACTAGCATAAATGAATTTCTAAACAACTCCGTGCAAACTCTCCCCAATCAGCCATATTTTTGGATTCTGCTTAATCCTTTTAGCAATGCTACAACACATACATTATCCATACAAGACTGGATAAGCTTGCTTGAGCAGATTCTAGCCTTACCGCAGTGTCTTATCATTGTGGTGACATATGATAAGGTTCATAGCACTTTTATGGAGAATCTAGCTATGCGCTCTTTTGCATCAAATAGACTTTTCATCTATAAAAACAATAATGATGTTTTATATCTTGTTGAGATGGTATCTCAAATGAGCTGTGTCATTAGCCCAAGCACTGGGACAATTCACATAGCTTCACATTTGCAGATCCCAACCATTGGACTCTACTCTAAAAAAGATACTAAAAAATGGCAAACTTGGGATCGTGATTATGTCATTATCCCTAAACCAAGCTCCGAGCTTTCACAAAAACAAATTGATACGATTTTAAAGCAAACAATAAAATCTTTACAACATAAAATCGCATCGCATCTCATCACTCCAAAATTTATAAAAGCACCTATAACGACCCTCCCCCCTCACTGAATATAACAATCATTGAAAATAAAAGATCTTATGCTTAAATTATTTAAGTGCTGCTTTTTGCAATATTTCCTTTGTGTCATTTTTTAAAGGGGTTTGATCTCAATAATTTAATTGGTATCCTTGCTGTTTTAAAAACCTAATTTAATGAAATATAGCTAATTATTTATTAAAATTTTTAAAGCATAAAATTTATTGTTTTTAATCAAAGTTAAAAATAAAAATGTAAGATAGCCGATTTGTAAAATTTGCAAATGACTAATAAAGGCAGATCATAAACTACAAAAAGTTTTGAGACAAAATTTAGGTAAAAGGAGCTTGATGAGTAACCTAGAGATAAAACTAAAAGATGACACGCTTATAACATCAAAAACCGATTTAAAAGGAATAGTAACTTATTGCAACAAGGATTTCCTAACTTATAGCGGATTTAGCGAAAGAGAGATTCTAGGCAAACCACACAATATCGTGCGACACAATCATATGCCAAAAGCGGTTTTTAAATTCTTATGGCAAGGGATTGCAAAAGGTGATGAATTTTTCGCAATTGTAAAGAATAAAAACAAAACTGGTAGATTTTATTGGGTGTTTGCAAATATCACTTCATCAAAAGATGCACAAGGAAATATCATTGGCTATTACTCCGTAAGACGCAAGGCAAACCCAAACGCAATTGCAAAAATTGAGAATCTTTATAATCAAATGCTTTCAATCGAGCAAAGCGGCTCTATCCCTAAAAGCTTGGAACTGCTAGAATCTACGATTAAAAAGGCAAATATAAGCTACAACCACTACATTTTAAATTTGCAAAAAGGTGTATATGATGTTTGATATTTGAATTTTAGGAATTGTTGTTTTATCATTGGTTGGAGCTATTTTTGGATTTATCGGAAATGCTCTTGCTGCAAGCATTGCTTTGCTTGTGATTTTGGTTGTGGCGTTGGGCAAGATTTTAGTAGAAAAGCAAGATAAGATTCTAATAAAAAAGCTTTATGATGTGACTAAAGATTGTGCGGATGGAAGGTTTGAATCAAGAATCACGCTTATTAAGGGCAGCAAAATTTTAAGTGAAATTTGTGAGTATCTTAATAATTGTATCGATCATTTAGAGGCATTTTCACGAGAAGCTTCCACAATCATTAAATCTTCTCAAGAAGGCAAATATTATCGCTATGGAATTCCTGATGGGCTAAATACAACTTTTAAGCAGAATATTGAAGGTATTAATGACGCGCTTTCTAAAATCGAAATAAATACCAAAGAATCCATCAAAAATGCTCTAGCTAAGAATTTAATGAATCTAAATCTAAACAGCCAAAACACAAATCTAGATTACATATCAAATGATTTAAATGAGGATTTAATCTTTATGAGAAAGGTAAATTCTAATATTAAAGATATTAGACATTACTCAGTTGCAAGCAAAGATAATGTAAAAACTCTAACAAATTCTGTAAATCATCTTTTAGAACTTATAGATTCTAACAACCAAGCAATTGAAAACTTTACACAAAAATCCTCTGACATTGGAAACATAACAACTCTAATTAGCGATATTGCAGAGCAAACAAATCTACTTGCACTTAATGCAGCAATCGAAGCTGCGCGTGCAGGTGAGCACGGAAGGGGGTTTGCAGTTGTGGCGGATGAGGTTAGAAAACTAGCTGAGAAAACCCAACAAGCAATAAATCAAATCTCAGTTTCAATCCAAGCAATGCAACAAGAAATTGAAGTTATAGAACACTCTAGCTCAGAAGTAAGCAAGATTGCTAATAATTCTGGAGAGACGATTAATGAATTTTATAAGGTATTTGAGAAAATGGAAAGTCACTCACATTCTCTTAAGGAAGTCTTCACACAGCTTTCTGAGAGACTGATTTTATCTGTTACAAAGCTTGATCATATTTTATATAAATCAGATGTGTATTTCTCGCTAAATGCACAAAAAGCCAAAGATTCTAATAAGAATCCAATTTCAAGATTGCTTGATGATCCTTCATCAAAAGAGATAATTCTCTCTAAAATCCCAGAAAATCATATAAAAGAAATAAGCGATAATATTTTGCACTTCACAAATAAAGCCACTTCTTGTATAACTCAAGAAATCACGCAAAAAAACTCAGATACGATCATGCAGAATATGAAGAATTTAGAGAGCAAATCGTTAGAACTATTAGAAGGACTTAAGAAGTAGAATCTTGGCAATTTGGCTTTGAGCGATAAATTGTTGAATCTGTGCTTGGATTTAAGGGTGGGCTTTATGTTTATAACCCTCCCCCTTGATCCTGCACTACGAAAACAACGATTTCTCATCTCAAATCTTAGAATTGCTTTTTCAGAAATGCACACCAAGTGCGCTAGCCTCACACAAAATAAAATTTTTTGAAAATCCTCAAAACCCCCAAAGCAATACTGCAAATGCTGGAATTTTTTAATTTCAGAATTTAAAACAAATTGAAAATCTAAAAGGCTATATTTTCATTAAATATTGATTGATTTTTTTCTTTTAAGGGGTAAAGCTTTACAAAGACAAAATGCGTTTTTCTATACC